>NZ_JADYXA010000015.1:0-80969 GCF_015864495.1 Pseudoalteromonas sp. SWYJZ98 | reverse complement strand
AGTGTTGCTTGCAGTGCTTGTTCTATATTCACAAAAAAATCCGTAGTTAGTTTCCTAACTACGGATTTTGCATGATCGTTTGGATCGGTCAACCGGTCATTTTCTTAACTGATCGGCATTACCCGATTGGGGCTTTTTACTTACTAGTATTTACTTTTATTGCTCAAAACTACAAGAGTTAACTAATTTTTACGGTATATCTCATGCTCAATATCGTAAATATTTACGCTTAGACTGTCTGATGCTCTGCAATATGTTTTTAAACATGAAAGTAGCAGTTCGCTTAACATTTGTTTTTGCTCAATTGAGCGTCCTGCCAAAATATGTACCGCGATATGTATAAACCCTGATTTTCCTGCGCCAAGTTGATATTGCTGATAAGCAATAGCACGTGTTTTTATGGTTTCTAATTCAAACAAGTTACTTTCGAAAGCGGTTGTATGAATTTTTTCTACCAGTACTTGAGGTAAAACGGGGAGGTCTTCTGAGTGTTCAATAATAATGTGCGGCATTTAGGCGTTTCCTATTATGAGTTACTGCATGAGCGAGAGGTAATTGTATCAAATACAAGAGGGGTCACTAAACCCTGAGCTATCTAAAATCTTTACTTTAAACTAATTTAGTCGTATTTATTTTTGATGTTAGTATAAAAACAAACAGGTGAACCTTCGCTTAGTAACTCATCTACTAAGTTACCTATATATTGATTAAGGATAAGTATGAAATTACCACAAAAATTTAAACGTTTAGCTTTACTTGCATGTGCAATTGTTACGTTAAGTGCTTGCTCTGACGATGTTGCTTCGGTAAGCCTTGGGTTATTTACAACTAAAGATGTTGTGGTGAATTCGCAGCAAGATCCTATTGTTGAGGGCGTTACTTGTCATATTAGTCATATAGAGGCTAATTTGGACTTTTCTGATCCCTCTGATATGTCTATAGCGTGTCGTCAAACGGGGCCAATTACAGCGCAGCAGCTACAAAAAATAGACCGTAGCAAATCGGGCGAAGTGATCTTTAAATCATCTAAAAGTATATTATTTAAATCACTAAAAGTGCGTCGTATTTACGATGCTGAAAATCGTACTTTATTGTACTTATCGTACTCAACTAAAGAGTCCAGTGGTAGCCACCACCATGCGCTATCAACAGTGCCGCTATACAATACTCAAGCGTGGGACTGGGCGCTTACACAAAAAGACTAAGTTAGCACCTACGTAAGCACCTAAACTAAAACCTAAAAGAGCACACTATGTTAGCTTTATTTAAATCAAAGCCATTATTAGAGCAGCAAGAACAGCAATGGCTTATTGATACATTTATTTGGGCTGTAGAAAACTTTGATGCTGAGTTTTTTACAAAGCACACTCAAATAATACTGCCAACGGCCACTTTTTTCCCTGATTCGGTATCGAGCATTGAAGAAATGGCGAGTAATGTTTTTAACCGCGTTACTAATTACGCGGGTATGAACGCATGGCCTATCCAACTAGTTGCACCGCAGCAATTACAACCGCAAGTTTTTCCACACTTTGAATTTAGCAATGAAATACGTGGCGAAGGCAGCCATTTAATTGTGCCGCCAAGCCATACGATTAATATTTCTTTTAATCCTAATCAGATTAATCAGCCACAAGATTTAGTGGCAAGTTATGCGGGTACTCTGGCTACTATACTTATTCATCACGTTGGGGTGCTACCGCCAGGTGGTAGGGAGTATTTACCACAAGCTGCTGATGCACTTGCTTGTTTTTTAGGGTTTGGTGTAATGATGAGCAACACGGTGTATCAGTTTAAAGGGGGTTGTGGCTCTTGCTATAACCCATACGCTAACCGTGAAGCTAAGTTAAGTGAAACGCATACGGTATTTATGCATGCCCTAATTAGTTACTTTAAAAACGATAAGGTGTCTAAAAAACACTTAAAGCCGCATTTACGTGGCCAGTTTAAAAAAGCACAAAAAGAAATTAAAGCATTGGTAAATAACTCGGCCAACCCGCTGTTATTAGCTTATTCGCCAAACTAGCAAGGATTTGCGTGGAATACTTAGATGAATTTTTACTGATTGTTATTGCTCATTTTTTTGCAGTAGCAAGTCCTGGGCCTGACTTTGCCGTTGTGCTCAAGCAAAGTGTGCAACAAGGTAGGCGCAATGCATTGTGGACAAGCGCAGGTGTTGGCGCTGCTATTTTACTGCACGTTGCCTATTGTGTGTTGGGTGTTGCGCTTATTTTAACGCAATCGCCTAGTTTATTTATGGCGCTTAAGTACCTTGCTGGTGCATATTTAGCTTATTTAGGCGTACAAGCTCTTAGAGCTGCAAAACCGCCTGCAAGTAATGAAGGCGAGGCTGCAAAAGATATTGAAAACAAAACCGTTCAAGAGGAGCCCGTTTGGGTGGCTTTTAGGCGCGGCTTTTTCACCAATGCATTAAACCCAAAAGCCACGTTATTTTTTATGTCGTTATTTACACTCGTGATTAGCCCAACAACACCTACTAGCGTACAGGTCGGCTACGGCGTGTACATGGCATTGGCTACTTGGGCGTGGTTTTCAATACTTTCAATAATACTTTCTAGAAATAATGTAAGAGGCTTTTTCCAACAACGCGGTTATTGGTTTGACCGTGGAATTGGCATTATTTTAATTGCACTTGCAGTACGTGTTGTTATTTAACTTATTCAAAAAGCGCAGGAGATAAAAATGCCGCTATATAATTTTTCGTTTGGTTCTAATATGTCATCTAATCGTTTGTTAGCGCGCTTGCCCAATGTAAAGCGTGTAGGAACCGCGATACTTAAGGGCTACGAGCTTACTTTTGATATGCTATTTAAAGATGGCTCAGGTAAATGCAGTATTTGTCCAAGCGATAAAGAAGATGCATTGGTTTACGGCGTTATTTATGAGCTCAATGAAGAAGAAAAAGCTATTTTAGATGGTATTGAGGGCGTAGGTTATGACTGCGTAGATATAGCCCCAACGCTTTTAACGGGTGAGACTGTAGCCGCACATTGTTATATAGCTAATACCCATGACAGCAATGTACTCCCATATGATTGGTACATAAAACACGTTCATCGCGGATCACTTGAAGCGGGCGTACCAAAAGAATACAGTGATGCGATATTAAATCGCGCACAAAAAAGCGATACCAATCAAGAGCGCGCAGCAATTGAATTTGCAGTTCATCAAAAATAATAAAATAGGATTGATATGAAATTAACCAAACTTGCCGCAATTGCACTACTAGCAGGCACTTCGTTTAGTAGCTGGGCACAAGTTGATACCAACAAAATTGACGACGTAATTAAAGCGTCAATGGCACGTTTTGACGTACCCGGTATGGCAGTCGCCATTGTTGAAAACGATAAAGTAATATTTGCTAAAGGCTTTGGTGTAACTAATCTCGATACCAACAAAAAAGTAAACAAAGACACTTTATTTGGTATTGCTTCAAACACAAAAGCATTCACTACTGCGGCACTGGCAAAGTTGGTTGATGAAGGTAAATTAAGCTGGGATGATCGCGTAATTGATCATTTACCAGAGTTTAGATTGTACGATTCGTACGTAACACGCGAAATGCGTATTCGTGACTTATTAAGCCATCGCAGTGGGCTTGGGCTTGGGCAAGGAGATTTAATGATTTGGCCAAGCACGGATAAATCAGTTGATGAAATTTTAGCGGGATTACAGTACTTAAAACCAGCGAGCAGCTTTCGTAGTAAGTACGCTTATAACAACTTGATGTTTGTTACCGCTGGTGAAGTGGTTGCACGTGTGTCGGGGATGAGCTGGAACGATTACATCGAAAAAAATATATTACAACCGCTGCACATGGATAACTCACGCGCGGGCTTTTCACGTATTCCAAAAAGTAATAAAAACTGGGCGACAGGTCATATTCCTATGGATGGCACGCTTCATCCATTTTTTGTGAACTACCTTGAAGACTTTAGAGGCGCAGGCGCCATTGCTTCAAGTGTAAGCGATATGAGCCAATGGCTTCGTACGCAATTAGCGGGCGGTAAAATGCCTAATGGCGAGCAGCTGTTTAGCGAAAAGCAACAAGCGCAAATGTGGCACCCACATATTACGTCTATGGCGTCTAAAAGTGCGTTTGAATCGTATCATCAGCAGTTTAGGGGTTATGGGTTAGGCTGGAGTATTGAAGACTACCACGGCTTTAAAAAGTTAGGTCACGGCGGTGGTATTTTGGGAATGGTATCGCAAGTTACTTTATTGCCTGAGAAAAAACTCGGTATTGTTATTTTATCTAATCAACAAGCTTTTGGTGCACTTTCGGCAGTAACCCATGAAGTGCTTGAAGATGCACTTGAACTTGAAGATAAAGACTGGGTAGAAGATTTAGCTAAAAGTCATTTTGAAGGCAAGCAACAAGCGTATGCTAATGCAAAACCAGAAGCCCCCGCTGACTACCAACCACAATTACCAAATATTAATTACACCGGAACATTGCACGATGATTGGTACGGCGATGTAATTATTGAGCAGTTAGATGGTAAATTACGCATTGATTTTACGCACACTAAACGCTTGAAAGGCACTCTTGAGCATTACACTGGCAATACATTTATTGTTAAGTGGGATGAAAAATTACTAGAAGCAGATGCGTTTATTCGTTTTGAAATGAGCTCACAAAATCGTGTAAACAGTGCCAAAATGCGTGCGGTATCAACACAAGTGACCGACTTTAGCTTTGACTTTAGAAACCTACATTTAAAAGCAAAATAGCTAATATTGATATTTAAAGTATTGATATAAACCAAAGTCGCAAAGCCACCCATCGGTGGCTTTGCTATATTAAGTTTTTACACCTTGTAAGGGACTTTTTATGCGTACCGCTGTTATTTCTCATCCTCATTGCCGTAAGCATAAAATGATAGACGACCACCCCGAGTGCCCAGAACGTCTAGATGCCATAACAGACCGATTACTTGCCAGCGGCGTAGATGTTGGCTTAACACACCTACAAGCACCCAAGGCCGAGCGTGAGCATTATTTACTTGCTCACGATGAAGCTTTACTTAAACACGTAGAAAATACGCTACCAACAGAAGGGCTCGCTAATTTAGATGGCGATACGTGGCTGTGCCCCGATTCGTTTAAAGCGATTGAGCGGGCAGTAGGTGCAGGATTGTTAGCGGTTGATGAAATACTTGCCGATAAACTCGATGCTGCTTTTTGCTCAGTGCGCCCGCCAGGGCATCACGCTAACAAAAACTCATCATCTGGGTTTTGTGTGTTTAATAACTTAGCTATTGCTGTTAAGTACGCACAAAGCAAAGGGGTTAAGCGCATTGCTATTGCGGATTTTGATGTACACCACGGTAATGGCACGCAAGATATTTTTATTGATGACGAAAATGTACTGCTTTGTTCGTTATTTCAGTATCCGTTTTATCCAAATACAGCGGTTAAAAATAATAGCCATATAGTTAATTCACCTCTGCCAATTGCCAGTAATGGCGACGATTTAAAAGAGGTGTTTACTGGGCAATGGCTACCAAAATTAAAAGCGTTTAAACCTGAATTACTTTTTATAAGCGCAGGGTTCGATGCTCACCTAGAAGATGATATGGCAAGCTTAAAATTTGTTGAAGATGACTATATTTGGCTTACCGAGCAACTATGTGGTGTTGCTAAAGAGGGCGGTTGCAAAGGGGTTATTTCGTATTTAGAAGGTGGCTATGCGCTATCAGCTTTAGGTCGCAGTGCTGTAGCGCATATAAAAGTGCTTACTGAGGTTTAAATAAAGAGAGTGTTTATAGCCCTAGTAAATCAAACGCCTGCGCTGAGCTTAGGGTTTTGATTTTACCAAGGCAGCATTGTCCTTCATTTAATAAGTAAGCTGTAACAAGCTGTGCTAGTTGCTCGCCATTCAATTTAGGGCAAACAGTGCCTTGTAAATTAAGGTAGTCACCTTGCTTGTTAAGTACTCGCACATCGCTTAGCTCACTTTGCGTAACGCTGTGCAAGCACTCTTGTTGCTCTTGTAGGTTATGGGCTATCTCAAGCTCATTATAAATAACCAATAATTGTGGGTAGCTGTTTAACATGGCCCGTTAGCCTACGGTTACTTCATAAGACGTAAATTTACGTATATTAATAACGCCTTTTTCAAAGATTAAGTACTGACCTTTAATACCTTGTAAAACACCACTTACAACAGGGTCTTTATCAAAGTTAAATGAGCTGATTTTTGTTGGGTATTCGGTTACTGGAAAGTTTAAATCAACCACATCTTCATCAAGTTGCTCTATTGCTGTTGCGCCAAATAATTCACTGAGCTCGTTTAGCTTTTCACTAATTTGTGGGATCAGCTCGGCTGCTGCTGCCTTTAAGTCAATTGCGTCGTTTTGACCTTTTAGCATATTGCGCCAATTAGTTTTGTCGGCAATAAATTCAGCCAATGCAACTTCTACTAAACCAGATTGCAGGCGAGTTTGCACTTTAAAAATAGGTAATGCCTGAGTGGCGCCTTGATCAACCCAGCGAGTCGGTATTTGTGTGTGGCGGGTAATACCTACCTTTAAACCTGAGGTGTTAGCGAGATACACATAGTGTGGGATCATGCAGTTTTCTTTGCCCCACTGTGGCTCTCGGCATGTACCTTGATCGTAGTGGCAAGTTTCTGGTTTCATTATGCACATATCGCAACTAGCAAGCTTGCGCATACATACAAAACAGTGACCTTGAGAATAGCTTTTTTTGGTTTTTTTACCGCAGTTAGAACATAAAATAGTGCCACTAAAGGTAAGCGTAAGCTCCTTACCTATAAATGCATTTAAGTCTACTAAGTGTTCACCTACAGGTAAGTGATATTGTACTGGTTCGGTTAAGCTCGATTTTAGTTTACGCAGTGTGCCTTGCATCTTTACTTGGCCCCTAAAGATGTTAAAAAGAGGAGTCTAACATTTTTAAGCTATATTGGCTTTTTAAGAAGTGTAAATAGTCGGTGTAAGGCAGTGCTTTTGCGTATAAATAACCTTGGGCGGAATCAGCGTTCATATCTTTGAGCAAGTGATGGATTTCTTGGGTTTCTACCCCCTCAATTGTTATTGATAAATTGAGGTTATGCGCCATATCAATGGCTGTTTGTACAATAACTTGGTGAGTTGGGTTGTTAGGCAAATCAAAAACAAATGACTTATCTATTTTAAGCTCACTAAAGTGATAATTAACTAAGTAGCTAAGTGACGCGTAGCCTGTCCCAAAGTCATCCAGTACCACTTTAATACCTAATGCGGTTAACTCATCAATTAACTCTATAAGTGCATCTTGACTATCTACGAAGGCTGATTCGGTTAGTTCAAATTTAAGTAAGTGTGCCGGCACTTGGTATTTAATTAAAATATTTTCTACTTTTTCGGCTAAATTATTTATGGTTAAGTTTTTAGCACTTAAATTTACGCTAATTGTGTGCTCGTTATAGCCATTTTTAGTAAGCTCAACTATGTCTTTACAAGCTTGCTCTATTACCCACAGTGTTAGCTCGTTAATAATACCTGTGTGTTCAGCAAGTATTATTAGCTCTTCAATTGATAAGTTGCTGTAAGTTGGGTCGGGCCAACGTAATAAAGCTTCAGCACCACTTACGTGGTTACTTAATAAGTTTATTTGAGGTTGGTAATAAAGCGCCAGTTGATTTGTTTTGATTGCTTGTTGCAGCTTAGCGGCTAGAGCAACGTCCATCATCAGATTATTACCGTTTGACGATGACCCAACTTGATTAACGCTACCTTTTGCTTTTTTAAGCGCTAAATAACCACGCTTTAACCAATATTCAAAGTCGTTAGTCTTGCCTGCACTACTAATACCTATACTGTAACTAAGCTGCAGGTTTAGCCCTTTAATTTCATATTGTTTTGGTAGGCTACTAATTATTTTAGTCAGTAGTGCTTCTAGCATTTCTTGGTTTTGTGTTTTTGTAGAAATACAGGCAAATACACCACTGCTTAAATCGGCTAAGCGAGGACTGGTGTTTAAATCTGTTTCGAGGTTTGTAAATTCACGTTCATGGCTGAGTTCTAATTCAAGCTCTTTGGCTATATGCTTTATAAGTGTGTAGCCCTGAGAAGAGGTAATAATTGTATTGAGTGAATTAAAGTGACGTATTTTTATTAAACACAACGTTGTTGAGCGGTTTTGGCTTTGTAGTGCCATAAATGCTTGTTTTAGCTTGGAGCTATTAAGTAATCGTGTTTGTTGTGTATGCGTGGCATGATAAAGCGCACGTTCTCGCTGATACCTTACCCTGTCTGCTAATGCCATCGCCATTAAAATAACTTCACACAAAATAGCGACTAAAAAGGCATGGCGGGTTGCAAAGGTATACGGTAAAACACCAGTGAGTTCCATAGGCTGAATTGCCGCACCAAAAATTAGCGGTATCCATGATAAAACATAAAACTTAGCCCACCTAAAACCACTGCGTAACTTGTTATATATTAAAATAATACAAGTAATATAAAGCAGTACCATTACACCAAAAAATATAGGAGCCGCTATATTTTCAGGAATAAACAAGCTACATACAGCAAGAGTAAACATTAGCCAAAGTAGAGCTATGCTCATTTTGTAACGCCAACATTTATCTTTATGATAGCGCAAAAACATGGTGCAAAAAGCAAGGGTGAAAAAGGCGACCCCATAATTACTAAATACAATTTGTTCGTGAATAAAGAGCTGCCATTGCTTAGGCCATAAATAAAAACCAAAGCCCAGTACTGCACCCATTAGCGTAATAGCGCTGACGATGTAGCCAATATAAATTAAATAAACACGGTCTTTTATACCAAAATAAAGCACCAAGTTGTAAAGCGCAGCCATCAATAGCACGCCTACAAAAATACCCCAGATCCCAGCTTGAGAGCGCACTAAGTCAATAAACTCTTTATCACGATACAAGTTTACAGGTGTTTTACTTATGCCTATTGTGTCTATTTTTATTACTAGGCGTTGTGATGATTTTCTTTCTACTAAAAAGCGAATATGCGGTACGCTGTATTCAAACAAAGAGAGGGCTTCTTCTTTATCGCCGAGTTTGTATGTTTCAATTAGTTTGTTATTTTTATCGAGGCGATAAACCGTAAGGTGATCGACCATAGGGTTGTCAAAATGTGCTACAACATTTTGCTTGTTAAGACTTTTATTTTCTAAATCAAGAAACAACCAATAATTTTGTTGGCTAAAGCTCCATGGAACATCTGAAAATGGTTGATGAGTAAGTAATTCAGGTTGGTTAATGATGTTATCGAATGTTTTAGTTTTGGTTTTGTCAATATAGTAGGCGTAATCGAGGTACATTGGAGCCGTTTTATCAATTGTATATCGTGTAGGCACGACTAAGTTTGATGCCAATGTACTGATTATAAAAAATATAAAAATCAGTATGGCAACAGCAATTGCATGGTAACGTAAAGTTCTTAGTTCCAACGTTAATTTACTTTTAGAAAACCTTTTAATTAGTGTAGCACTAAAAAAGCGCAGGGAAACTGCGCTTTTTTAGTTAAATTAATTGGTTATACCAATGAATAGGTATTATAGGCTATTGCTCGCGTGCAATAGCACGGTAAGCTATATCTGTACGATATTCCATACCATCCCAGCTAATTTGTTTAACAAGCTCATAGGCGCGTTGCTGCGCTTGCGTAACAGTGTTACCAAGTGCTGTTGCGCATAATACGCGACCGCCTGCGGTTACAACGTCATTGCCACTTTGTTTAGTACCCGCATGAAACACTTTTTCACCTGCAGGGTAATCCACTTTTAGCCCCGAAATAGCGTCACCTTTAGGGTAATCACCAGGGTAACCTTTAGCGGCAAGTACAACACCAACGGCTGCGCGTGGGTCAAACTCAATTGTTGTTTTATCAAGTTCTACACGGTTAGCAGCTTCAATCAATTCAACCAAATCTGATTGCAAACGTAGCATCATTGGTTGAGTTTCAGGATCGCCAAAGCGACAATTGTACTCAATTACTTTAGGGGTGCCTGTTTCGTCAATCATTAAACCTGCATATAAAAAGCCGGTGTACGGATGGCCTTCGCTTGCCATGCCTTCTACCGTAGGGTAGATCACTTCGTTCATAATACGCTGGTGGATTTCATCAGTAACAACTGGCGCAGGTGAGTATGCACCCATGCCACCCGTGTTAGGACCCGCATCGCCATTGTAAGCGCGTTTATGATCTTGGCTTGTTGCAAATGGTAATACGTTTTTACCATCAACCATTACAATGAAAGACGCTTCTTCACCGTCTAAAAACTCTTCAATAACAACACGACTTCCCGCATCGCCAAAAGCATTACCCGCAAGCATATCGCGAATAGCTTCTTCGGCATCGGCCTCCGTCATGGCTACAATTACGCCTTTACCCGCAGCCAAACCATCTGCTTTTACAACAATTGGCGCGCCTTTCTCTTTTAAATAAGCAAGGGCAGGCTCAATTTGTTCAAACGTTTGGTAGTCGCCCGTTGGGATTTTATGACGTGCTAAAAAGTCTTTAGTAAACGATTTCGAACCTTCAAGCTGAGCTGCGCCCGCCGTTGGTCCAAAAATAGCCATGTTATGTTCACGAAACTTATCAACAACACCCAGTACTAACGGTATTTCTGGACCTACAATAGTAAGCTCTACCTTATTTTGCTGTGCAAAATTAAGTAAACCATCTAAGTCGTCAACGTTTATTGCTACGTTTTCAAGTTTTGGTTCAAGTGCAGTACCTGCATTACCAGGGGCTACAAATACAGTATTTACTTTGGTGTTTTGAGCGGCTTTAAACGCAAGTGCGTGTTCGCGGCCGCCGCTGCCAATGACTAAAACATTCATGGCGAAAATTCCTATTTAAAGCGGTTTCTTAAATTTCAGCGTCATGCGGTCGCTTTCACCAATGGCTTTATATTTGTCAGCATCTTGTTCGCCGAGTCTTAAGCTTGGTGGTAGCGTCCATACACCTTTAGGGTGATCGGCTGTATCTTTTGGATTTGCATTTATTTCACTGCTTGCTACTAATTCAAACCCAGCTTGTTCAGCAAGGTCTACTACGTAGCTCTGCTTCATATAACCTGATGTTTTTTGATCTTCATCAGCACGCTCTTCAGCTAAACGGTGTTCAACTAAACCTAATGTACCACCTGGTTTAAGGGCTTTATAAAAAGCTTGGAATGCACTTAATGCACCGCTTTTATCTTTGCCCATATACCAGTTATGTACATTACGAAATGTTAAAACCATATCGGCACTGCCAGCTGGTGCAATATCTAAATGTGTTACAGGTGCAAACTCAGTAATTTTAACGCTACTAAAGCGCTCATCTTCAGCTACTTTTTGTTTAAAGCCTGCAAGAGAGCGTTGGTAGTAGCCAACTGATGAATCAGCAGGGAAGTGCGCGACATAATAAGTGCCTTGCTCTTTTAATGCTGGCGCTAAAATTTCACTATACCAACCACCACCGGGTGCAATTTCAACAACTGTCATGGTTGGTTTAAAGCCAAAAAATGCAAGTGTTTGAGCTGGGTGACGATATTCATCACGAGCGCTGTTTTTAGCATTGCGTTCGCTTGATTGAAGTGCATGTTCAAGGCTTGATTCGTGGTTATGGCTAAGCGCCATAGCCATAGTCGATGTCATTGTTAGTGTGGCTACAAGTAGCGATTTTAGCGCAAATTTCATTGTTTGTTCCTTCACATTATAATTTTAAATAGGTTATTGAATAATCAGAATACGTGAATTTATAGCAAACAAAAAGGGTTAAACCAACGTTTAACCCTTTGTGTGATTAGTGGCGGAAATGGCGCATACCAGTTAGTACCATTGCCATGCCAGCTTCATCAGCAGCTGCAATCACTTCTTCATCACGCATTGAGCCACCAGGCTGAATTACCGCAGTAATGCCAGCGGCTGCGGCTGCGTCAATGCCATCACGGAATGGGAAGAATGCGTCAGACGCCATAACTGAACCTTTAACTTCAAGGTTTTCGTCGGCGGCTTTTATACCTGCAATTTTAGCTGAGTATACGCGGCTCATTTGGCCTGCGCCTACACCAATGGTCATACCGTCACGGGCATAAACAATTGCGTTTGATTTAACAAATTTAGCTACTTTCCAGCAAAACAGTAAATCTTTAAGTTCTTGCTCAGAAGGCTGGCGCTTAGAAACAACTTTTAAGTCGCCTTGCGTTACCATGCCTAAGTCGCGGTCTTGAACTAAAATACCGCCGTTAACGCGTTTAATATCTTGGCCAGCTGCTTTACCTGTCCACTGTCCACACTCTAATAGGCGCACGTTCTTTTTAGCTTCAACAATTTTTGCAGCGTCGCTCGAAATACTAGGTGCAATAATTACTTCAACAAACTGACGGTCAACAATTGCTTGTGCAGTTGCTGCATCTAGCTCTCGGTTAAAGGCAATAATGCCACCAAATGCTGATGTAGGGTCTGTTTTAAAAGCGCGCTCGTATGCTTGTAGAATATTGCTCCCAATTGAAACACCACACGGATTAGCATGTTTTACAATTACGCACGCAGGTACGTCAAATTCTTTAACACATTCAAGTGCTGCATCGGTATCTGCAATGTTGTTAAACGAAAGGGCCTTACCTTGCAATTGAGTTGCTGTTGCAACTGATGCTTCAGCAATGTCATTTTCAACATAAAAAGCAGCATCTTGATGTGAGTTTTCACCGTAACGCATATCTTGCTTTTTAGTGAACTGCATATTGATAGTACGTGGGAATTTAGTCTCTACAGCAGCTTCCTCGGTGTAATCAGGCACCATTTTACCGAAGTAGTTAGCAATCATGCCATCGTATTGTGCTGTGTGCTCGTAGGCGGCAATCGCTAAATCAAAACGTGTTTTGTACGTTGTTGAACCATTGTTGTTTTGCATTTCGCTAATAACACGGTCGTAGTCGCTCGCGTTTACCACGATTGTTACATCTTTGTGGTTTTTAGCTGCTGCACGAACCATTGTAGGGCCGCCAATATCAATATTTTCAATGGCATCTTCAAGGCTGCAGTTTTCTTGAGCGACTGTATTCGCAAAGGGGTATAAGTTAACTACAACTATGTCGATAGCAGAAATGTTGTTATCTGCCATTACGCTTTCATCTTGTCCGCGACGGGCTAATATGCCGCCGTGAATTTTTGGGTGAAGAGTTTTTACGCGACCATCCATGATTTCAGGGTGGCCTGTGTGATCTGATACTTCAGTCACTTTTATGGCGTTATCAGCAAGTAGTTTACATGTGCCGCCAGTTGATAAAATATCAACGCCTTGCGCTTCAAGTGCGCGGGCAAATTCAACAATACCGGTTTTATCAGACACACTTAATAGTGCGCGACGAATGGGACGATGAGTATCCATTGTAGTTTGATTTCCTCAGTTAATGAGCTAGCTTAGAAGCGGGCATTTTAACTGATTACTACTCAAAAAACGACTTATAAAGGCTCAATAAGCGTGAGCATTTTGCAATTTAGTTAATAAACTGTAGGCATAAAAAAAGCACCCTAAGGTGCTTTTTTTGCATAATACCAGTTGTATTGGATTAGTAAGTAGTAATAACGATAGAAGAACAAGTCTATAACAAGGCAAAAATTTTGCAGTGTAGTTATTCTACATAAAAAATTTTTAACGACGTTATGGGCTTGTTTAGCTCGTTAGAATACTTACGCTTTCAATATAATTGGTATTAGTTCATGCCGTATTTTTTAAGCTTTTTACGTAAAGTACCACGGTTGATACCTAGTAAAATTGCTGCACGAGTTTGGTTACCACGTGTATATGTCATTACTTCTTCAAGTAATGGCGCTTCTAGCTCTGAAAGAACAAGGTCGTAAACGTCTTGCACATCTTGACCGTTAAGCTGCTTTAAATAGTGGTGAACAGCTTTTTTTACTGCATCACGCAATGGCTGCGGTTTCTCGTGTGACTGAACATGAGGGTTAGTGATAAATGGAGAAGTCACGTTTTGTTCGAACATTATTAAGTCTCTTTCTTTCTTAGTTAGCTGCTAGTGTTTTAAAGTATTGCTCTAATGCGACGACCTGTGCCTGTGGGTTGTCGAGCGCATTAAATACTCGCCTAAACTGACCATCACTGTCATGGGTTTGCAAATACCAAGATACATGTTTGCGAGCAATTCGCGCTCCCATTGGCTCACCGTAAAACATATGGAGGTTTGTTAAATGCTCCATTAATATACTGCGCACCTCTGCAATAGCAGGTGGCTGTAAATGTTCCCCAGTTCGCAAATAGTGGTCTATCTCCCTAAATATCCAAGGGCGACCTTGGGCGGCTCGGCCAATCATAATGGCATCTGCACCCGTATAGTCTAAAACCTGTTTTGCTTTTTCTGGTGATGTAATATCACCATTGGCAACAACAGGAATCGACACTGAACGTTTTATATCCCTAATCGTGGCGTACTCAGCATCACCTTTGTACATACATGCGCGCGTACGCCCATGTACAGCAAGTGATGCAATGCCATAACGTTCAGCTATTCTCGCAATCTCTACACCATTACGGTTATCCGGATCCCATCCTGTACGGATTTTAAGTGTCACAGGTATATCAACAGCATTAACGACTGCATCAATAATCTCTTCCACAAGTTCAGGAAACTGTAATAAGGCAGAGCCTGCGAGTTTCTTGTTCACTTTTTTTGCTGGGCACCCCATATTGATATCTATGATCTGTGCACCATTAGCAACATTGAATTGTGCGGCCTGCACCATAAGCTCAGGATCTGCTCCTGCAATTTGCACCGCGCGTATACCCGACTCACCGCTGTGATCCATACGGTTCATCGACTTTTCTGTTTTCCAAACCTTAGGATTTGACGATAGCATTTCAGACACAGCTAATCCCGCACCTAAGCGTCGACAAAGTTGTCTGAATGGTCTGTCTGTAATGCCTGCCATTGGCGCGACAATTACATTATTCTCAAGTTGGTATTTACCGATACGCACTATATTCAATAGGCCTCTTTTCAAGGGGCGCTAAGTTTACGGTTTTTTTCACAAAAATCAAAGGCTATAAATTGAACAAAAGTAACTTTTTTTTGCCCTTTTCGTATTGACATTTGATAACCACATGACAAGTAGGTTGATTTGTTTGAAATTCATACAGATTTTATTTTTTACAAGATAACTAGAAAATTTTTGGATATGTAAAAAAATAGTAAAGCCTGTTAAATACAGGCTTTACATGCATGTTTTGAGTTAATGCTCTAGATTTGATTGTTCGATTTATTACGCTTTTTTAGTGCCACTTACTCGAGTCCAATCACCTTCAACGGCAATGTCATCTAGTTCAATGAACGGTGCATAAATGTCAGCAACCGATTGCGCTTGTTCTTCTAAAATACCCGACATGGCAATTTTACCACCTGGCTTTAATAACCCTAAAATCACACTATGTAATTCGCGAAGTGGCTGGGCTAAAATATTAGCCACTACTATATCTGCACTAAACTCAGGTTGGTTTTCTGGAAGGTATACTTCGAGTTTGTCTGCAACACCATTTCGGTTCGCGTTATCAAGGCTTGCTTCAAGCGCTTGAGGGTCAATATCTATCCCAATCATACGCTCTGCACCTAGTTTTATAGCTGCAATACCTAAAATGCCTGAACCACAACCAAAATCAACAACCGTTTTACCCGTCAGATCTTGGCTTTCTAACCATTTAAGGCACAAGGCCGTTGTTGCATGTGTGCCCGTGCCAAAAGCAAGGCCAGGGTCTAGCAATACATTTACAGCATCAGGGTCAGGAATATCGCGCCAGCTTGGGCAAATCCATAGTTTTTCGCCAAATTGAATAGGGTGGAAGTTATCCATCCATTCACGTTCCCAGTCTTTATCTTCAAGTTGCTCGATTTTGTATACTAAATTGTCTTTTAGCTCATCATGGCGCTTTAATAACGCAACGACTGCGTTCATATCATGATTAGCTTCGAACAAGCCAATAACTGTGGTATCAGCCCAGAACACAACGGTGCCAATTTTAGGCTCGTAGATAGGGGTGTCTTTTGCGTCAATAAAGGTTACTGAAGCACTACCCGCTTCCATTAATAGATCGCTTACGGCATCAGCTGTTGCAGCATTGGCATTAATACGAATTTGGATCCAAGCCATGGTTATTTCCTTCAAATAGAAAAAAGGCCGCTATAGCGGCCTTTTTAGTTTATATAGTAGCGCTAAATTATTTAGCGTCTAAAAAGCTTTTCAGTAAATCTGAGCGAGAAGGGTGGCGTAATTTACGCAGCGCTTTCGCTTCTATTTGACGAATACGTTCACGTGTTACGTCAAACTGTTTACCTACTTCTTCTAAGGTGTGGTCGGTATTCATATCAATACCAAAACGCATACGTAGTACTTTAGCTTCACGAGCTGTTAAGCCTGCAAGTACATCGTTAGTTGCGCCACGAAGAGATTCCATTGTTGCCGAATCGATTGGCGAATCAATAGTTGTATCTTCGATAAAGTCACCTAAGTGAGAATCTTCATCATCACCGATTGGTGTTTCCATTGAAATTGGCTCTTTAGCAATCTTAAGTACCTTACGGATTTTATCCTCAGGCATCATCATGCGTTCTGCTAATTCTTCTGGATTTGGCTCACGACCCATTTCTTGTAACATTTGACGAGAGATGCGGTTAAGTTTATTAATCGTTTCAATCATATGTACAGGGATACGGATTGTTCTTGCTTGGTCAGCAATAGAGCGTGTGATTGCTTGACGTATCCACCACGTAGCATAAGTAGAGAACTTATAACCACGGCGATATTCAAACTTATCAACCGCTTTCATCAGACCAATGTTACCTTCTTGGATTAAATCTAAGAATTGTAAGCCACGGTTTGTGTATTTTTTAGCAATTGAGATTACAAGACGTAAGTTAGCTTCAACCATTTCTTTTTTCGCACGGCGTGCTTTCGCTTCACCTATGCTCATTCGACGGTTGATGTCTTTAATACGCTCAATGCTTAAACCTGTTGTTTGTTCAATAACAGATAATTTATTAATGCTACGAATGATTTCTGGCTTAACTTCTTCAAGTTTAGCTGAATACTTTTCGTTACCTGAAATTTCTAAATCAACCCAAGAAGCGTCAGTTTCGTTATTAGCAAAATGCTTAACGAATGTTTTCTTTGGTAATTTAGCAATTTGAACAGCTTGCTTCATGATTAGGCGTTCTTGAACACGAACTCGATCCATCATTTCACGCATGTTATTTACCATGCGGTCAAACTGTTTAGGTATTAATTTAAATGTTCTGAAAAGCTCACCAATTTCAAAAATGGCTGCTTGTGATTCAGGATGCGAACGACCTTTAGCTTCAAACGTATCACGTGCTTTATTATATAAATCACGTAAATTTTCAAAATGAATACGAGCTTCTTCAGGATCTGGCCCTGTGTCTATCTCTTCTTCATCTTCATCATCGCTATCAGCATCATCTTTGTCATCTTTATCGTCGTCCTCAAGTTGCTTAGCACTTAATTCTGAACCGATGTTAGTTGCTGAAATTGGCGCTGTATCTTCATTAGGATCGATAAAACCAACGATAATATCGCTTAAACGCATTTCTTCAGCTTCAAACTTATCCCACTGCTCTAGTAGGTAAGTGATTGCTTCAGGGTACTCTGCAACAGAAATCTGTACTTGATTAATGCCTTCTTCAATACGTTTAGCGATTACAATTTCGCCTTCACGTGTAAGAAGTTCAACAGTACCCATTTCGCGCATGTACATGCGAACTGGATCCGTTGTACGGCCGATTTCTTTTTCTACAGTCGCAAGGGCTGCAGCGGCAGCTTCAGCTGCGTCTTCGTCTGTCGTTGTTTCTTGCATCATTAATTCATCAGCATCAGGCGCGTTTTCGCTAACCTTGATACCCATGTCATTAATCATGCTTATGATATCTTCTACTTGATCTGAGTCTATAATGTCTTGTGGAAGGTGATCATTTACTTCTGCAAAAGTTAAGTAGCCTTGCTCTTTACCTTTCTGAATCAGAAGTTTTAATTGTGACTGAGGAGTTGGATCCATAGAGATTGTTTCTTCCACTCTGATAAGTTGATACAACAGGCGCCATCATGTAGTTTGCATTAAAGCTAACTAGAATAATGTGACGCAGTGAATAGCACAGTATAACAGTTTAAATCAATTTTGACTAGGGTCTGTTGGTCTTTCAGGATTAAAGTTTGTTCTATCCAAGGGTGGTTTAATCGCGGCGCGAGGTTTGTAACCTAGTGGGCTAAGTAAAAACCGAGCAACAAAGAGTAAACCTCCCTTGGGTCGAACCCAAAGGGCAGCGCGTGTTTGGCATTTATGCTGCGTTATCGCCTATTTATGTGGAATAACCACACTACATAGGCTCTGTCTTGCCTAAATACCAAACACACTGCTGTAAACTTAACCTCGAAAGATAAACAGACCCTAGCTGTTAGTCGCTTTTAACGCTGTCATTAACAAATGACACTCAAGCCTTTCATCGCTACTAAGGCCTTGTGTCTTGTCCTTTATTAATAGGGTCTCGAGTCGATAATTTAAACACTGATCTTCAATAAACTTGAAAGTATTTTTAAAAACCGTCTCTAAACGTTCTTCATTTATTTCATGTTGCCACGTTGCAAGCTTGATTAATGGCTCGTAATCTTCAGTTCCTCGAAAAAACTCGAGCAGTTGCGCAGTGGTCACATTTTCTTTTTCTAAAGCTTGTTCTTGTAATCGTAATAACAGCCCTATGCCAGCAATGTTCATTTGTGCAAGCTCAGGTAAATACGGCACACTTTTAGCTAAATTAGGGTGCTGGATCAATATACCGATAGCTTGGCGCATAGGTGTTATTTTAAATTTACGTTCAATAGAGTGTTGTTGTTTAGGCGTTTTTAAACGGCTATTCAACTGCTCACGCGTTCTGCCAATTAAGCGTCCTAATTGTTCAAGAATGTTTTCTTGATAAAACTCACTTGGAATTTTTTCAATTAGTGGAAGTGCTGCACTAAGAAGTTTAGCTTTTCCTGAATCGAGTGTTAAATCAACCTCTTGGCTTAATTTATTAAACAATACTTTGGTAAAGTCATCTGCTTGGCTTAGGCGCAATTCGAATTGCTCCTTACCTTCTTTTTGTACAAGCGAGTCAGGGTCTTCGCCATCTGGTAAAAATGCAAATTGTAGTGCTTTACCATCGTTTAAATAAGGGAGTGCATTTTCAAGTGCCCGCCAAGCAGCGTCACGGCCAGCCCTGTCGCCATCGTAACAACAGATTACTTTATCAGTAGTTCTAAATAAAGTGTGCATGTGCTCGCTTGTTGTTGCTGTCCCCAGTGATGCAACTGCATATTCAATCCCTTGTTCAGCTAAGGCAACAACATCCATATAACCTTCAACAATCATTACATGATCAAGTTTTTTATGGGCTTGCTTTGCTTCGTAAAGCCCATAAAGCTCAAAGCCTTTATGGAAAATTCGGGTTTCTGGCGAGTTTAGATATTTTGGCCCTTGGTCGGCTTGCATTACACGCCCACCAAATGCAATAACGCGTCCGCGTTTATCGCGAATAGGGAACATTAGGCGATCGCGGAAAAAATCAAATTGTCTGCCTGGTGTTTTTTCTGAAGCTAGCTTTAGCTCAACCAATTGCTCTTTTTGTTCTTTATTACGACCAAGCTGTAGGCATAGCCCATCCCATTCACTGGGAGCGTAGCCAATCATAAATTTTTTAACAGTTTCACCGCTTAAACCACGGCCTTTAACATACTCAATAACAGCAGCAGAATTACTATGGTGTTTTAATTGGTGCTGATAAAAGCGAGCAGTATGAAGCATTAAGTCGTAATCGGAGCGCTTTTGCGCAGCTGTACGCTCTGGTGCTGAGTTTGCGCCTTGTTCTCGAGGTACTTCTAAGTTAAGCATGCTAGCTATTTCTTCAATAGCATCTACAAACTCTAGCTTTTCGTACTCCATTACAAACGAAATAGCATTACCATTAGCGCCACACCCAAAGCAGTGATAAAACTGTTTGTCTTGCGATACAGTAAATGAGGGAGATTTTTCGTTATGAAATGGGCAGCAAGCTTGATAATCCTTACCTGCTTTTTTTAGACCTACTTTTGAGTCTATCAGGTCGACAATATCGGTTCTGGCAAGTAAATCGTCTATAAAGTTACGTGGGATCTTTCCGGCCATTAGTAAAATACAGTCCTGAAATAATAAGAAGAAGAACGAATATGAAATTTACTTTTTTATACTTGCTTGATGCAAAATATAGTGTGCTTTAACTTACCAAAATGACAGCGAAATAAATAGGGAAGCTATAAAAAATTTCATTTTAAAGTAACCTAATCGGTGTACTTTTTATTAAAGTTAAAAACAAAGAAACCGAGCGCTAGGCTCGGTTTACTTCAATCATACTTTAATGTATGTGGGAGTATTAGGCAGTTAATCTTTGCTTAATTAAACCAGAAATCTTACCCATATCGGCTCGATCTTCAGCTTTGCTTTTGATTATACCCATTACTTTACCCATGTCTTGCATACCTGCTGCATTAGTATCAGCAATAGCCGCGTCAATGAGAGCAATTATTTCTTCTTCACTCAATTGTTGAGGTAAAAAAGTTTCAAGCGCTACTATTTCATTGGCTTCAATATCAGCTAAATCATCACGCCCAGCATCTTTGTACTGAGTGTAAGAGTCACGACGTTGTTTAACAAGCTTCACTATAACGGAGGTAATACCTGCGTCGTCTAGTGTTATTTGCTCGTCAATTTCACGTTGCTTGATTGCAGCAAGTACCATACGAATAGGGTTAAGACGTTGCTTGTCTTTAGCTCTCATCGCATCTTTTTGCGCATCTTTTAGCGTTATTAAAAGGCTCATTTATACAAGACCTAATATATTAGTATAATTTAACGCGACGAGCGTTATCACGAGAAAGTTTTTTCATGTGACGTTTAACTGCAGCAGCTTTTTTACGCTTACGCTCAGCTGTTGGTTTTTCATAGTGCTCGCGACGACGAACTTCTGAAAGGATTCCTGCTTTTTCACATGAACGCTTGAAGCGACGAAGTGCTACGTCAAACGGTTCGTTCTCTCTTACTTTAATTACTGGCATTAAAAATTCACCTACCTAAATTATGAGCGTTGCTCAAGTTGATCAAACATTGATCAAGTGGTTCAAAAATGGTGCGGTATTGTAATCCGAAGCAACACCACATGTAAAGGACAATATTAACAGAAACGCATTACGTTAAACAGTATTAATTTGCTTGGCGCTGGTACAGTTGGCAAAGTACTTGCCCCGCCTTTTTTTCTTTAATTAACAACCAGTTGGTTGGCGTTTCCAAGGTGGCTAGCTCTGCCTCTACTTCAACATAAATTAATGCGTCGTTGCTTAACCATTGGTTTTTTTCTAATAAATCGCAGGTTGTTTGCGCTAAATCTTTACGAAATGGTGGGTCAACAAATACAAGATTAAAGGCTTCGTTTGTGTTTTTTTGCTCTAAAAAGGAGAGCGAATTGGTATGTTTAACGTATGCGTTGTCGAGCTTTAAAGTGCTAATATTTTGTTCTAATTGCTTAGCAGCTAATGAGTCGAGCTCGATAAATGTAGCGCTTTTAGCAAATCGTGATAGCGCTTCAAATCCCAATCCACCAGAACCGGCAAAACAATCAAGTACATTTGCGTCACGCGTATCTTGCATTAGCCAATTAAATACAGTTTCTTTAATTCGATCGGTAGTAGGTCTCAAGCCTTCTACGTTTTTAACAGGGAGTTTACGGCCTCGAAACTGACCACTAATCACTCTAATAAAGCCATCACTGGGCTTGTTAGTAGCTTTATTTTGCGTTGTTTTTTTTCTCATTTAGCTCACTAAAAAATGGTATATGGTATCTAGCTCAGATAATATTATGGGCGATTACGTGTAGCTTCATTTTTCAACCGCATTAAAAGTGTTACTATTGAACACTTACGTTTTGAATGGTTGTATTTATTAGCAACTATTGCTGGGCATTGCCAAGCTATTTCAAATTTTAGTTTATCAGATTTTTATAAGTGGTTATTAGCAAGTATGACAAAAAAAAGTAAATTCATGTCGTGGCTCGGTTTTGGCAAGTCAGATAAAAAAGAAGCAGAGCAAAAAGCAGCAGCTGATAAACAACAAGTATTAGCGCAAGAAGAGGCGCAGAAGCTAGAGCAAGAAAAACTAGCGCAGCAAGCTGAAGCTGAACGTATAAAAGCTAAGGCTGAAACAGAGCGCTTAGAGCAAGAAAAACTAGCGCAGGAGCAAGCTGAAGCTGAACGGTTAAAAGCAGAGACTGAAACAGAGCGTTTAGAACAAGAACGCCAGCGTGCTGAAAACGCGGAAAAGATTGCCATTGAGCAGGCCAATGCTGAATTGCTTGCAAAACAGCAAGCAGATGCCGATGTGCAAAGACAAGAACATGCGCAACGTTTAGCCGATCAAGAAAAAGAGATGCGCTTAGAGCAAGAACGATTAGCGGCAGAAAAAGTAGAGGCTGAGCGACTAGAGCAAATACGCCTTGAAAAACAAGATGAGGCAATCAAAGCCGAAAAGCTTGCAATAGAGCAAGCGAATGCTGAGTTATTAGCAAAAGAACAAGCGGATGCTGAAGCTCAAAGGCAAGAGCAAGCGAAGCGCTTAGCAGAACAAGAAGCGCAGATGCTTTTAGAGCAAGAACGCATTGCGGCTGAAAAAGCAGAAAATGAGCGCTTAGAGCAAGTACGTATTGCAGCTGAAAAAGCAGAAAATGAACGTTTAGAGCAAGAACGCCTTGCAGCTGAAAAAGCAGAAAATGAACGTTTAGAGCAAGAACGCCTTGCAGCTGAACAAGCAGAGAATGAACGATTAGAGCAAGAACGCCTTGCAGCTGAACAAGCAGAAAATGAGCGTTTAGAGCAAGAACGCCTTGCAGCTGAACAAGCAGAAAATGAGCGTTTAGAGCAAGAACGTATTGCAGCTGAAGAAGTAGAAAATGAGCGTTTAGAACAAGAACGCCTTGCAGCTGAAAAAGCAGAAAATGAGCGTTTAGAGCAAGCACGTATTGCAGCTGAAGAAGCAGAAAATGAGCGTTTAGAACAAGAACGTATCACAGCAGAACTTGCAATTGAAGAAGCTAAAAAAGCCGAAAAGCCAAAAAAAGAAGGGTTTTTCTCTCGTCTTAAAAAAGGCTTGTTAAAGACTCGCGTTAATATAGGTTCTGGTTTTGCGTCTATTTTTAGTGGAAAAAAAATAGACGACGAATTATTTGAAGATCTTGAAACTCAATTACTCACCGCCGATTTAGGTGTTGATACCACCATGAAGTTGATTGATCGTTTAACTGATGCAGCGAACCGTAAACAGTTAAAAGATGGTGATGCGCTTTATGAGTTAATGAAACAAGAAATGGCTGCGATGCTTAAAACGGCAGAACAGCCTTTAGTTATAAGCGAAGATAAAAAGCCGTTTGTTATTTTAATGGTAGGCGTAAATGGTGTTGGTAAAACAACGACTATTGGTAAAATGGCAAAGCAATTTCAAAATGAAGGTAAGTCGGTAATGCTTGCTGCTGGTGATACATTTAGAGCCGCAGCTGTAGAGCAATTACAGGTTTGGGGTGAACGTAACAGCATCCCTGTTATTGCCCAGCATACAGGTGCAGATAGTGCATCAGTTGTGTTTGATGCATTCCAAGCTGCAAAAGCACGTAATGTAGACGTGTTAATTGCTGATACAGCTGGACGCTTGCAAAATAAAGATAATTTAATGCAAGAACTTGAAAAAATAGCCCGTGTAATGAAAAAAATTGACCCTGATGCGCCGCACGAGGTGATGCTAACTATCGATGCAGGCACAGGGCAAAATGCAATTAGCCAAGTAAACCTGTTTAATCAATGTGTTGGTTTAACTGGTATTACGCTTTCAAAACTTGATGGAACTGCAAAGGGTGGTGTAATTTTTGCGGTTGCAGATAAGTTTAATATTCCAATTCGTTACATTGGTGTTGGTGAAGGTATTGATGATTTACGCGCTTTTAAAAGCGATGACTTTATTGATGCGTTATTTAGCCAAGATGAGGACGACGTTTAATTTACCAAAAAAGGGAGCTAGCTCCCTTTTTAATTGCGAGGAATACTAATTTCATTAATGTGTTAATGGAGTTGGCATAATAAAAAGATGATAAATTTTCAGCAAGTAAGTAAGACCTATCCTGGAGGGCACCGCGCCCTCGAAAAAGTTAATTTTCATATTAAACCGGGTGAACTTGCCTTTTTAACTGGCCACAGTGGTGCGGGTAAAAGTACGTTGCTTAAGTTAATTAGCTTAATGGAACGTCCTTCAGCAGGTAGTGTATTTATCAACGGTGTTGATTTAAACAAAGTAAACTCGCGTCAAATTCCTTATGCTCGTCGTGATATAGGTATTATTTTTCAAAATCATAGGTTATTAGAGCGCTATACTATTTTTGATAACGTGGCATTACCTCTCATTATTGAGGGGACTCACCATAAGCAAATAGCTAAACGGGTTCATGGCGCGCTTGACAAGGTAGGCCTAATTGACAAAGTGAAATGTCATCCTTCAATGCTATCTGGAGGCGAGCAACAACGTGTTGGTATTGCCAGAGCTATTGTAAACTCCCCACCAATTTTACTAGCTGATGAACCAACAGGTAATCTTGACCCAGAGCTTTCAATGGAAATACTCAAGTTGTTTGAAGACTTTAATAAACACGGTACCACTGTTCTTATCGCAACGCATGATTTGGGTTTGGTTGCACGTATGAAGTATCGTAGCTTAACCTTAAAAGATGGCCGTATGCTTCAAGACCCGCTTGCTGAGGGGGCACTATGAGTTTACTTTTTAAAGGTCGCCAAAATAGTAATGACAAGCAAAAAAAATCAGTATTAGCTGGCAGTTATTTTTTTATTATTAATATTTTTCGCCAAGGTGTGCATAGCTTAGGTGAAATGTGGCGCACGCCGCTTGCATCTATGATGACTATCGCTGTACTTGGTTTGAGCCTAACGTTACCTGCAACACTTTACTTAGTCGTTAAAAACGTACAGCAAGTGAGTAGTGGCTTTGAAGAGGCGAGTGAAATATCGTTGTTCGTTAAAGAAAGTATGAACGAGCAAGAAACGCAAACATTAGTAAAGCGTTTAGCACTTTACCCAGAAGTGGAAAGTGTTGAGTTTATTTCAAAACAACAGGCATTAACTGAATTTAAAGACGTATCTGGCTTTGGGCAAGCTTTGGAGTATTTAGATAAAAATCCATTACCGGATGTGGTGCTCGTTACTCCAACAAAACGTCACAGACACCCAAATTCCGCTAAAGTACTGCTAACTAAATTAGAAAGTGAACGTGAAGTTGATTTTGGTAAGCTCGATATAGCCTGGTTAGAGCGTTTAAATGCATTACTAGATTTACTTAAAGAAAGTGTAATAACCATCGCATTATTACTACTTACCTCAGTGACACTTATTATTGGTAACACCATTCGTTTGTCGATCATGGATAAAAAAGAAGAAATACAAGTAATGAAGCTAGTAGGCGCAACGAACACCTTTATACATGCCCCATTTTTGTGGACCGGTATTTGGTATGGTGTAATAGGTGGTTTGTTTGCCTTTATATGCATAGGTTTGATGATGTGGTGGCTTTCAAGCGCAGTGAGCAGTGTGGCGGGGGTGTATCAAACAAGTTTTTCGTTAATAGGATTATCGCTTAATGAACTCGGCTTTTTAGTGTTACTAGCAACAAGCTTAGGATTTGTAGGATCGTACCTTTCTGTAAATCGATATATTAAAGAAATAGAACCCGATAAAGTATAAAAACCCCTGCAAACTATAAGTGAACCAACCCAGCTTGATATGCGTAACGTATCGGACTGGGTTGTACCTCCCGTTATTAAAACTGTCATATTTGTGTACTATCCTCCCATAAAGTAATGAGTTGTAAATAAGGTGATGCGGTTAGGTTAATTGGCTGCAATCCCTCAATTCATCACTTATTCAGTCGCTTGTAGTAGACTAAACACATACTAAAAACTGCTTGATTTATACTTTTAAAAAGTTTTAAATTGGGGTTAGCACTCTTAGAGAAAGAGTGCTAAGATAGTTTCAAATGTTTATCACCGAGGTGAAAAATGAGTAAAGATTTATACGCAATGGCACTTACAGTCGGACAACAAAGCGCAAGCATGGACGGTTACCTTCAAGCGGTAAGCACTATTCCTATGCTTAAAGTTGAACAAGAGCAAGAACTTGCTAAAAGACTTCAGGAAGAAGGCGATCTTAGTGCTGCCAAGCAACTCATTATGTCGCATTTACGCTTTGTAGCACATATTGCTAAAAGCTACTCGGGATACGGCTTACCACAAGCTGACCTTATTCAAGAAGGTAATATAGGCCTGATGAAAGCGGTTAAACGTTTTGACCCTACAGTGGGTGTACGTTTAGTGTCGTTTGCAGTGCATTGGATTAAAGCCGAAATTCACGAGTTTGTTCTTAAAAACTGGCGCATAGTTAAAGTTGCAACCACTAAAGCGCAACGTAAATTGTTTTTTAATCTTCGTAAAAACAAAAAGCGTTTAGGCTGGTTCAACCAAGCTGAGGTTAGCACTGTTGCTAGCGAGCTAGGTGTGAGCGAAAAAGAAGTACGTGAAATGGAATCGCGCATGAGCGGCCAAGACATGGGCTTTGACCTAACTGGTGACGATAACGACGATGCACCAACAAGTACATACTCTCCAGTACAGTATTTAACAGATGGCGCAGCAGACTTAGCTGACGACGTTGAACAAGAGCAGTGGAAAGAGCAAGCGCATACTCGTTTATTTAGCGCACTTAAAACACTAGATGAACGTTCACAAGATATTGTTAGCGCACGTTGGTTGTCTGATGATAAAGCGACACTTCAGGAGCTTGCACAAAAGTACAGTGTATCTGCTGAGCGTGTCCGTCAGCTTGAAAAAACAGCGATGAAAAAGTTACAAAGCGCTATGAGCTAATATTGCTCAGCAGCAAATTTAAAAAGCCCTGCATGAAAATGCGGGGCTTTTTGCTTTTGAGTAGGTTGGTTTGAGCGAAGCGAAACCCAACGATAAAATATCTAATTAAGTAATACCGATATTCTGCATTATTGAATGGTTATACCAATCCGCAATAATACTTAATGATTTTACGGGGCTAAACGTGTCGCTACCTGCGTTAAAAAATTCTCATTTAGAGCAACTAAATAGCGAATTTTTTGCCTAGCTATTAACACGTTTTTCCGCCCTTAAAATAGACCACTTAATTAAGCGAATTGGTATTAGTTTATTATTCGGATATAGCATTATTTAAAGCTATATTACCTAGCACTCACTCCTTTTCCCTCAGCATGCGCTAACTGAATGTACTTACGTTCAACTAATTGCGAAACCGGTACGAGTTCAAAACCTTGCTTAGTTAGCTCTGGTAAGGCATGGCGTAAAAATTCGATGGTTTCAGGGTAGGGATGAGCAATTGCAATGGCAAAGCTATGGGAAATGGCTAATTGTTTTAACTCTTCAAGCCTTAGTTGCAGTTGTTCTGGTGTAGTTATGTTGTCTAAAAACACTTGGCGACTAATATTAGCAACACCCAAAAAGTTAGCGGCATTTTGTGCTTGACTCAAATCGGTTGTGCGACTATCTAAAAAATATAAATGACGCTTTTTAAGTACTTCCATTGTCCACTTCATAGCTTGGCTTTTTTGCGTAAGCGCTGAACCCATGTGGTTATTAACGCCTTTAACTTGCGGTAAACTAGCGAGAGCGGTTCCAAGAGTTTGCTGAAGCTGCTCTTTATTCATATTTAAAGTAAGCGCACCAGGCCCTAGTTCTTTACCGTTAAGTGCTTGCATAGGTACATGAAGCAATAACTCTTTATTTGATTGACTGGCAAGTGTTGCAAAAATTTGCGAATAAGGGGTATGGGGCAAAATTGAATACGACAATTGCCCAGGTAAGGAAAGGAACTCTAAGTCCCGTTGATGATAGCCTATATCGTCTATCACTATTGCTATTTGCTTGGCGCTAATTGTTGCAGAGCTAAAACAAATAGCTAATGTTAGCCATTTTATTATTTTCACGTTTATAGTTTTTATTATCTTTTTAGCTTTATTTATACAGCTTGTACAAGCTATTGCATGCTAAGCAATTGTTTGGCTTTAACCAACTGTAAATCGGTTAGATTACCAGTAAGTAATTGCGCATTATTGTTAGTGTGTTCATTTTTTATTATAACGGCTTTATTACTTTGTGAAAGGTTTGTTTGATTAACCGCCACATCTGGGGTTATTCCTATTCCATCAATCGATTTACCTAACGGTGTGAAGTATTTCGCTGTGGTGAGCTTTAATGCGGTATTGCCATCACCGAGTGGAATGAGTGATTGTACAGAGCCTTTCCCAAAAGATTGGCTGCCAACAATGGTTGCTCGTTTATTATCTTTAAGTGCTGCTGCAAGTATTTCGGCTGCAGAGGCAGAATTTTCGTTTATAAGCACAACTATGGGCGCATTTTTTAGAATGTCTCCACGCTTTGCATAAAATGCTTGGTTAGCATCGTAAAAACGTCCTTTAGTCGTCACTATAGTGCCACTTTGTAAAAATAGGTCTGATACAGCCACTGCGCTTTGTAATGTCCCCCCTGGGTTATCACGTAAATCAATTACTAAGCCTTTAAGTGGGTAGCCAAAATGGCTTTGCAGGGCGGCAACTTGTAGTGCAACTTCATGTAATGTGTGGTTAGAAAAGTTATTGATAGCTATGTAGCCAGTTCCAAAATCTAAAAGTTCGCTTGTTACACTTTCGAGGTTTATTTGGCGACGTGTAACATGAAAAGTGAGTGGGTTTTTATTGTTATCGCGATTTACAATTATATCTATATTCGAAAATTCACTGTCTCTTATTAGTGTTGCTATTTCGTCGATAGTACGATTTTGAGCTGCATTGTTGTTTACATTTACAATAATATCGCCTGGTAAAATACCTGCTGCTTTTGCGGGCGAATTATTAACCACGTTAACAATAGTCATATTCTCGTCTATGTTCTTAACTTCTATACCAATACCTGTGTAACGACCATTTGTGTTATCAAATAATGAGGCTAACTCATACTCATTTAAGTACTTAGAATAGGAGTCGAGTTTTGAATATAAACGCTCAAACTGCTGGTTGTTATATTTAATATGGTGGCTATTTTGTAAGGTGAGATCTTCAACGTAATAGGTATGAATGTTAAAGAGTATTTCGTCTATTTGTTGTCTTTTAAGATCTTTAATTGAGCTTGCTAGTGCATTACTAGTAAAGGTAATTAGGGTTAGTAATACAAGCAAGTACAGACTTATATAAAAGTCTGCACTTTTTTTATTAACGGTATTTATTGTGTGTTTTTTAGTTGTCATCAGCTGCTCCAGGGCGGTGCAGCGATTTATCTAATTAAATACGTTTGCACCATTTTACAGGATTTACTGCGCGTCCTTTGTGGCGTATTTCAAAGTATAGACCAGAACTTGCCTGTCCGCCGCTTTGGCCTACCAAAGCGAGGGTTTCGCCTTCACGTACCATATCCCCTACATCTCTTAGTAGCGTTTGAGCGTGGCCATATAGGCTCATAAAACCTTCACCATGGTCTACAACAATTACCCATCCATAACCTTTTAGCCAATCGGCAAATACAACTTGCCCGTTGTGCACGCTATTAATATTAGTGCCTTCTTTTGCACCAATTAATACGCCTTTCCAATCAATACCACCATGCTTACGTTGGCCGAATGTGTGCTCTAACTTGCCTTTGCTCGGCCAGTCTAATTTTCCCTTGCTCTTATTTAGGCCAAGTAATTCTATTTTTTGTGTTTTTTCTTTTTCGAGCTCTTTAATCGTTGTTACTAAAGTTTGTTGGTTTTCTTTTAAATAATTTATTGAGCTTTTAGTGCTGCTAAGCTGAGCTTGTAAGTTTTTAAGATTAGCTTGGCGTTCACTTTGTGCATTAAGTAATGCAGTTTGACGCCTTTTTTGTTCATCAAATAAAAGCTCTAGTTTTTCTTGTGTTTTAACGAGCTCTTTTTGGTTTTGTACTATTTGCTGTTGAAGATCTTTTAGATCTTCGATTTGTTCAATACGGGCTTTATTTAAGTAATTGTAATAGCTAAGTGTGCGCTCAAACTTGGCTGTGTCTTCTTGATTCAACAGCATTTTAGAGTAGTCGTCGCCACCGGCCATATAGGCACTTTTGAGTTGCGCGGCTAAAATTTTCTGAAACTGAGTGTGCTTTTTATCAAGCTCATCGGCTTTACTTTGTAACTCTTTTTGCTGTGTTTTAGTCTCTTTTACAGATTGCTCTGCCATGTTAAGTGCTTTAGCATTTTTAGCTATATCGAGTTCATGGCTTTTTAGATTTTTTTGTAGCGACGCTATTTTTTTTCTTTGGGCGTTATATTCAGCTTGGCTTTGCTCAAGTGCATTTTGAACCTCTGATAAGTCTTTTTTAGTACGATCTTCATTAGCAACTGCAGATGCAGCCACTAATGAAGTTAGTATCAAACCGCACTTAATTAACCGGTTAATACGTTTATTCATGTGTTATTTCAACATCATGATAGGCGTACCAGTCATTTCTTTTGGTTGCTCCATACCCATTAAGTGAAGCATTGTTGGGGCTACATCACTCAAGGCTTTACCTTGCATTGGCTCTGCATCACGACCAACATAAATAAAATGCACCGGTTCGCTAGTGTGGGCAGTATGTGCTTGGCCTGTTTTGAGATCAGCCATTTGCTCAGCATTACCATGATCGGCTGTAATTAGTGCTTCACCACCTAACTCTTCTAGTGCATCAACGACACGTCCGATACAGCTATCTACAGCTTCACAAGCTTTAACAGCGGCTTCAAATACACCTGAGTGACCAACCATATCGCCATTAGGGTAGTTACAAATAATAGCATCGTATTTACCGCTTTTAATTGCTTCTACTAGTTTGTCGGTTAGCATTTCTGAGTTCATTTCAGGTTGTAGGTCGTAGGTTGCTACTTGCGGCGAAGGAATTAGCTCGCGTATTTCACCTTTAAATTCACTTTCACGTCCGCCACTAAAGAAAAACGTAACGTGTGCGTATTTTTCGGTTTCTGAAATACGAAGCTGTGTTTTATTATTTTTTTCAAACCATTCACCAAGTACGTTTATTAGCGGTGTAGGTCCAAATGCAACAGGTGCGTCTATATCGGCTGCATACTCTGTCATCATTACAAATGCGCTAAGCTCTGGCGTTCTTTTTTTAGTAAAACCATCAAATTCAGGCTCAACAAAAGCGCGGGTAATTTCGCGGGCTCTATCTGCTCTAAAGTTAGCAAAAATAACGGTGTCGCCATCGTTTATTGAAGCCGGAGTGGCACCTGTCGGCGTAATGGTCGTAGCTGCTACAAACTCGTCGTTTTCGTCGCGCTCGTACGCTGCATTAAGTGCTTCAACACCATTATCAAAATTAAAGTCGCCTTCGGCGAGCGTCATTACGTTGTAAGCTTTTTCTACACGGTTCCAACGGTTGTCTCTGTCCATTGCGTAGTAACGGCCAATAAGTGATGCTAAACGTCCGCACTTAAGTTTACTAAATAACGCTTCAATTCTTTCGATTGATGCTTTTGCGCTACGTGGAGGAGTGTCACGGCCATCTAAAAATGCATGGAAATAGACTTCTTTAGCACCACGTTTTGCAGCAAGTTCGATACTTGCAACTATATGATCTTCATGGCTATGCACACCACCTGGGCTTAAAAGACCCATTATGTGAACCGCTTTACCAGCACTTACTGCTTTGTCTATGTTTTCAACTAAGGCTGGGGTTGAATCAAACTCGCCATCGTTAATTGCTTTGGTGATACGGGTAAAATCTTGATACACAATGCGCCCTGCACCTAAGTTTACATGGCCAACTTCTGAGTTACCCATTTGACCATCAGGAAGACCAACATCTAAACCCGAAGCAGATATTAATGTGTGTGGGCGGGTGGCCCATAAGTTGTCTAATACAGGTGTGTTAGCTGCAAGAATAGCATTACTTTGCGTATCTTCGCGGTGTCCCCAACCGTCTAAAATCATTAATACCAGTGGTTTTTTATGCTCTGTCATAATAGCTCCTGAAAATTAGTATCTGTTGATGGATACTGTGCACCTAAAAAGGTTTATTAGCGTGGTTTTAGCATACCGTGTTTTTAAGCTAGGATCAGCATTGAAAACAAGATATTAAATATTTTTACTTATACCTTATTGACTAACATGAACTCTGCTTGAGATAGATTTATTATCCAGAGTTCTGTTAACTATATATGGGGGGCTTTATCGTTTTTTAAACGTCTCTAAGTGCTCCTAAACTCGCATTTTAGGTTGGTTTGGGTATACTTGCGTGGCTAAAGTACAAAATAATTAAAACATCACGTTTTAAAACATAATTTCATAGTGGAAGTAGAATGGATCAATATATTGAATTTATTACAAATCATCCCATTTTAAGCCTTGCTTGGGTTGGTATTGTTTTCCTTATTGTTAGTGGCTGGATAAAAAGTAAGCTTTCAGCTGTTCGTCAAATAAATCCCCAGCAGCTTACGTTACTTATTAACCGTGATGACGGTCAAGTAATCGATATACGTGCGCAAAAAGAGTTCAATGCAGGGCGTATTTCTGGTGCTGAGCACTTAAGCCCAGAGAATGCGAAAAAATCTGACTTTTCAAGCCTTGAAAAGTACAAGACTAAACCCATTATAGTTGTATGTACTACAGGTATGACTGCCCAAGGTACTGCAGCCGCTATGAGTAAAGCTGGTTTTGAACGAGTTTACTTATTAGCAGGTGGCATGGGTGCGTGGCAATCTGCCAGCTTACCAACTACAACAGGTCGCTAATCAGTTTAGCTAGGCCGATAGAGGATTTATTATGAGTAATGTTGTTTTATACACCAAGGCGTATTGTCCATTTTGTCAGCGTGCTCTTTCGCTTTTAAACAGCAAAGGCGTTGAATACACAAATTATGATATTGGTGTGCAGCCTGAGCTACGCGATGAAATGATTGCCAAAGCAGGTGGTGCAAGCACAGTACCGCAAATTTTTATTAATGATGAACATATCGGTGGCTGCGACGACATGATGGCTATTGAAGCGCAAGGTAAACTTGACGCTAAGCTAAACGCTTAATTTAATTATAATAACGAACAAGTTAGGAATAACAATGAACGAAGAAAATCAAAACGTAGCAGCTGCAGAAGCTGGCGCACAATTTACTATTCAACGCATTTACACTAAAGATGTATCGTTTGAAACGCCAAACTCTCCGGCCATCTTTCAAAAAGAATGGGCACCAGAAGTTAAGCTAGACCTAGATACACGCTCAAACAAGTTGGACGAAGGTGTATTTGAAGTTGTTTTAGCGCTAACTGTAACTGCATCTATTGGTGAAGAAACTGCGTTCTTATGTGAAATTCAACAGGCAGGTATTTTTACTATTGCTGAAGTTGAAGAAGTGCAACTTGCGCACATGCTAGGTGCATTTTGTCCTAACGTATTATTTCCATATGCACGTGAAGCTGTTTCAAACCTTGTTAACCGTGGTACTTTCCCACAGCTTAACCTTGCGCCAGTTAATTTTGATGCGTTATTTGCACAATACATGCAACAACGTACTGCGCAAGCTGACCAGGCTTCAGCAGACGCATAACTTATGAGTACAGCAACTACAGCTGTTACTGTATTAGGGGCGGGGTCTTACGGCACCGCCCTTGCTATTTGTTTAGCCCGAAATGGTCACCAGGTGACACTTTGGGGAAGAAATAGCGACGACGTTGCCACGCTTGCAGCTGAGCGGAAAAATCAACGTTACTTACCTGATGCTCCTTTCCCAGATACTCTTACTCTTGAAGCTAACTTACAACATGCCGTTGCTAGCAGTGCTATTGTACTTGTTGTTGTGCCAAGCCATGCTTTTGGCGACACGCTTGCGCAAATAAAACCTGCATTGCAAGACGGTGCTAAAGTAGCATGGGCAACTAAAGGGCTTGAGCCTAATACTGGACGTTTGTTACAAGAAGTTGCTTTGCAAGAATTGGGTGATGACATTCCACTTGCGGTACTTTCGGGTCCTACGTTTGCAAAAGAAATGGCGATGGGGTCGCCTACAGCTATTTCAGTGTCTTCTACGTCACCTGAATTTGCGCAGCAACTGGCTGATTTACTTCATTGTGGTCGCTCATTCCGTGTGTATAACAATGATGACTTTATTGGTATACAGCTCGGTGGTGCGGTTAAAAATGTAATTGCAATTGGCGCCGGTATTTCGGACGGTGTAGGTTTTGGTGCTAATGCGCGTACCGCGCTCATTACCCGAGGCCTTGCAGAGCTCACTCGTTTAGGTTGTGCCCTGGGTGCTAAGCCAGAAACCTTTATGGGAATGGCAGGCCTTGGTGATTTAATACTAACCTGTACAGATAACCAATCACGTAATCGTCGGTTTGGTTTGGCGCTAGGTAAAGGCGAGAGCGTTGATGCTGCTATTGAGTCTATTGGCCAAGTAGTTGAAGGCTTTAGAAATACTAAAGAAGTGTATTTACTAGCGCAGCGTGCTGGCGTAGAAATGCCAATCACTGAGCAAATTTATAAAGTACTTTATGAAAATAAAGACATGAAAGAAGCCGCTATGGCTCTTTTAGGACGAGAACAACGCGCTGAATAAGCGCTTGAGCTAGGCCTTAACTAAAAAACCGACATTATGTCGGTTTTTTATTGCCTAACGGATTATATTTACTGGGCGTTAGGGAAGCCCAACTGACGCCACGACTCGTAAACAAACACGGCGACTGCATTTGAAAGGTTCATACTACGGCTATTTGCTTGCATAGGAATACGTACACGCTGATCGTTTGGTAATGCTTGAATCATTTCATCAGGCAGGCCGCGTGTTTCAGGACCAAATACCAAGCAGTCGCCAGCTTCGTAACTTGCTTCATGATGAAATTGACTGCCTTTTGTTGTACAGGCATACACTTTTTTAGGTTTGCATTTTTCAAGGTAGTCCTCAAATGAGGCATGGCGTTGAACATGGCTAAATTCATGGTAATCAAGGCCCGCACGTTTCACGCGTTTATCGTCCCATTCAAAACCTAACGGCTCAATTAAATGTAATGCATAGCCAGTATTGGCACATAGGCGAATAATATTACCTGTGTTAGGCGGTATTTCAGGTTGGTATAAAACAATATCCAGCATAATGAGCCTTATAAAATAATCTGTAGTTTGACGAAGGGCAGTATACACGAAACCTTTTAAAAAAATGATATACTCAACACATTCAATACAGTGATTAATGGATACACGCGTGCATAACCGTAGCTACGAATTTTGGGTTAAAACTTCCAGCATTGTTACCATGGTCATGGTTAGTTTAATGATCGGCGCAAAAACATGGGGCTGGCTGGCTTCGGGCTCGGCTTCAATGCTTGGCTCGTTAACTGATTCGTTAATGGATATTACTGCCACCGCTATGAGCTTTTTAGTGTTGGGTTACGCACTGCGCCCAGCGGATGATGACCATAGGTTTGGGCACGGAAAAGCTGAAGCACTTGCAGGACTTGGCCAAGCCGCATTTATTGCAGGCTCAGGTTGCCTACTGGCTTTTCATGGTATTGAGCGATTATTTAACCCTATACAGTTAAGCCATTCTTTATTAGGTGTGTGGGTAAGTATTTTTGCTATTGCGTGTACGCTCGCCATTGTATTTGTACAAAATAAAGTGGTTAAGTATACCGATTCAATTGCTATAAAAGCCGACTCAGTACATTACAAAGGCGATTTAATATTAAACGCTGCTGTGCTGTTAGCTATTTTGTTAGCTTATTATGGCGTGTTGTATGCAGATCCTATTTTTGCAATAGGTGTAGCGGGTTACTTACTTTATAACAGCTGGGATATAGCTCGCGATAGTGCCGATCATTTAATGGATAAAGAACTCCCTGATGATGAAAAACAAAGTATATTTGACATAGCCAGAGCCCATGCCGATGTACATGGTGTGCATGATATTCGTACTCGCCAAGGTGGAAAAGTTAAGTTTATTCAAATGCACTTAGAGCTTGATGATCATTTAAGTTTGATTCGCGCGCACAATGTGGCTGATGAAGTAGAGGCAATGCTCAAAGAACGTTTTGAGTCGGAGGTAGATATACTGATCCACCTCGACCCTTTGTCAGTACTTGTTAAGCCGTCACCGACTCACAAAATTGATAAAAGTTAGTTAATAGCGGCTTTCGAATTTCGTCACGTTCAAAAAGTAGCTCGTGTTTAGCGCCTTCAAAACTCTCAATCGTTGCATGAGCATGCCTTTTTGCAAGACCGTACTGTGCTTCGTTGTTTACCACTGTATCGCTAGCTGCACTTGCTATAAACAAAGGGATTGGTACGTTTAGATTATCAACAGACTTTAAAAACGATATTGTAGCTGCTAGCCAGCCAAACGTAACGCCACCTAATTGTATGTTAGGTTCTAATTTATAGGTTTGCCTAAAGTAGGTGTAACGCTTCTCGCTGCTAGTAAGTACGTTTTCGGTAAATGGGATCGGGTTGTAGTTGCCTTGTCCAAATGCATAGCAAGAGTGTAAACCAAGTAAAGTGGCTAATTTAACAATAAACTTCGTTGGTATTTTTGGTACGTCTTTTGTAAAAATATCAAACATAGGGGCAGACAAAAACACGCCTTTATAGCTATTTTCAAATTTTGCTAAATAATCAATAGCAATGGCGCCACCCATTGAATGAGCCAGCATGACTTTTTTACCTTGCCAATGGTTTGAAACTATTTGCTGATCAAAGTTATTTAGGTCACTGCTGTAGTTATTATAATGTTTTACAAAGCCTTTATGTTTATTTTTAAGGTGCCTGTAAGAGCGGCCTTGACCTTGATGATCCATAATAAACACAGCAAAATTATTACAATACAGCTCCCATAGCAGTTCTTTATATTTTTCTAGGCCTTCAATACGCCCTGTACTTACTACTATTGCGGTTGTCGCGTTTTTAGGTATTGCGTATGCGTAAAATAGCTTTCCTGATGGCGTATCTAAGTAGCTTTTAATTAAATTTGAAGTATAAAAAACATTAATGGCCTCTTGGTTGCTCTCAAGCTGGGCTTCTGAACTATAAAACATGCTTTACTCTTTTATTAATGGCAAGGTTATATTAGCACACAAGCCACCTAGTTCTTTATTTGATAATACTAAACTGCCGCCATGCGCAGTAATAGCATTTTTTGCAATCGCCAGCCCTAAACCCGTACCACCACTTACGCGATCCCGCGCATCTGATTGCCTAAAAAAGGGCTCACAAAGCTTGCTCAGTTGATCATCGGGCACACCAGAGCCATCATCACATATTTCTATATAAATGGCATCTGTGTGCTTTAGAGTAATGCTAATTGTATTGTTTGCGTATTTAATAGCGTTACGAAGTAGGTTTTCAAGCGCACTGGCAATAAGTGTTTCGTCGCAATTAATATTTACGTCTACAGCGCCCACTATATTGAGCTGCTTATTATTTTGTTTTGCTTCAAACTGCGCATCGTTAATAACGTGATCTACAATTATTTGTAATGATTGTTTTTGCAGTGAAAGCGCTTGGCTTTTTGCTTCTAAGCGAGAAACTTGCAGCACGTCGGCAATCATCTTATCAAGTTGGTTTGCTTCTTTTTCTATGCGTAATAAATACGATTGGCTAGCGTCGTTAGCTTGCATTTGCGCAAGACCGGTAGCCATTTTTAAACGCGTAAGGGGCGAGCGTAACTCATGTGATATGTCGGCTAATAAGCGTTTTTGTGAACTAATTAAAAGCTCTAGCTGATTGGCCATGCTGTTAAAGTCTCGCCCAAGTATTCCCAGCTCATCTTTTCGGTTTACAGAAATGTCGGCTCTTGCGCTTAGGTTGCCCGCTGATAGTTTAATAGCTGCTTTTTTAAGACTATTTATAGGGGCTATTAAGTTACGGCTAAATACAAAGCTTAAAATAAGAGAGGCAACAATTGCGATGACTATTTTCATCCAATTAGGCATAAGCTTAAAGCGCATTAATAGCGGCGGTTGATGGTTAATATCTATTTCATAAAGATAAAAACTCCCTTCAGGCACGTTTATGTTAACAGGGCCGAAGGCTTGATATTTTTCAGTAAAAATAATTTGTGGTGACATATTTTGAGTAAAGTTTAATAAACTTAAGTCGATGCTCTCTGGCACCTCTTTACTACTAAGGGAGTCTTCGCTTTGAGCTGCGCTTAAGTATAAAAGTTTACGCTTTGATAGGCGAGGGTGTACTAATACATCGCTTAGGCTGCGCTTATGTTTAATAACAGTGCGCTCAATACTTTTGGCGGTATATATTAAGTTTTTTTTCATAGGGCCATAAAGCGGCTTGTTAGTTACCGCGTTAATAGCGGTAATGTTACTTAAAAATATAAGCGCTGCAACGGTGCCGATTATAGTTAACCAAAACCAAATAAATATTTTAAAAAACAGGTAGTGCCCAGGGTGTTTTAACCAAGCAAAGTAAGTGCTTTTATTCGCCTTGGATAAAGACATAACCCGTACCTCTCATTGTTTTAATTCGCTCACCTGGAATATGCTCTGCTATTTTTTTGCGGATATTACTTACATGCATATCGATAGAGCGATCGAAAGAAGCTAAACGCCTACCTAGTACTTCTTCACTAATTTGCTCTTTACTAACCACTTCACCTGCATTTTTACACAATAGCGTGAGTATTTCGTACTCTGTACCAGTAAGCGTTAGTGTAGAGCCGTCTATTGAAGCCTCGCGCGCAGCAAGGTTAACAGTAATGCCATTAACGAGTAACTTACTCGTTGTAGCTACATTTAAGCTATTAATGTGCTCTATACGGCGAGTTATTGCTTTTACGCGGGCTAGTAATTCACGATGATTAAAAGGCTTTGGAATGTAATCGTCAGCGCCTAGCTCTAGACCAAAAATACGGTCAAAGTCTTCACCTTTTGCTGTAAGCATTATTACCGGTGTGAGTTTTGTTTGCCTAAGTTGTTTAAGTACTTCAAAACCATCAAGCGTTGGTAACATTACATCTAGCAATATCAGGGCGTAGTCATTTGCTTGTGCTAGTTCAAGGCCTTGTTCACCGTCGTGTACGCATTGTATTTCAAAGCCTTGGGCAGTTAAATATTCACTTAATAGCTCACAAAGGCCAGTGTCGTCATCAATCATTAATAGTTTCATTTACAAACCCTTAGAGTTGTTTATAGCGTTATTTTACCCGCTAAATAGTGCAAAGGTGAATCTTTACACAACCTTTACACTGCTTTGCGTTACTTTGCGTTGAGTTAGGTATAGTTAACTCACTGGCGTATACCCAGTCAGCCTCAAGATACAGAATTCAGCGTTTCACAGCAGCTGGCTATCAAGGCGTGACTTTGCAAGAATGGCATTCCCTTTTAAAAAGTCACAACACCGAGAGCTAGTTGCTGTGAAACGCCCAAAGGGTTGGTTTTAAAACGATTTATTCTGCGTTATAGATTTTAACAAGGGAGCAACCATTGGTTACAATCAATGCCTTGCCTAAATAGTTTTTAATTCCAACTGAAACTCGTTTCTTGCGGTTGATTGGGTATGTTAGCCACAACCAACCCAATATTAAGGTAATGATTATGACTAAATTAAACACACTTTCAAAATTAGTACTTATCTGTGGCTTAGCAACAGCAACGCTTGGTGCTGGTAGCGTGTTAGCTAAAGGCGACGGACATAAGCAAGGCCATTCTCAAGCTCGTTTTTTACTTTCTGAGCGCGGCGTTGAAAAATTAAACCTAACAGATGAGCAGCAAACTAAGCTAAAGGCTATTTTTGAAGCGCAAAAAACACAAATGAAAGCACTGCGTGGCGACGATAAAGAAGCCCGTAAAGCGATGCGTGAAGCGCACAAAGCAAAAATGGATGCATTACTTTCGGCTGCAACATTTGACGAAAATGCAGCAAAAGAGCTATTAAATGAACGTCATGAAAAAGGTGAGCAATTTGGTTTAATTGAACTAAAAACACGACACCAAGTAATGCAAGTGCTTAACGCTGAGCAAAAAGAGAAGTTTGCTAAAATGCAAAAGCGTATGAATAAAAAGCACCGTAAACAAAAAAGTTAATTTTACTTTTTTGTAAATACTAAAAAACCAGCGTAATGCTGGTTTTTGTATTTAGGGCATTATGAAGATAAATTATTTAAAAAAGTCATCTTCATTTTTAGCCATCATTGCCTCAATATCTTCTATCATGTCTTGGCTAAACTCTTCAGCCGAGGTGATTGGTGCAGAAATTTTATTATTTTCGAACGACCATTCACCTAAATCAATTAGTTGGCAGCGCTTTGAGCAAAAAGGGCGAAATGGGCTTTGCTCTGACCATTCAACTTTAGTTTTACAGGTTGGGCAGTTTACAACAGTAGGCATAAATTACTCTCTACAAATTTTTGGTGCGTATTACATTACTTAGATATGAGTCTCTAGCTATAAGGCTCTGAGCTTAAAGCTTAAAGCTTAAAGATTAGAGCTTAGAGCCTTATATCTTTTACTGTGGGACTTTTAAAAATTGGTTACGCGGTTAATTTCACCAAGGGATGTAAGGCCATCGGCTGCTTTGCGTAAACCTGATAAACGTAAATTATTAAAACCGGCTTTAAGTGATACGTCTGCTATTTCAAGCGAATTACCACCGCGCATAATAATTTGGGCAATTTCAGGAGTAATTTGCATTACTTCGTAAATACCCACACGTCCTTTGTAACCATCAGTACAGCTATCACACCCTTTAGGCATATATAACGTCATTTCTTCAATTTGCTCGGCACGAAATCCTTGGCGAGCAAGTTCTTCACTCGGAAGTTGTTCTGGCGTTTTACATTTAGGGCACAAGCGACGTGCTAAACGCTGGGCTATTATTAAGCTAATCGAACTTGCTACGTTATAAGCAGGTACACCCATATTTAATAAACGAGTGATTGTTTCCGGCGCTGAGTTTGTATGCAATGTTGATAAAACCAAGTGACCTGTTTGCGCCGCTTTTATTGATATTTCTGCGGTCTCTAAGTCACGTATTTCACCTACCATAACTACATCAGGATCTTGACGTAAAAATGCGCGCAGTGCGTTGGCAAAAGTCATGTCGGCTTTAATATTTATTTGTACTTGGTTTACACCTTCAAGGTTAATCTCAACCGGATCTTCCGCAGTACTAATATTACGCTCAGGTTGGTTTAGTATATTTAAACCTGTGTATAGCGATACTGTTTTACCAGAACCCGTTGGCCCTGTTACAAGTATCATCCCTTGAGGCTGGGCAAGCGCGTCCATGTAGAGCTTTTTCTGCTCAGGCTCATAGCCTAATACATCAATGCCTAACATAGCGCTTGATGAATCAAGGATACGCATTACAATTTTTTCGCCCCACAAGGTAGGCATGGTACTCACACGAAAGTCGATACTTTTGCGCTCAGTAATTTTTAGCTTTATACGACCATCTTGTGGTTTGCGTTTTTCGGCAATATCGAGTCTCGACATAACCTTAATACGCGCAGAAAGCTTGGTGGCTAATGTATTAGGTGGGCTTGCCACTTCATGCAAAATGCCATCAATACGAAAGCGAATACGGTACTTGTGCTCATACGGTTCAAAGTGTAAATCAGAGGCGCCTTTTTTAATGGCATCCATTAAAATTTTGTTGATGTAAACGATGATAGGCGCATCGTCTTTATCGTCATCTTGCTGGGATGTATCTTTTTGGCTTTCTGAGTCTAAGTCAGCAAATTCTTGAAACTCGTCATCAGTTAAATTTAAGCTGCCAGCAGCATCTAGTAACTGCTCAATTTTGGCATCGAGTTGAATATAATCAACAGCAACAACTTCGCATGATAGACCGGTACTAAACTCAAAGTTTTCAAATGCGCCATAATCTGTTGGGTCTGATGCTGCTATATAAACTTTTCGATCTTTTTGAACAAGCGGCAAAATGTGATGTTTACGTATAAGTTTTTCTTTTACGAGATCGGCTGGAATTTTTGTAGGGTCAAAATCTTTTAAATCAAAATAAGGTACGCGAAACAAATCAATACATTGTTCAGCTAAATCTTTACTATCGATTTTTCCACATTTAGAAATAAGCTCAGCTGTTGAGGCAAATTCATTTTGTTTGTTTTTAACCGTGTCGGCATCAATGCGGCCAAGGGTTATAAATTTTCTCAATAACGGTGAGTTAATATTCATTGCGCACCTGTTTTATTCCTTCAATAGTAAGTAATTTATCAGAAAAAAGAAGGTGATTACATCACCTTTCATTCTTTGTTGTGATTTTACTAACTAAAATACGAGTTTGTGTGAGTTAGTTTTGTTGTGTAATGCATATTGTAGGTACTTTTTATGAAGATCAACAAGTTCTATATGCACTAGGTTTAAACTACGGTCGTTATTTAAAATATCATCCGCTTTGTGCTGTTTATTGGCACGTGACATTTGCGAGGCAATAATACTTTTAACTTGCTCACGACTTGTGTTGTCACGTTTTGCTGTACGCGCTATTTGTACACAGCTTGGTACGTCAATAAGTAAGGTATGGTCGCAATATTTATCAAGGTTGTTTTCAAACAATAAAGGCGCTACTAAAACAACATAAGGGCTAGTTGCATTATTTAAATCGGTTAGTATTTTTGCGCGAATAAGAGGGTGCAGTAACGCATTAAGCCATTCTTTGTCATTGTTGTTAGTAAATATTTTTGCGCGAAGCTCTGCTCTATTTAATGTTCCATTTGGCAATAAAATATTATCACCAAAGTGTTGGGCAATCGCTTTAAGCCCTTTGCTGTTAGGCTCTACTACTTGACGCGCAATTATATCGGCATCAACTATTGTAATACCAAGCTCTCCAAACATATTGCTTACGGCCGTTTTACCACAGCCAATACCGCCTGTTAAACCTAATACCCAGCTGCTAACTTTAGTAATTTGCTCACTCATTTTAATAACCAATTAAATTAAAATAAGCGCCTTGAATTTGGTTGCCCCAAAGCATTGTGATCCAGCCAGCTATCGCTAGATAAGGCCCAAAAGGGATAGGGGTCGCTTTGTCTTTACCTTGTATGCTCAACAGCGCAATACCTATAATGGCACCTACTATGCTCGAAAGCAGAATAATAGTAAGTAATGACTGCCAGCCAAGTAATGCCCCAAATACAGCGAGTAGTTTAAAGTCGCCATAACCCATGCCTTCTTTACCGGTTAATAACTTAAATAGCCAAAACACACTCCATAAGCTTAAATAACCGCAAGCGGCACCAATAATGGCATCGGTAGGTGTAATTGTGTAACCCATTACCGAGGCAATAAGTGCAAGCCATAAAAGCGGGAGAGTAAGCTGATCTGGCAGTAACATGTGATCAATATCAATAAATGTCAGTGCTACTAAAATCCACGTTACAAAAATATATAACAGGGCTTGCTCGGTCGCACCAAAGCTGTAGGCAACAATTAAACTTAATACGGCAGTAATTGCCTCTACAGCAGGGTAGCGAGCAGAAATAGGGTTACTGCAACTTGCGCATTTACCTTTAAGTGCTAACCAACTAACAATAGGAATATTTTGCCAAGGTTTTATGGCAGTTTTACATTTGGGGCAGGTAGAGTTGGGTTTTACTAAGTTAAAAGGCTCATTGATATTGGCTTGTTTAGATTTATTGGCTGTAAGTTCATCTTCTAGCAGTATTCTGCATTCGCTTTGCCACTCACGTTGCATCATTAGCGGTAAGCGGTAAATAACTACATTTAAAAAACTACCAATACATAAACTAATTAGGCCAATAGTGGTTAAATAAAACCACAACTGGCTTTGCATTACTTCTATAATACTTTGCATATAACGACCAAATAATTAAATAGCGTATTAAAATAAAAAGTTAAATAAAAATTAAACAACAGCACCTAGTTGGAAAATAGGCAAGTACATTGCAACAATCAAGCCACCAACAAGTACACCCAGTACGGCCATAATAAGTGGCTCAAGTAGGCTTGAAAGACCATCTACAGCATCATCAACTTCTTGCTCGTAAATAGTCGCTACTTTAGCAAGCATACCGTCTAGTGAGCCAGATTCTTCACCAATCGCTACCATTTGAATAACCATGTCAGGGAATATTTTTGAGTTACGCATTGCCCAGTTCATTTGATTTCCAGAGCTAACCTCTGCTTTTATATCTAGTATTGCATAGCGATAAACAGCATTACCTGAAGCGCCTGCTGCTGAATCAAGTGCATCAACCAATGGAACACCAGCGGCAAACGTAGTCGAAAGAGTTCGTGCATAGCGTGCAACTGCCGCTTTATTTAAAATCATGCCAATAACAGGGAGTTTTAGTATGGCTCTGTCTGTAGCATCTCTGAGTTTTAAACTTCTTAATTTTGCTTCTTTAAATATCCAACCACTAGCAACTACAGTAATTAATGCAATCCACCAATACTCCTGCATAAATTCCGATATCCCAATTACAAATAATGTAAATGCGGGTAGTTCTGCACCAAATCCTGCAAAGATATCTTGAAACTGCGGTACTACAAATATAAGAAGTATTGAGGTCACTATTAAAGCTACAACTAAAACAGCGATAGGATAAAACATCGCTTTTTTAATTTTTGATTTTAACGCTTCTGACTTTTCTTTATAAAGTGCAACGCGGTCAAATATCTTATCAAGTGAACCTGATTGTTCGCCTGATGCAACTAAATCGCAGTATAAATCATCAAAATAGCGGGGGTGCTTTTTAAGTGCTGTTGATAGTGGCTGACCTGCTTTTACTTCATCCGCAATAGTATCCATTAACTTGGCAACACTTTTATTGGATGATCCCGTGCCAATCATTTCAATTGACTGAATTAGCGGTACGCCCGCCATTAGCATAGTGGCAATTTGTCGAGTCACCAAAGCAATATCTTTGGGAGTGATTTTTTGTTTATTTGCGATACCAAAAAGGGGCTTTGCCTTACGTTTAACCTTTGAGGGAGTAATACCTTGTTTACGCAGTTGTGCTTTTACTAAAGCAATGCTAGAACCAGTAAGTTCACCTTCTAAACGCTTTCCCCTAGTGCTAACACCTATCCACTGGAAAGTGTCTAAACTTTTTTTTTCCTGTTTAGTAGACATAGTTGTCACTCATTAAAAATCAAGTTCTATAAGGGATGGTAGTGCCTAAACAAGATATAAATTTAGGCACATTGAAGGTTTACTAGCCCCCAGTTTTCTTAGCACAGCCTTTTGGAGCTATTGCTAAGTTTGTTAAGTTGTGAGTACAAACCCACTTAAATGTATTAGATGCAGCAGATGGAAGAGAGGGTGTAAAGGTAAAAACTATGCCTTGAAGATCTTTTGATACACCTGTTGAGTTCATCGTAGCACTAATAACCCCATCAGCTCCCAAGGCTACAGAAGTATATGTACCGACAGCTTTATAACTAGCTAAAGGTGGTGTTGTTGTTGCTGTTGGGAACCCGCCTTCACTTTGATAAAACTCAGCAATGCCAGTTTTCATACCTGCACTTAAAGATACAGCCTCTGCAGCTTGTGCTCTTGCAGTGTAATCTTGATAAGCAGGCAATGCTACTGCAGCAAGAATACCTATAATTGCTACTACGATCATTAATTCAATTAGGGTGAAACCCTTTTGGTTCTGTTGTGTCATTGTTTTCATGTTTCCTCTCCTAAAGGATAATGTTGTGGTAAATAAGCGTTATTTAAGTAGCATTAGTGCTTAGCTTAATTTGCTTATTTAACCTGTTTATTTAAACAGTTTACTTAAACTATTTATTTAAAGAATAAACTTTACTGTACAGCGTATCTTGGTTTGTATAAACAAAAGTACGCTGTGAATTTAGTTATTAAAGTTACAAACGTTTAGCACTTTAATGCGTTATTTAATTACTTTTATATTTAGGTATAGCCGCAATCAATTTTTAATTACTTATATTGTTAGCTAAATAAGCGCTTAGCTTTTTATACCTGTTTACTGAACGCATTAGTATTAAAGCAGCTCATTAGTGCTTTTATATTAATGTTATATTCATTAATAGTACAACAGCGTGAGTTTACCACTGTTTTTTACTTTTTAGTACACGGCTTATATTTAAAAAAGCATCTTATTTAACAAAATGTTAAAAAGCAATCCTTTCGGGTTATTAAATGCTTTAAACAAGCTATTGTCAATGAATTAGCGCAGCTTTAATTTAAAATTAACATAATTATTAATCAAATCGCATTGATAAATCGATTGATTGTAAGTTTTTTGTTAACGCCCCGCTTGATATAAAATCTATACCAGCTTGTGAGTAAGTTTTAAGCGTTTGTAAGGTCATATTGCCCGAAACCTCAAGTTTTGCACGTTTGTTAGTAACCACTACAGCTTGCTTAATTTGCTCAACGCTAAAATTGTCGAGCATAATTATGTCGGCGCCAGCTTCAATTGCTTGCTTAAGTTCAGGGAGTGATTCTACTTCTACTTCGACAGGTTTGTTTGGGTGATTTTGTTTAGCCTGAGTTACGGCTTTGTTTATTGTGCCACAAGCCGCTATATGATTTTCTTTAATTAAAAATGCGTCAAATAAACCAATACGATGATTTGCACCGCCGCCACATTTTACTGCGTATTTTTGAAGTGCTCTAAGGCCTGGTATGGTTTTGCGTGTATCGAGTAGTTGCGTTGTTGTGCCGCTTAGCTCTTTTACATAATGTGCTGTAGTAGTGGCTGTGCCCGATAACGTTTGCACAAAGTTAAGTGCAGTACGCTCGGCAGTTAATATTGAACGAGCTGAACCAGTGGCTGTAAATAATGTGCTGTTTGCTTTAACTGCGTCGCCATCATTAATGAGTACATTAACCTTAACGCTTGGGTCTACTTGTTTAAATACTTCAATAATTAGGTCTTTACCACAAAATATGCAGTCTTCGCGGGTAATTACTTTGGCGCTTGCTTGCTCATTTTGAGGGATCAATTGCGCGGTAATATCGCCTTCTTGTGCTGTTTGATAATTTAAATCTTCGTCAAGTGCTAAAGTAACAAGCTGAGTAATAAGAGTGTGCGAAATAGACATGGAATGCTCATAAGCGTTAATAAATTAAGCAAATTTTACTATGTTTATAAAAGAAAGAGAAGCGATTGCATTTTCACCAATATAAAGATAAGTGCTTATAGTAAATTAGTATCTACGTGTGGGTTTGTATTATCTGTAGGTGAGGTTTTATACCTCGCTTTTAATTTCAAAATTTACGTTACATGAGCAGACGTAAATTAGTACCTACGTGTGGGTTTGAATTATTTGCAGGTAGGGTTTTATACCTGTTTGTTACTATCATTGTTTTAATAAATCCTTTAGCATCAGTGCTATGTATATCTTGATATTTATATAATAAACGTATCATGAAAATAGATTTAAACGGTGTTTTAAGTACGGTAGCGCAGCGGCCTTGTTCGCATTTTGATGAACGCCCTGATGAGGCTGATATTTCTTTACTGGTTATTCACAATATATCTTTGCCAGCAGGGCAGTTTGGTACACCTTTTGTTGATGAGTTATTTATGGGTAGTATTGACTGCAATGCTCACTCGAGTTTTAGTGACTTAAAAAATTTACGTGTATCGGCCCATTGCTTTATAAAGCGCACCGGTGAGGTTATACAATACGTGCCTTTTGAAAAACGTGCTTGGCATGCTGGCCAATCTAAGTTTGAGGGCGTATCTGCTTGTAATAACTTTAGCATTGGTATTGAGCTTGAAGGTACCGACACCACGCCATACTCTTTAGCGCAATACGAAGTATTAGCTACACTTAGTAAATCTATAATACAACGCTATCCAAAAATTACCCCTTCGCGTATTGTTGGGCATTGCGATATTGCCCCGGGACGTAAAACCGATCCTGGCAGTAGCTTTAATTGGCCATTGTTTTTTAATATGCTTGAACAACTAAGTTAAGAGAGTTATTCCCATGATTTTAGTTTCTATAATAATTGCATTAATACTTGAGCGTTTAGGGGCTCGGTCTAATTACTGGCAGATAAGCTATTACACAAATGGTTATTTAAATCGCTCTAATAAGCTACTAGGTGACAAAGGCTTATTTAGTTCTACTCCGGGCTTTTTAATTTGGCTGTTACTTCCAGTAATAGCAATAGCGTTTATTTATTGTTTATCTGATTTTGTACTATGGCAGTTAGCTATTAATATTGCTGTGCTTTTGGTTTGTTTTGGTTGTGCCAAGCAGCGTGCTTTATATAAGTCGTACTTAAATGCATTAACGCGAGATGACGGTACTGCTGCATCATTATATGCGCTGCAAATAGGTCAAAAGCGTACTGATGATCAAGAGGATGGCGAAACCTTTGGGCAAACATTGGCATGGGTAAACTTTAGATTTTACTGTGCGGTGATTTTTTGGTTTGTTGTTTTAGGCGCGCCGGGCGCAGTTTTATATGCACTGGTGCGTACTTTAGCTGATTTAGTACGAGAAGATCATAAAGTAATATTTGCTAAGCGTTTTAAACTTATACATAAACTATTGTTTTGGCTCGACTGGTTACCTGCACGTATTACCAGCTTTGGTTATTTAGTAATAGGTAACTTTAATAAAGGCACGAGCTGTTGGCTACGTTACGTACTTAACTTTAAATCTCCAAACCGAGAAGTCGTAACGTGCACTGCACTTGCTGCAGAGCAAGTTGAAAAGCGTTATTACGGCTGTACCTACGAAGCCACTTGTATGATTAAGCTTGTTAAGCGCAATGTATTATTTTACTTAGTACTTATAGCGTTGCTTACATTATTTGGTGGGCTATCGTAGTCGCGATTTTATATCGCGCATGTGTTTTATGTTTGGGAGATTGCTCGGCTAATGGTCGCGGGGTAAACCCGCTGCTACGATATTTGCGTAGTCGCAATTTTACATCGCGCATTGTATTTTTCGGTTGGGAGATTAGTTGCCAAATGTCGCGGGGTAAACCCGCTGCTACAATATTGCGTAGTCGCGATTTTATATCGCGCATTGTGTTTTTCGGTTGAGAGATTAGTTGCCAAATGTCGCGGGATAAACCCGCTGCTACGAGTTTAGATAAATACTATCCCAATATGGGTAGTCTGCAATATTTTCTATTAAATTTGCACGCAAAGGGTTTGCGACTATGTATCTAGCACAGCTATTTAAGTCTTCGGTATTTCTTATTAAGTGATCATAAAACCCTTTTTGCCAAAGCTTTTGTCTGCCAAATTGTCTATACACCGTGGCTGAGCGTCCTTTGAAGCTTCTAATTACCTCACTTAATGTTGCGCTATCGGATAATTGTAATAACCAATGAATATGGTTTGGCATTATCACGAAAGTATTTGATTTAATCAGTTGCTCTCTTTCTAATCCCCTCATTTCATTAATAATAGATCTATTAATTATTAAGCTTGTGAATAGGTTGTTTCGCTCATGACAAACCAGTGTAATAGCGTAATAGTGATTTGCTTTTGATACTCTTCCCTTTCGTAATAAATATGAACGATGCATAACATACCCGTATTTTAGCAATCACAGACCCACGAATTTAAAGCATATGCAATTTTTATAAATTTGCGTAGTCGCGATTTTACATCGCGCATTGTGTTTTATATTTAGTTGATTGCTCGCATAAGAGTCGCGGGGTAAACCCGCTGCTACGATATTACGTAGTCGCGATTTTATATCGCGCATCGTGTTTTTTTGGTTGGGAGATTAGTTGCCAAATGTCGCGGGGTAAACCCGCTGCTACGATATTGCGTGATCGAAATTTTATATCGCGCATCGTGTTTTTTTGGTTGGGAGATTAGTTGCCAAATGTCGCGGGGTAAACCCGCTGCTACGATATTGCGTGATCGAAATTTTATATCGCGCATTGTGTTTTTCGGTTGGGTAATTACTTGCACAATAGTCGCGGGGTAAACCCGCTGCTACGATATTGCGTAGTCGCGATTTTACATCGCGCATGTGTTTTTCGGTTGGGAGATTGTTTGCACAATAGTCGCGGGGTAAACCCGCTGCTACGATATTGCGTAGTCGCGATTTTATATCGCGCATTGTGTTTTTCGGTTGGGTAATTACTTGCACAATAGTCGCGGGGTAAACCCGCTGCTACGATATTGCGTAGTCGCGATTTTACATCGCGCATTGTGTTTTACGTTTAGGTAATTACTTGCACAATAGTCGCGGGGTAAACCCGCTGCTACGATATTGCGTAGTCGCGATTTTATATCGCGCATCGTGTTTTTTTGGTTGGGAGATTAGTTGCCAAATGTCGCGGGGTAAACCCGCTGCTACGATATTGCGTGATCGAAATTTTATATCGCGCATCGTGTTTTTTTGGTTGGGAGATTAGTTGCCAAATGTCGCGGGGTAAACCCGCTGCTACGATATTGCGTGATCGAAATTTTATATCGCGCATTGTGTTTTATATTTAGTGGACTGATCGTGTGTAAATTGCAGCTATTTCTTTGGTACTTTTATCCTGTTATTAATTTCTTTAATAAATTCAACTAGAGTTAACACTCTAACTTTCTGGTCAGACCATTTGTTTTCATCTCATTAACTTTGTAATTATTTTTGTAAATTATGCTTTGTTTAATCTTCGTTCAAAATGCGTTACGCTACGTTACCCGTATAAGTAGACTGTAAATTGACAGCTAATAAGGTTTTTGATACCGTATTGAAAATTTTTGGTATGACCAATTTACCTTTTGGGTAAATCATACTACTCAAAGCCCCGCTTTATGGGCTCTTGGTATTTATACAACGCGGACGTTGATTCATGTCTTTAAAGATCAAAGCAGCAAAGTTATCTGATGTTATTTTACAGCAACTCGAGAACATGATTCTTGAAGGCTCGTTAGCACCAGGTGAAAAGTTGCCACCAGAGCGTGAACTAGCAAAGCAATTTGAAGTGTCTCGCCCGTCACTGCGTGAGGCAATTCAAAAATTAGAAGCGAAAGGTTTAGTTACGCGTCGCCAGGGTGGCGGCACGTTTGTAAAAAATCAGCTCGAAGAAGGGCTTACTGATCCACTTTTTGATTTGATTAGTAAACACCCTGAGTCGCAGTTTGATTTACTTGAATTTCGTCATGCATTAGAAGGGATTGCTGCTTACTACGCGGCACTGCGCGGGACCAGCAACGATTTTAGCAAAGTGAAAGAAAGCTTTGATAAAATTGCCCTAGTTAATGATGATTTACAGCAAAAAGCAAAAGCAATTAATGCATTTCACTTTAGCGTGGCAGAAGCCTCGCACAATGTGGTGTTACTGCATTTAGTTAGAGGTATGAAAGCGCTGCTTGAGCAAAATGTATTGCAAAATTTAACTGTTCTATTAAAAAAGTCAGATATTAGCAGTCAGTTAGCCCAACACAGGCGTTTATTAATGGATGCCGTTATTGACGGTAATCCAGAACAAGCCCGTTTAGCAAGTAATGCGCACTTAGCATTTATCGAAGAAGCACTACTTGAAGCAGGCAAAGAACATTCGCGAATTGAACGTAGTTTAAGACGCACTAAACAAAATTAAGTTAGTACATAACTACTTTGAACACACAAATTAAGTAGCTGTGATATTAAATTAACAATATTCGTATTTTAAACATAAGGAAACCTCCATATGTCTGAAGTCAATAAAATTGACGTAGACGCGCTAGAAACACAAGAGTGGTTACAAGCTCTTGAATCAGTTGTGCGCGAAGAAGGTGTTGAACGAGCTCAGTTTTTACTTGAGCAAGTATTAGAGCAAGCCCGTTTAGACGGCGTTGATATGCCAACGGGTATTACCACGAACTACGTTAATACTATTCCTGTAGATCAAGAGCCTGCTTACCCAGGTGATGTAAATCTTGAACGTCGTATTCGTTCAATTATACGTTGGAACGCGATTATGATCGTTCTACGTGCATCTAAAAAAGATCTCGACTTAGGCGGCCATATGGCGTCTTACCAATCATCTGCTGCATTTTATGAAGTGTGTTTTAACCACTTTTTTAAAGCACCAAATGATGTAGACGGTGGTGACTTAGTTTATTACCAAGGTCATATTTCTCCAGGTATTTACGCACGTGCATTTGTTGAAGGTCGTTTATCGGCTGCGCAACTAGATAACTTCCGCCAAGAAGTTGATGGCGAAGGCTTACCATCGTACCCACACCCTAAGTTAATGCCTGAGTTTTGGCAGTTCCCTACGGTATCAATGGGCTTAGGTCCTATTTCATCAATTTATCAAGCACGCTTCTTAAAATACTTAGATGGTCGTGGCTTAAAAGACACTAAAAACCAACGTGTATATGCGTTTTTAGGTGACGGTGAAATGGATGAGCCGGAATCACGTGGTGCTATTTCTTTCGCTGCACGTGAAAAACTAGATAATCTTTGTTATTTAATTAACTGTAACTTACAGCGTTTAGACGGCCCAGTTATGGGTAACGGTAAAATTATTCAAGAGTTAGAAGGCTTGTTTAAAGGCGCTGGCTGGAACGTAATTAAACTAGTTTGGGGCAGCGGTTGGGATATTCTGCTTGCTAAAGACACAACAGGTAAATTACTACAGTTAATGAACGAAACAATTGATGGCGATTACCAAACTTATAAAGCTAAAGATGGCGCATACGTGCGTGAGCACTTCTTTGGTCGCTACCCTGAAACAGCTGCCCTTGTTGCAGATATGACAGATGACGAAATTTTTGCGCTTAAGCGTGGTGGTCATGAGCCATCAAAACTATTTGCTGCATTTAAAAAAGCAGAAGAGACAAAAGGTCGTCCAACTGTAATTCTTGCTAAAACTGTAAAAGGTTACGGCATGGGCGAAGCCGCTGAAGGTAAAAACATTGCGCACCAAGTGAAAAAAATGGACATGTCGCATGTTGCACATTTACGTTCACGCCTTGGTCTTGATGATTTAGTATCTGAAGAGCAACTTGCAGAACTTCCTTATTTAACACTTGAAGAAGGTTCGGCTGAGCACAAGTACTTACATGCTCGCCGTGATGCACTTAAAGGTTATACGCCAAAACGTATTCCTAACTTTACTGAAAAGTTAGTACTGCCAGAAGTAGAAGCGTTCAAGCCACTACTTGAAGAGCAAAAGCGTGATATCTCTACCACTATGGGCTTTGTTCGTGCACTTAATATCTTATTGAAAGATAAAGGTATTGGTAAAAACATCGTACCAATTATTGCCGATGAAGCGCGTACGTTTGGTATGGAAGGTTTATTCCGTCAAATCGGTATTTATAACCCGCATGGCCAAAACTATACGCCGCAAGACCGTGATATCGTTTCTTACTACAAAGAAGCAACATCGGGTCAAGTATTGCAAGAAGGTATTAATGAGTTAGGTGCAATGTCGTCATGGGTTGCTGCTGCAACATCATACAGCACTAACGATTTACCAATGATCCCATTCTACATTTACTACTCTATGTTTGGTTTCCAACGTGTTGGCGACATGGCATGGATGGCGGGCGATCAACAAGCACGTGGTTTCTTATTAGGTGCTACAGCGGGTCGTACAACGCTAAATGGTGAAGGCTTACAACACGAAGATGGTCACAGCCACATTCTTGCAAACACGGTTCCTAACTGTGTTTCTTATGACCCAACTTACGCGTTTGAAGTTGCAGTTATTGTACAAGACGGTATTCGTCGTATGTACGGTGACGACCAAGAAAATATTTACTACTACCTAACGCTTATGAACGAAAACTACCATCAGCCAGCTATGCCAGAAGGCGCTGAAGAAGGTATTCGTAAAGGTATTTACAAGCTTGAAAGTTACGAAGGTAAAAAAGCCAACGTACAGCTATTAAGCTCAGGTACTATTATGACTGAAGTGCGCAAAGCTGCTTCAATCTTAAGCGAAGAATATGGTATTGCATCAGATGTTTACTCAGTAACATCTTTCAATGAATTAACGCGTGAAGGTCAAGATGTTGAACGTTTCAATATGCTTAACCCTGAAGGCGAGCAAAAAACAGCATTCATCACAAGCGTATTAAACGACTCTGTGACTGTTGCAGCAACGGATTACATGAAAAACTACGCAGAACAAGCGCGTTCATTCATTCCAAGCAGCAACTACAAAGTGCTAGGTACAGATGGTTACGGTCGTTCTGATAGCCGTGAAAACCTACGTCGTCACTTTGAAGTTAACGCAAGCTACGTTGTTGTTGCTACGTTATCTGAACTTGCTAAACGCGGTGAAGTTGAGAAGTCAGTAGTTGTTGAAGCACTTAAAAAGTTCAACATCGACACTAACAAACTTAACCCACTGTACGCATAAGAGGTTTGCAATGAGTATTGAAATTAAAGTACCTGATATTGGTGACGACGAAGTAGAAGTAACCGAAATATTAGTAAGCGTTGGCGATAAAGTAGATGTTGACCAATCATTACTAAATGTTGAAGGCGACAAAGCATCAATGGAAATACCTGCTTCTCAAGCGGGGACTGTAAAAGAGATTAAAGTTAACGTTGGCGACACCGTTACAACAGGCTCTTTAGTATTTTTGTTTGAAGGCGAGAGTGAAGGCACTGATGAGAAAAATACACCAGCCGCTGCTCCAGCTAAATCTGAAGAGGCAGCACCTGCTGCTTCTACAGGTTCTTCAACTAAAGAAGTAACCGTACCAGATATTGGCGATGATGAAGTTGAAGTAACTGAAATCATGGTTGCTGTTGGCGACACCGTTGAAGAAGAGCAATCTATCTTAAACGTGGAAGGCGACAAGGCAGCAATGGAAGTTCCAGCTCCATTTGCCGGTACAGTTAAGGAAATTAAAGTAGCCGCTGGCGACACAGTTAAAACTGGCTCGTTAGTGTTTGTTTTTGAAGTAGCAGGCAGTGAATCTGCAGCACCGGCTAAAGAGTCGGCTCCTGTAGAAGCGCCAGCTGAGAGTTCAACAGCAAGTTCAGCACCAAGCACTAAAGAAGTTAATGTACCTGATATTGGTGGCGATGAAGTTGAAGTAACTGAAATTATGGTTGCCGTTGGCGACGAAGTTTCAGAAGATCAATCAATCTTAAACGTTGAAGGCGACAAAGCTGCAATGGAAGTACCAGCTCCATTTGCAGGTACAGTTAAAGAAATTAAAGTAGCTGCAGGCGATAAAGTATCGACTGGTTCATTAATTTTTGTATTTGAAGTTGCAGGCAGTGCGCCAGCAGCATCTGCACCCGCTGAAAAATCAGCTCCTGCAGCAGCGGCTATAGCAGAGTCTGCACCGGCTCAAGCGGCACCTGAAAAAGCAAGTAATGAAAGCTTCACAGAAAACAGCGCGTATGCTCATGCATCGCCAGTTGTTCGCCGTTTAGCGCGTGAGTTTGGTATTAACCTAGCTAACGTTAAAGGCACTGGTCGCAAAGCCCGTATAGTTAAAGAAGACGTGCAAAACTACGTTAAAAACCTAGTTAAGCAAGTTGAATCTGGTCAATTATCTGCAGGCAGTAGCGCAGGTGGTAGTGAGCTTGGTCTTATTCCATGGCCTAAAGTAGATTTTGCTAAGTTTGGTGAAATTGAAGAGCAAAAGCTGTCTCGTATTCAAAAGCTATCAGGCAAAAACTTACACCGTAACTGGGTACAAATCCCACATGTTACACAGTTTGATGAAGCTGATATCACAAGCCTTGAAGTATTCCGTAAAGAGCAAAATGCACTTAGCGAAAAGAAAAAGCTTGGCGTTAAAATCACACCACTTGTGTTTGTGATGAAAGCAGCAGCTAAAGCACTTGCAGACTTCCCAACATTTAATTCTTCACTGTCTAACGACGGCGAAAGTTTAATTCTTAAGAAGTACATTAACATTGGTGTTGCTGTTGATACGCCAAATGGTTTAGTAGTGCCAGTGTTTAAAGATGTTGATAAAAAAGGCATTATTGAATTATCACGTGAACTAATGGAAGTATCTGTTAAAGCACGTGACGGTAAGCTTACATCTTCTGATATGCAAGGTGGCTGTTTTACTATCTCTAGCCTTGGCGGTATCGGTGGTACGGCATTTACGCCGATTGTTAATGCGCCAGAAGTTGCTATTTTAGGTGTATCTAAATCTGAAATGAAACCTAAATGGAATGGCAAAGAGTTTGAACCAAAATTAATGGTTCCGCTGTCTATGTCATACGACCATAGGGTTATTGACGGAGCATTAGCTGCACGCTTTACTGTGACTCTTGCAAGTTACATGAGCGATATTCGCCAGTTGGTGATGTAACCAGTTTAGTAAAATTGGTATACGCAATAAAATAAATAGAATCAAATCCCAGCCAGTTGTTTTTAGCTGGGATTTTTACCATTTGCAATGATACAATCTTTGTACGAATTGCATCACTTTGTGCGCTGCTCACTCTTTCTGCCTTGCAGAAACATGGCAGTTAAATTTTAGGGCAGTGTCCCGTTCAAACAATTAAGGTAAAAGCATGAGCAACGAATTAAAAACTCAAGTTGTTGTACTAGGCGGTGGTCCTGGTGGTTATTCTGCGGCTTTCCGTGCTGCTGACTTGGGCTTAGAAGTTACATTAGTAGAATCTCGCGAAACATTAGGTGGCGTATGCCTTAATGTTGGTTGTATTCCTTCTAAAGCACTTTTACACGTAGCTAAAGTGATTGATGACGCAGCAGAAATGTCATCTCACGGTGTTACTTTTGGCGCACCAAAAATCGATCTTGACCAAGTTCGTACTTGGAAAGATTCTGTAGTTGGCCAGTTAACTGGTGGACTAGAAGGCATGGCCAAAATGCGTAAAGTGAAAGTTGTATCTGGATACGGCAAATTCACTGGCAGCAATACTTTAGTAGTTGAAGGCGCAGACGGCGCTACAACTATCACGTTTGATAACGCGATTATTGCAGCAGGTTCTAAACCAGTTAACTTACCTTTCATCCCAGAAGATGACCGTGTAATTGATTCAACTGGTGCACTAGAGCTTAAAGACGTACCAGAAAAACTACTTGTATTGGGTGGTGGTATTATCGGTCTTGAAATGGGTACAGTTTACCGTGCGCTAGGTTCTGCAATTGATGTTGTAGAATTTGCTGATCAATTAGTACCAGCAGCTGATAAAGACATTATCAAAATTTACCAAAAATACGTAAGTAAAAAATTCAACGTAATGCTTTCAACTAAAGTTGTTGGTGTTGAAGCTAAAGAAGACGGCTTATACGTAACGTTTGAAGGTAAAAACGCACCAGCAGAACCAGTACGTTACGACAAAGTACTAGTTGCAGTTGGCCGTACTCCAAACGGTAACTTACTTGATGCTGAAAAAGCGGGCGTAAATGTTGATGAGCGTGGCTTTATTAATGTTGATAAGCAATTACGTACTAACGTAAGCCATATTTTTGCAATTGGTGACTTAGTTGGTCAACCTATGCTTGCGCATAAAGCGGTTCATGAAGGTCATGTTGCTGCAGAAGTTATTTCTGGTCAGAAACATTTCTTCGACCCTAAATGTATTCCTTCAATAGCGTACACAGACCCAGAAATCGCTTGGGTAGGTGTTACTGAGAAAGAAGCAAAAGAGCAAGGCTTAAAAGTTGAAACTGCGGTATTCCCGTGGGCAGCATCTGGTCGTGCAATTGCATCTGCTCGTACTGAAGGTTCTACTAAACTTATCTTTGATAAAGAAAGTGGCCGTATAATCGGTGGTGCTATGATCGGTATTAACGCAGGCGAAATGCTTGGCGAAATCGGTTTAGGTATTGAAATGGGTGCTGATGGTGAAGACTTAGCGCTTACAATTCATGCTCACCCAACATTGAATGAATCAATCGGCCTTGCAGCTGAAATTTTTGAAGGTTCAATCACTGATTTACCAAACAAAAAAGCAGCTAAAAAGAAGTAATTTAACTTTTTAGTATTTGCTTGAAAAACCCAAGCCTGGCTTGGGTTTTTTTATGGGTGAAAGAGCAGGTTTTAAATTACAGTGTTTTAATTATGCGTAGTCGCGGCTTTATGCCGCGTTTTTTAAATTCAAAAAATTGCGCGAGGTAAACTCGCGACTACGGGGGCGCTTGTTAAATTAAAAATTTGTGCGAGGTATGCTCGCGGCTACGGGGCGCTTGTTAAATTAAAAAATTGCGTGAGGTATGCTCCGATTACGAGGTGGGAGTTTGTTGTGGTTGGGGTAGGTTGTAGTCGCGGCTTTATGCCGCGTTTTTTAAATTCAAAAAATTGCGCGAGGTAAACTCGCGACTACTGGTTTTTATTACTGATTGCTAAAATTCTCGTCGCAGCCCTCACATATCTATTACCATCAAATATAGTTACAATGCGCGCTTAATTAATTGAAGGTAAATACAGTGAAAAACTCAGTTTTAGCATTACGCGCTCAACAAATAAGTGAATCTCGTCGAGAGTTTAATGCTCGAGGCGGTAAATTAGATCGCTGTGAACAATGCCTGATTGCTAAGCACTACTGTATTTGCAAAGGTGTTGAGCATGCAGATTGTAAGGCCGCTGTGTGCTTACTGATGTATCATAATGAAAGCTTTAAACCTTCTAATACAGGGCGTTTAATTGCTGAAATAGTGCCAGATAACCACGCATTTAGATGGGATAGAACAGATCCTAACCCCGCTCTTTTAGCTTTAATAAATGATTCGCAGTATCAGCCTATAGTCGTCTTTCCCGCAGAAGATGTAGAAGAGGGCAGAGCCATTACAGAAGTGACTATTGAATCAGGTAAAAAGCCGCTATTTATATTCTTAGATGGTACGTGGCGCGAAGCTAAAAAAATGATTCGCAAAAGCCCTTATTTAGATAACTTGCCTGTACTTTCTGTTACTGCTGATAAACTATCTGATTACCGATTACGTGTAGCCCCTCATGCGCATCAACTAGGCACTGCTGAAGTGGCTATTATGGTATTAGCACTTGCGGGCGAAATGGATGCATCGACAAAATTAGAGCAGCATTTTATTAAGTTTCGTGATGCGTATTTATTGGGTAAGCGCAATAAAGGCCGACCGCTAGAAGGTTAATTTTACGAAGTTAAGCAAATGCTTGCTGATTTTTTAAGTGAGCAAGTGCTTTATTTTGAATTGCTCTGAAGCCTTCTTCAGATGTTAATTGTAAAACAGTATTATACAATTGACTTATACTATTATGCACTTGAATAAACGAGATACAGTCTTCACCAATCATTTCTTTTGCTTCTTCAACTCGTTTTAAAAAGTAGCAGTTAATGTCTATTTTGCCATTAAATTGAGTCGTTGCAATTGCGTCTGCTATTCTATTAAGTTGATAACTAAACTCATCAGGTCGAGCACCCTCACCCCACTTGCTAATACGAATGTCGCGTTCTAACTGAATAATTTCGTTAAGTATATTTTTAAACTCACTCATTGGCATATTTAAAAAGTTATAACCTTTGGGGTTAAATAAAGCTTTATAGGGATTTTCGCTGGGGGTTTGGGCACTAAATACACCAATTGGTTTTGCTGTACTTGCGTCTGATACTTTACATAAAAAGGTATTACTTTGAGATGTTTTAAAATTCATATCCATTGAGTATTTATGATCCTTGCGTTATTTAGTTATCGGCGCAATTAATAAAAAACTTAGCGAAATTTAAAATATTAATAAAGTATTTTAAGGTCTTAGCATTGATTTGCTGTGACGCGATATTACTCAGTAAAGATTAGTGATAGTTGCTCAGTGCTTTACTCACCCAAATTTTAGGCAAAGAAAAGCGCGCTCTATCTCTAGGCGCGCTTGCGGAATCTTCTAATTTTCTGCATCCTGCAATTGAACTTAATCAACTCCAATTTTCACTAATCCATGTTTATTACTATATTACTTTTTAGTTCTATGTAATGTAGACCGTCCGGGCCTGTATCCTTTAATTCCTAAACATCCTGTAGGGTAAATACTATTACCAAATCCTTAATTACACTTCCTAGTGTATCCTTGTTTTAACCAATCCCTTGTGTTGCCTTAAAGGCCTGTCCATTTATTCCTTCAACATCCTGTTGAACAACTTAGCCTTGTTATTATCCTTTTCGCATCTTCCTGACGCTGTCCTTTTTACAACATTGCGTTGTGATACTCATCCTGAGCCTGTCCTAAAATCCGTGTTGTCCTGATAACCTAATCATTGGTTGGTTGAGTAAGCAGTCCATTTCCTTTTACTCAATAAGCGTCATTGCTTGGTTGATGCGTAAATTATAGTGCAATAGAGCAACTAAAATAGAGATAAAACTACATTCAATTAGTGTTTTTGCAATAGCAATAAAAATAAATCTCATATAATTCATGTGTTTAACTGTTTTTAGGTTGTTTTTTATCTTGTTTTTTACTCATTAGCTGTCACATCCGTAAGACATCTCTTACACCGTATTTCCTTTTGGGCGTTATTTACATATTTACATTTATTTAAAGTGTGCACTTTTAGAATGAGCACGGTAGAATTCGTTGATAATAACAGTTATTTAGGTGGAATAATGAAGAAAGTATTTGCACTTGTTTTAGGGGTAGTTGCATCGGCACCAGTCTTTGCAAACGATGTTGTTAACATCTACTCTTTTCGTCAACCGTTTTTAATTCAGCCAATTTTAGAAGACTTTACAAAGCAAACAGGCATAAAAACCAATGTTGTTTTTGCTAAAAAAGGGCTAATTGAGCGTGTTAAACGCGAAGGCAAGCACAGTAAAGCTGATTTAGTATTAACCTCTAACTTTAGCGCGCTTATTCAATTAGAAGATTTAAAATTAACACAAACTATAAAAAGTGACAGTGTAAATAATAATGTTCCAGCCGCCTTTCGTGACGGTGATGGCCAATGGGTTGCGCTTACTAAGCGAGTGCGTAATGTGTATTCATCAAAAGAGCGAGTTGGTGAGTTACCTAAGCTCACTTATGAAGATTTAGCAGACTCTAAATACAAAGGACAAATTTGTACGCGCTCAGGCAAACATCCATATAATTTAGGTTTAGTAGCTTCTATGATTGCACACCATGGTGAAGCGCAAACTAAAGAGTGGCTTGAAGGTGTGAAGGCTAATTTAGCGCGCAAGCCTCAAGGTAACGATCGTGCTCAAGTTAAAGCTGTTAAAGAAGGTTTATGTAACTTGGCATTAGGTAATAGTTACTACCTTGGCAAAATGCTAGAAGATAAAGAACAAAAAGGTTGGGCAGAGGCCGTAAATATTAACTTTCCGAATCAAGTTAATCGTGGCTCACATATAAATGTATCGGGTGCGGTTATTACCAAATACGCTAAAAACCCTGAAAATGCATTAAAGCTCATAGAGTATATGACCGACAGCAAAGCACAAAACATGTATGCCTCATTAAATATGGAGTATCCAGTTAAGTCGGGTGTTGAATTATCAACTTTGGTTTCCTCTTGGGGTAGCTTTAAAGAAGACAGCTTGCCACTTGATGAGATTAGTAAATATCGTCCGTTAGCACTTAAGCTAATTGATGAGGTGAAGTTCGATCTTTAATGACTAATAAATTTAAGCTGTCTAAATGGCAGCTCTTTGCGTGGTCGACTGGCTTAATACTATCGGCCCCGTTGTTTTTTCTTCTTTTTGAATCTCTACAAGGTAGCTCTAAGGTGTTTTCTCACCTGTGGGATACCGTGCTTTGGGATTACATAACCAATACCGTATTGTTAGTTTTAGGTGTTTGCGTCCTTAGCTGCGCCATAGCTTTGCCACTTGGGTGGCTAACGGCTTACTGTAGTTTCCCGGGTAAAAAACAGTTTGAATGGGCACTTATGCTACCCCTTGCTATGCCCACCTATATTATTGCCTATGTATACACTGATTTATTAGATTATGCGGGCCCGGTGCAAATAGCGCTGAGAGAATGGTTTGGCTGGCAATCGCCTAGCGACTATTGGTTTTTTGATATACGTACATTACCCGGCGCCATCGTTATGATTGCCTTGGTGCTTTACCCGTATTTATTTTTAATTTTTAAAACGGCCCTTCGCGAGCAGTCATTCAAATTAGTACAAGCTAGCCAGTTAATGGGGCTATCTCCTTGGCAAAGCTTTTTTAAAGTTAGTTTAGTGCTCTCTCGTGGGGCAATTGTGGCGGCTCTTGCACTTATTAGTATGGAAACCATGGCCGACTTTGCAACAGTGAGTTATTTTGCCGTAAGTACATTAACAACCGCCGTATACGATACGTGGTTTGGTTATTACTCACTTACAGCGGCCGCTAAAATATCGGGTGTGATGTTACTGCTGTTATTTTTAGCATTAATGGCAGAGCGTTTTAGTCGTCGTAATCAAGCGGTATTTGAGCGCCAATCAAGTGTAAATAGCGAATCGCTCTATGTATTAAAAGGAAAGTCTGCTTGGCTCGCAACGGCATTTTGTAGCTTTATTTTACTTATCGCTTTTGTAATTCCTATTGCAGTACTTATAAATTACGCCATTACCTACTTTGATAAAGCATGGGATGTAGAGTTTTTTAGTTACTCTTGGCAAAGTTTAAAAGTGGCAGGGGTTGTAAGTGTTATAACCATTACATTGAGTGTTTTTGTGGTTTTTTATCAGCGTGTGGCAAAGCAAACGTATCCGCTTATTCCTGGGCGTTTAGCAAGCACAGGCTATGCGCTGCCTGGCACAGTACTCGCTATTGCGGTTTTGTTACCTCTTACATTGTTAGAGAACACCATTAACACAGCGCTCGAGCCGTATAATTTAGATATTGGCTTACTGCTTACAGGTAGCATTCTTACTATTATTATTGCTTATATTGTTAGGTTTTACGCCATTGCACACGGAGCAATTGAGTCGAGTTTTTTACGTATTAGTCCATCACTTGATATGGCAAGCCAATCAATGGGTAAAAGCCAAGGGCAAACGCTGCGTTTAGTGCATCTACCTTTACTGCGAAGAGGATTGCTCACTGCTGCCTTATTGGTATTTATTGAGTGTATGAAAGAGTTGCCGGCTGCGCTATTGCTCAGACCGTTTAATTTTGAAAGCTTAGCTACTCATGTATTTCAGTATGTGAGTGACGAGCAGTTAGAGCTTGCTTCAATATCTGCATTATTTATTGTTATTGTTGGGTTTATTCCTTTGTATTTTATTAATCGTTCTATGGAGCAGCGTAGTTAAATGAGTAGTTTAATTTTACAAGGCGTGAGCTATCACTATAACGGCACAAAGGTTATTCACGATTTAGATTTAACAGTAGGTAAAGACGAAATTGTTTGCCTACTCGGGGCGAGTGGATGCGGAAAAACAACCACATTAAAAGCGATTGCAGGTTTAATTGAAGCCAAGCAAGGGTCTATTTTTATAGACGGTAAATTAGTGAGTGATGAGCAATCGTTTGTCTCACCTGAGCATCGTAACATCGGCATGATGTTTCAAGACTATGCGTTGTTTCCGCATTTAACGGTGGCAAATAATATCGCATTTGGGCTTAGTAATATGAGCAAAGCTCAAAAGCAGCAACGCGTTGATGAAATGCTTAAGCTTGTACATTTAATTGGCTGTGCTGACAGGTTTCCACACCAGTTATCGGGTGGCCAACAGCAACGCGTCGCTATCGCTCGTGCATTAGCTTATAAACCTAGTTTATTACTCCTTGATGAGCCCTTTTCAAACATCGACACACAAGTACGCTTTGAATTAATTGCCGATATACGTCGAATTATTAAGGCAACTCAAGTATCTGCTGTGTTTGTTACACACTCAAAAGAAGAGGCGTTTGCGTTTTCAGATACACTTGCCATTATGCATCGCGGTAAAATTGAGCAACAAGGCACGCCTGAGCAGCTTTTTGCAGCTCCATGTTCAAAGGAGGTTGCAGAGTTTCTGGGTCAGGGCATATACTTAAGCGCAGAAGTGTTAACCGCAACTGAATATAAAACACCATTTGGTTTAGTCGAATCTTATGTTGAGAGTAAGCATAATGTAAGTGCAGGGCTTATATATGTGCGCCCTCATCAAATAGAATTAGTGGCAGATAACCAAAGTGACAAATTCAGCAAGCGAGCTACAATCATAAGTCGTCGCTTTATTGGTTCGGCGTATGTTTATTCGCTTGTCATTGATGAACAAGAAATTGAAGTTGCTGCACAATATGGCCAGTCATTTGAAAATAATGATCAGGTTATAATAAAAATAAAACCTCACACGGTGAATTTTTTCGAATCGTAATTAATTTGTTATTCGCTGTGTTTTTATCTGTAAAACTAAGGAATAACAATGGCGCAAGCGCAATCAGGGATTTGTGCTGAAGCAAACTTACACGGTTTGCACTTATTTTTTAATGTGTTTGATGGTCAAGACGAATCACTTCGCGCAAAGTTAAAACAAGTAAGCGCTATAGAAGAAGAGTTTAGCGATCAATTTTCAGAATCAATGCTCTCTTGTATGGTTGCTATTGGTGCGCAATACTGGCCGCATATCCTCCCTGAATACATTCCAAGCGAATTACAGAGCTTTCCCAATATAACCCATAGCGATCACCAAATGAGCGTACAACCGTGCGATTTATTTGTGCAAATTCGCTCTGACCGTGAAGATGTTAACCATTTATTTGCGCTGCAAATTTTAAAATTATTTGCCCCCGATGTTGAGCTGGTGGAGCAAATTCGTAATTTTCGTTTTTTAGATGGTCGTGATTTTAACGGTTTTATTTATGGTGGCGACACCGCGCATGGAAGAAAAAAGCGCGCTACGGCTTTAATCAGCAACCCTGGTAGCTTTGAAGATCAGGGGAGTTATATTCATGTTCAGCGTTATAAACATGATTTAACTATGTGGCAGCATTTATCATTGAGTGAGCAAGAACAAATAATGGGGCGTACGCGTCTTGATAACACGCTAATTACCCCAGCACTCGAAACCAGCCATGCTTCGCGAAGTGAGCTAAAAGACGAAGACGGACAACCGCTACTATTAAATCAAAGCATGCCTTATGGCGATGTGTATGAGCAGGGAATGTTATTAATTACGTGTGCTTGTACGGGTACTGCATTTGAAGAAGTACTTAATAGCCGTTTAGGGGAAGGGGATTGCTACGACCACTGGCTTGATTTTACTCAAGCCGATATGGGTTCTGCTTTTTTTGCACCTTCAGTCGGGTTTTTAAAACAGATTTAGTTTACTAATTTAGTTATTAAACCGTATCAAATAAAATGCGAACACGTTCAAGCGTTACGTCTATTTCAGATACTTTAGCTGGGGCGATAAAAATAGTATCGTCGCCTGCAATTGTGCCTAGCACGCCATCTGCTTTACCTAATGAATCTAATAAACGCGCAATAAGCTGAGCCGCACCAGGGCTGGTACGAATGATGATCATCATTTCGTTGTGCATAATGTCGATTACTAATTGGCGTAACGGACTTTTAGCCGTTGGTACACCCATTTCAGCAGGTAAGCAGTAAACCATTTCTTGTTTAGCATTACGTGTGCGTACAGCGCCAAACTTACTTAACATGCGTGACACTTTACTTTGGCTTATGTTGTCAAAGCCTTGATCTTTTAACGCATCAACTATTTCGCCTTGAGAGCCAAAGTTTTCTTCTTTTAAAAGCGATTTAAATGCTTTTACCAGTGCTTCTTGTTTATCTTGTGGTTGCATAGTCTTCATTCGTTTTTGTTATTTATGCCGCAAATTCTACACAATAATGAATAATTATGCAGCAGTTGTTTAGTTAACTTGCCAGTTTGATGCGTTAAATCACAAAAGTTTACGACTATGGTCGAAAATATACTTGAAATAGACAGGATAAATTTGTTTTTAGTCGCTAATTTCATTATCTTAAGAGCCACAAATGTTTCCTACCTCAAATTACGGAGAATTCCAATGAAAGTTGCTGTATTAGGTGCTGCAGGCGGTATCGGCCAAGCGTTGTCTTTATTATTAAAAACAGGCTTACCAGCTGGCTCTGAATTATCACTTTATGATGTTGCACCAGTAGTACCAGGTGTTGCGGTTGACCTTTCTCACATCCCAACAGATGTTAAAGTAGCAGGTTTTGGCGCAGATGAATTAAACAAAGCGCTTGAAGGCTCTGATATCGTTCTTATCCCAGCGGGTATGCCACGTAAACCAGGTATGGATCGTGCTGATTTATTTAATGTAAATGCTGGTATCATCAAAACTTTAGCAGAAGGCATTGTTGCTAGCTGTCCTAAAGCGTTAGTAGGTATTATTACTAACCCAGTAAATGGCACAGTTCCAATTGTTGCTGAAGTATTTAAAAAAGCAGGTACTTACGACGCTAAACGCGTATTCGGTATTACTACGCTTGACGTTATTCGTTCAGAAGCATTTGTTGCTGAACTTAAAGGCGTAGACGTAGCAACTGTTAAAGTACCAGTAATTGGCGGTCACTCAGGCACAACTATTCTTCCTCTACTTTCTCAGGTTGAAGGTGTTTCTTTCACTGATGAAGAAGTTGCTGCACTTACTCCACGTATCCAAAATGCGGGTACTGAAGTTGTAAATGCTAAAGCCGGTGGCGGTTCAGCTACATTATCAATGGGCGCAGCAGCTGCTCGTTTTTGTATGTCTTTAGTTAAAGGCCTACAGGGTGAAGAAGTTGTAGATTACGCTTACGTTGCTGTTGAAAATGGCGATGCAGAGTACTTTGCACATCCAGTACGTTTAGGTAAAAACGGCGTAGAAGAAATTCTTTCTTACGGCGAACTAAGCGCATTTGAAACAAAAGCAAAAAATGACATGCTTGAAACACTGAAAAAAGACATCAAAGAAGGTGTTGATTTCATGGCGTAATAGCCAAAGTAGAATAATAAAAAAGCCTGCATTTGCAGGCTTTTTTATTGCTCAGAATTAATGTCACACTGTGTAACTAGTTAGTGGTCGCGATCAACCGCAATACGTGCAAGGCTTATGAGTGCTTGCTTATAGTCAGACTCTTCTAAAAAGTCTAAACACGCAATGGCTTTATCGGCTTCAAGCTCTGCTTTTTGCATTGTAAACTCAAGCGCATTGGTTTGCTTTAGTGCAGATAAAATTTCTTCTAAATGCTCCATACCATTGCTGTGCTCTATTGCGTCACGAATAAGCTGCGTTTGCTGCTCGCTACCATGCTGCATAGCATAAATAAGTGGAAGCGTTGGTTTGCCTTCAGCTAAATCATCACCAATGTTTTTACCCAACTGCTCAGCATCTGCATTGTAATCGAGTACGTCATCCACTAACTGAAACGCAGTCCCTAAATGCATGCCGTACAGGTTTAGTGCATCAAGCGTGGTTTGATCTTGCTCAGTGATAATAGCAGCAAGCCCTGTAGCAGCTTCAAACAACTTAGCCGTTTTAGAGTAAATAACCTGCATATAACTGGCTTCAGTTGTATCTGGGTCGTTGCAGTTCATTAGCTGCAATACTTCGCCTTCAGCAATAATGTTTGTTGCATCGGCAAGTACTTGCATAACCTGCATTTTTCCAAGGCCAACCATAAGCTGAAATGAACGAGTGTAAATAAAGTCACCAACCAATACGCTAGCAGCATTACCAAATTCAGCATTTGCTGTAGGTGTGCCACGTCGTAAGTTTGATTCATCTACAACATCATCGTGCAATAGCGTTGCTGTATGAATAAACTCAACAATTGTTGCAAGCGTTATGTGATCTTTACCCTGATAACCGAGCGCTTTGGCCGCTAAAATCGCCAGCATTGGACGAACGCGCTTGCCGCCACTGCTAACTATATATAAACCAAGCTGATTAACTAACGCCACATCTGAGCGCATTTGCGCATGTATAAGTTGATTGACGTCATTCATATCGCTTTCGATTAACGCCTGGATAGCTTTTATATCCATTGATCTCCGAGCCAATTTTTATGTGTGAACGGCGCAGATTGTACAACAAAAAATGCACTAGCTCGATATTTTGTGACGATTGATTGAAAAAACACTATTAAAGTACTTAGTTTAGCCTGAATTAGCCAAGATAACTGATTAATTGCTAATCAATATACCCATTATGGTGTGCTTAGATATTAAGCTGTGAGGGTCATATTTGAGTGCATTGATTTATTTCGTCCAAGAGTTAAAAAGCGCTTGGCAAAAGGGCTAATTAATATAAAATGGGGTAAATATTGAATTGCTCTCAAAGCAGCTACTTTTTATTCATTTTAATTACAAAATAGGCTTGCTAGTTATTTCGCGTTAGCGTAAACTTCGCGCCCTATCGAAGAATATTTTAGTTGCGCCGATTTGAGGGTGCACAGACGGAGTTAATTATGTACGCGGTTTTCCAAAGTGGTGGTAAACAGCATCGTGTGACTGAAGGTCAAACGATTCGTCTTGAAAAATTAGACGTTGAAACTGGTGCGGCAGTAGAATTTGATTCAGTACTTTTAGTTGCTGATGGTGAGAAAATCGAGATCGGTGTACCGTTCGTAAACGGTGGCAAGATAACAGCTGAGGTTGTTTCACATGGTCGCGGTGAGAAGATTAAGGTTGTTAAATTTAGACGCCGTAAGCATTCTCGTAAGCAAATGGGCCATCGTCAATGGTTCACTGAAGTTAAAATCACTAGCATTAGCGCTTAATTAGAGGTACTTAGAAATGGCACATAAAAAAGCAGCTGGTAGTACTCGTAACGGTCGCGATTCAGAAAGCAAACGCCTAGGTGTTAAGCGTTTTGGTGGCGAATCAGTTCTAGCGGGTAGCATCATTGTTCGTCAGCGTGGAACTCGTTTCCACCCTGGTACTAACGTAGGTATCGGTAAAGACCACACTATCTTCGCAAAAGCAGATGGTAAAGTTCAGTTTGAACAAAAAGGTCCTTTAAACCGTAAATACGTAACTATCGTAACTGAGTAATCAGTAAGGTAGTTAAAAACCCCGCCTTTGCGGGGTTTTTTGTTTTGTAGTCAGCCAATATATACCCAAGCCTGCATTTGTGCTGGCTTGGGTATATAATAGAGTTATTAAACAAGCCAATCCCTAAAGTGAGTAATCATGAAGTTTGTAGATGAAGTAGAAATTCGCGCAGAAGCTGGAGACGGTGGCAGCGGCATCGTGTCTTTCCGTCGTGAAAAATATGTTCCAGATGGTGGACCAGACGGCGGTGACGGTGGAGACGGTGGTAGTGTTTATCTACAAGCTGATGAAAACTTAAATACCTTAATTGATTATCAGTTTGAGCGCTTCCATAGAGCTGAACGTGGTACTAACGGTCGTAGCCGTAACTGTACAGGCCGAAAAGCTGATGACTTATTTGTTATGGTGCCTGTAGGCACGCGCATCATGGATGTTGATACCCAAGAGGGACTTGGCGATTTAACGCAACATGGTCAACGAATTTTGGTTGCAAAAGGTGGTTTCCACGGCTTGGGGAATGCGCGTTTTAAATCAAGTACTAACCGAGCACCTCGTCAAAAAACATTAGGCACACCAGGTGAAGTACGTAACTTAAAATTAGAGTTACTATTATTAGCTGATGTTGGCTTACTTGGATTACCAAATGCCGGTAAATCTACGTTTATCCGCAGTGTATCTGCAGCAAGACCAAAAGTAGCTGATTACCCATTCACGACGCTTATTCCTAATTTAGGTGTAGTACGTCCTGAAGCAAATAAATCATTTGTTATAGCCGATATTCCGGGTCTAATTGAAGGTGCATCTGATGGCGCAGGCCTAGGTATTCGCTTTTTGAAACATTTAGAGCGTTGTCGTGTGTTATTACACATTATTGATGTAATGCCGGTAGATGGTTCAAACCCTGTTGATAATGCATTTTCGATTATTAACGAGCTGCACCAATACAGCCCCAAATTAGCTGAGAAGCCACGCTGGTTAGTATTTAATAAAATAGATTTATTACCAGAGGATGAAGCAAAAGCGTTATGCGAATCGATTGCAGAAGAGCTTGGCGAAACTGAAAATATCTATCACATTTCAGCAATTAATAAACTTAACACTCAACCATTAATCCACAACATAATGACACTACTTGATAGCATGCCTAAAGAGAAGTTTGTACAAGTGGAAGATGAAGAAGTTGAATTTAAGTGGGATACCTATCATGAAAAAGCCACTAAAGGTAAGGGCAATGATGATGATTGGGATGACTGGGATGAAGATGATTACGACGTAGAAGTTGTCTACGAGCGTTAATTAAATAGAATTTACTAAAAAGGAGCTTATGCTCCTTTTTCTTTGTTTAAGAATAAAGTACTAGGTGTTTATTATGATAATTTCAATGATAGCAGCAATGGCAAATAACCGTGTAATTGGTCTAGATAATAAAATGCCATGGCATTTACCTGCAGATCTTCAGCATTTTAAAAAGGTCACTACGGGTAAGCCTGTGATCATGGGTCGTAAAACTTTTGAGTCTATAGGTCGTCCATTACCTGGGCGCCGTAATATTATTATTACTCGAAACAGCGAATATACTGCACAGGGTATTGAAGTAGTAACTACGCCAGATGCCGCATTAGAACTCGTTGCTACTGCTGAAGAAGTAATGATTATTGGTGGTGGTAATATCTATGAGCAATTTTTACCAAAAGCAGAGCGCCTGTATCTAACTTTTATTGATTTAGATGTTAAAGGCGATACACAGTTTCCTGATTACAATAAAGTTGCTAATTGGTACGTAAAAGAAGAGCAAGAAAACCATCCGGATGACAAGAATTTATCTAGTTATAAATTCGTAACTTTATATAAAGAACGTTAACATTATTGCGTAAATTTTGATAGATTGATATAATATTCGATAGTCTATATAAGAACAAAGTATTATAAAGGGTTTGTCATGTTTAAATTACCAAAGCTAGTTGCACTTACTGCCGTTGTAGCTGTTAGTTCGTTTTCGTATACAGCACCTGTAAATGCTGAAGATCAATTAGCAGTATCTATTTGTGAATATATTGCGGCAGACGATAAAAACCGATTACGCAGCAAGCTTAAAAGCTCTCGTGTAAAAATTCGTAATATTTATGATGCAGTACAATGTAATGGTAATAACTTATTACGTCATGCTGTTGCTAGTAATGCAGTAGATACTGGTGAGTATATAGTAAAAAACTTATCAAAAAGTGCGTTAACAGATGGTGCTGATATTGCTTGGGCTGAAGATAATTTTGCCAGCTCACCGCTTATTGCAGTAATTAAAGAGCGTGCAGGTCTTTAATTATAAAAAGGTTTTGTAACGCGACCTTTAGTTAGAAATTTATTGGTCTGGGTTTGTTATTTATAGCAAACTCAGGCTTTTTTCATTTAGCTAATGTAATCTCACCCCACAACAAAATCATTAATAAACTTCATAACTTACCTGCTCATTTTAAATAACCAAAAATGTAGAGTCTCTGTTTAATAAACAGCTTCAAATTTACTTCTTCAAAAGAGGTAACTTTATTCAGCTGGTATCTATTTTGTATCTGCTAGTTTGTACCAATACGCAATAATACTTAATTATTTTGCGGGGCTAAACGTGTCGCACCTGTATTAAAAAATTCTCATTTAGAACAACTAAGTAGCGAATTTTTTGCCTAGCTATCAACACGTTTTCCATCCTAAAAATAGATCACTTAATTAAGCGAATTGATATTATTTACAAACTTAATCACTAAGGACAGATATGAAAGCTGTAATTCCAGTAGCTGGCTTAGGGACGAGAATGCTCCCTATGACAAAAGCTATCCCAAAAGAAATGCTCCCAATAGTCGATAAGCCTCTAATTCAATATATTGTCAGCGAATGTGTGTCCGCTGGTATTAAAGATATTGTGTTAGTTACGCATAGCTCTAAAAATGCAATCGAAAACCACTTTGATACAAGTTATGAACTAGAAGCGACTCTTGAGAAGCGTGTTAAACGAGCTTTATTAGATGAAATTCGCTCTATTTGTCCAAATGATGTAACTATTATGAGTGTACGCCAAGGTGAAGCTAAAGGGCTTGGACATGCTATTTTATGCGCTAAACCAATAGTTGGTGATAACAACTTTGTTGTGCTCCTGCCTGATGTGATACTTGATGCCTATACTGCGGATCAAGAGACTGAAAACTTAGCGGCCATGATTACACGCTTTAAAGAAACTCAAGCAAGCCAAATAATGCTTGAGCCGGTAGCTAAAGAAGACGTTAGTAAATATGGTATTGCTGATATAAACGGTGTTGATCTAATGCCAGGTAAAAGTGCTGCAATTAAAGCAATGGTTGAAAAACCTGATGCAGATTTAGCGCCTTCTAATCTAGCTGTTGTAGGGCGATATGTACTGAGTAAGAATATTTGGCCTCTACTTGCAAAAACGTCTGTAGGTGCTGGCGGTGAAATACAACTTACAGATTCTATTGACGCATTAATGGCACAAGAAACCGTTGAAGCATTTCATATGAGTGGTCGCTCTCACGATTGTGGAGATAAGTTAGGCTACTTAAAAGCAATTGTTGAGTACAGTCTGCGAGATGAAAAGCTAGGTAATGATTTTTCAAGTTTTATAAATGATTTGAATTTACCTTAATACAGCGCGTATTCTCCGTTCTATGGTAGGCTATTTTGAGCTACTAAGTTAGCCGTACTTTTTATACCTAGTAGTAGGCTACGTAGTACGATTGTTACTTATTATGTATTAATCTTTTCAAGGAATTACCATGATTGAGCAAGGCCAAGAATTACCAGCAGTGACGTTAACGCAATTAACTGACGACGGTATGCAATCTCTTACAAATAAAGAATTGTTTGAAGGTAAAAAAGTCGTGTTATTTGCAGTACCTGGTGCGTTTACACCAACGTGTTCAAATGCCCATTTACCTGAATTTATTACCCTTGCTGATAAAATTAAAGCAAAAGGTGTTGATGCTATTTACTGTGTATCTGTTAATGATGCATTTGTTATGAAAGCATGGGGTGACTCACAAAACGCGCAAGAAATTACAATGCTTGGGGATGGCGATGGAAGTTTCACTAAATCGTTAGGGCTTGATAAAGATACTGCTAGTTTTGGTGGTATACGTTCAACGCGTTACGCTATGATTATTGAAAATGCGCTAGTAACTGGTTTATTTGTAGAACAAGACAAAGAGTTTGTTGTAAGCCGCGCAGAATCAGTACTAGAGAAGCTATAACAGTAATAAAGTGTAGATTTTAGCTTTAACTAATCAGCTAGTTATTATTGAAAAACCGATGTTGGCAACAACATCGGTTTTTTTATTAAACGCCCAAACTTTAAATTACGGTTGGTATTGCCCGCTAAGCGTTAAACCAGAGAAAGTGCTATAAGCGTTAACGCTTAAGTGCCAAGTACCTGCTTGTGGATTAGTAAATGTACATGTTTCTGCATTGCCATTTTTATAAGGGCGGCAATCGTATGAGCTTGCTGTTGGTTGGCTACCGTATTTTACAAATAAATCAGCATCGCCACTGCCACCCGATGTTGTTACTGTAAACGTACTCATTCCAGCTGGTACATCTAACGTGTAATGTTTCCACTGCCCAGTATTGGCTGACACATCGCTAATCGTGCCGCCGCCTGCTTGTGGAGTACCTGAACCGCCACCCGATGATGAACCACCAGTAATATTACCTACCAAGCTAACAGCTGAATACGCAGAGTAGCCGTTAAGCATTACGTGGTAAGTTCCCGCAGTAGGGTTATCAATAGAACACTCTTCGCTATTACCGCCTTTATATGGACGACAATCATAGGTAGTAGTTGTAGGTTTACTGCCTGCACGTACGTATAAATCAGCATCGCCAGTACCACCACTCATAGTGAATGTTACGTTAGTTGCACCGCTTGGTACTGTCATCGTGTAAAATGCTTGTGCATTTGCAGCCCCACTTAAACCTGTTTTAGCTTCACCATTAATAAGCTCGCTATCGCCACCTGTAGGTGGAGTAGTGCCGCCACTTGCTGCTGCAACAGCTGCGGCAGCATCAACAATACCCGTACCACAGCTAGTACATGTTGCAGGGAACGAGCGGGTAGTTGATTTTAAAATACTTTCTATTTCGTCAGGCGTTGCATCTGGTTTTGCTTGCTTAATAAGTGCCGCAACACCTGCTACGTGAGGCGCAGCCATTGATGTACCTTGTGAAAAGCCATAGCTGTCGCTTGAAGGTGTAGACGAACCTGAATTGTAAGTTGATAGAACGCCTTCAGAGTCGTTTGCAAAGCTTTGTGCGCCACCTGGTGCTGCAACATCAATATTGCTACCGTAGTTTGAGTAATAAGCTCTGCCGCCATTACGGCCCACTGAGGCTACGTTTACTACACCGTTACAGTTACCTGGGTTGTAGTTTGCTGAGTTATCGTTATCGTTACCTGCAGCAATAACTACCACAGTGCCGTTACTACGTGCTGTGTTAATTGCATTTTGAGTTGTAGAGCTACATGAACCGCTGCCACCTAAACTCATATTAATTACATCAGCAGGGTTTGAGTTAGCAGGAATACCTGAAACACTTCCACCAGATGCCCAAATAATACCGTCTGCAATATCAGAGGTTAAACCACCACACTTACCGAGTACACGAACAGGCACTACTTTTGCGTTATAAGCTACGCCTGCAACACCTTCACCGTTATTGGTTACCGCAGCAACTGTGCCGGCTACGTGCGTGCCATGCCAGCTAGAGTTTTGTGCACCGTTAGTGCCACATTCATTCGCAGCAACTGCATCACCTGGATCACGTGCATCGCTATCGCGACCGCCACCGTCATTAGCTACCGAAAGGTTAGAGATCATATCGTAACCCGGTAAAATATTAGCGTTTAAATCAGCATGAGGGCGGTAGCCCGTATCTAGTACAGCTACAACTACACCGCTACCCGTTGCGGTATCCCATGCGGTCGGTAAGTTTAAACCACCGGCTTGCTCGTAGTAGTGCCATTGGTCATCAAAACGTGGATCGTTAGGAGTTGAAAACGGCTTTAACATTTGATCCACTTCAATGTATTCCACATTGCCAGAATCAACCATTTCTTGCATAAACTCTTGAGCTTCTGCCGCACTTAATTTTTTATCAGCACGCATTACGTGATGATTATTAAGTGCCATTGCACGAACGTATTTTGCTTTTACTTTGCCTTTTTTAGAAGCGAAGTTTTTAACAAAGCTTTGTGCGCGCTTTTTCATGCTAGCTGGGCTTGCGTCTGCAGTTGAGAGGCTCGCCATTTCGTTATTATTTTTATATTTAATAATGAACTGAGTTTCGAAACCGCCTTGGCTTTGTAGTTTAGCCGATGTTTCAGCCATTGAACTTGAAACTGATTGAGCCATGCCAGATGTTGCAGCAAAAAGCGTACTAACTGTAATTGCAATTGCGCATCTTTTAAAAGTTTTACTTGTTGTCATAATTATCCCTAGATTTTTATTTATTATTTCGTGATGTAGGATCACGATGCGGGAACAAAAGTAAACGATCTGTTAACTAGGTTAAAATATCAATTTATTATGTACCTCTTTCATTTAGTTATAACTCAGGTTTTTAGCGGTTTACTCGTTGTTTAGTATTGTCATATAAATTAAAAATAAGTATAAAGAGTTGGTTTGTTGTACGGGTAATTATTCCCGACTTATTACTGATGCGTTTTTGTTGTGTTATTACTAATAATTTAAATGCTACGTTGTTAGCTATCAAACTTTGCTATAATCGGAAAAATTTTTTAGTAGGGTAAAATAATGAGTCAAGTAGATGTAATTGTAATAGGTGCGGGAGCAGCAGGATTAATGTGTGCAGCGCAAGCTGGATACCGTGGCCGAAGCGTTACAGTACTTGATATGGGCAAAAAACCAGGTCGTAAAATTTTAATAAGTGGTGGTGGGCGTTGTAATTTTACAAATGAAAACGCAACCCCTGATAACTACTTATGCGCAAATGCTCATTTTGTTAAATCATGTTTAAGTCGCTATACACAGCATGACTTTATTGAGCTGGTAGACAGACATGGCTTGGCGTATCACCATAAAACACTAGGTCAGCTTTTTTGCGATAACAATGCACAAGACATTGTTGATATTTTACTGACCGAATGTGAGTGGGCCGGGGTAAATATAAAACTACGCAGTGAAGTGATCAGCGTATCAAAAACCGAAACCGGCTATAGCGTTACCACAGAGCAAGAAACCTTAAGCTGTGAGTCGTTAGTTATAGCATCAGGTGGCTTAACTATGCCAAAACTAGGGGCTACACCAATAGGTTATAAAATTGCAGAGCAGTTTGGCTTAAGCGTGTTACCAACTATGGCTGCACTTGTACCGTTTACTTTGCATCAGCATGATAAAGAGCGTTTTGAAGGGCTCTCGGGAATTAGCATTCCTTGTGAAGTTTCAAGCGAAGACGGCACCGTATTTAAAGAAAACATCCTCTTTACTCACCGAGGGTTATCGGGCCCAGCAATATTGCAAATAAGCTCATTTTGGCGAGCAGGGCAGGCTGTAACTATAAACCTATTACCTGAAATTGATTTAAGGCAGCAACTTGCTGATTGGCGAGAAACGCAAGCACAAAAGTCGTTAAAAAATAGTCTTGCGACTATTTTACCTAAACGCTTTATAGAAATACTGCACGAAAGCAAAGCGATACCAGATTGTAATATTAATCAGCTTACCCATGCTCAAATAAATGAGTTAGTAAATTATATTCATGCGTGGCAAATTAAACCCAATGGCACAGAAGGTTATAGAACAGCAGAAGTAACATTGGGCGGTGTAGATACCGACGAGTTGAGCTCAAAAACCTTTGAAGCTAAAAAAGCTAAAGGCCTATACTTTATAGGCGAAGTAACTGACGTAACAGGGTGGCTTGGAGGCTACAACTTCCAATATGCGTGGAGCTGTGGATTTGCTTGTGGGCAGTACGCTTAAGTTTAGGCTATAAACTCATTTAAGTAAGTTGATTGAGTGATAACGGTTGAATCGTTATCGCTAACACTAACATATACTTTATTGCGTCCATTATTTTTAGCCTTATATAGCGCTGTATCAGCCCGCTCCAGTAGTTTTAGCACTGTATCGTCTTTTTGTATCGTTGCTAATCCAATACTTATAGTAAATGCTACATTTGTAACTGTGTTTTCGGCAATATACTTTCTCAGGTCATCGGCTTTTTTAGCGCTATCATTTAAAGAGGTGTTGGATAAAATAATAGTGAATTCTTCTCCACCCCATCGCGCAATAAGTGCGTCATTTCCCATACGGCTTTTTAATATTTTTGCAAATTCAGTTAGCACGTTATCACCAACCAAATGCCCGTAGGTATCGTTTATATTTTTGAAGTGATCTATATCGCAAATAAGTAAGCAATGTGGGGTTTTAAAAACGTCATTTTTAGCAATTAACTGTGATAATTCAAAATCAAATTTTTGCCTGTTATAAAGCCCCGTTAACTTATCGGTTTCTGCTAAGTGTTGAATTTCTAAGTTACGGATAGATAATCGAGTGTATGCCGAAAACCGTGTTTTTTCGTAAAACCTAAAAATTAAAATATGAGCAAGGCTTACCTCTATAAGATTAAATAAAGAGCCTAAGCCAATTGTTACAGTTTGCTGTTGTTGTAAATACACAAGATACGCACAAATAGCAAAAGCGACTGCACTAAATAGGCTTCCCCAGTTTCTTCCAACTAAAAAAAAGCTAAAAGGCGGGATTAACGTCGCCCAAAATAAAGAATGCGCATGCCCACCTACAGAAACCACAAACATCATTATTAAGCTAACGACCATAAGGGTAACAGCCCACGCTGCTGCATTTACGTTGGCTGTTTTATTAAACCAAGTATAAATACCTAACGATATCGTAAGTCCTAAGGCATCAATTAAAGCAATGTCATAGCTTTTAAAATAAAAAAGATTGAGGAGTGTTAAAACTAAAAAGTAACATGTAGTTATTAGTAAAGAGTGGGCTATTAAGCGAGTACGCCAAAAATCCTTATGGTCTTTTGGGTATTGTGGAAACTCTTTGTACCAAAAACCTAGCATAATGAACGACTCTTTAACCTCTGAATTTAGTGATTATTACTTATATTAGGCTTTTATTATAGTTTTTTACTTTGATTAAAACGCTTATATACGGTGGTGTTTATAAAAGTTTAAAGATCATTACAGCATTGTTCAAAGGTATGAAGGACTAGGTAGTGACTGATTACTTAAATGTAATATGCCTCGCCTTGATTTAATTGACGCAGAGCTCGCCGTTATCGCTTACGTAGAGCTCTGAATAAATGCTATATCTATTCCTCTATAAATGCTTCGCCTTGTGTCATCCACTTTGCAGCTGGTTTGCCTTTTAAGTAATGATCAAAGTACTGCATCATACGTACTGAAAAATCGACCTGATTAGGAAACTTTTTCAAGTGGTGTGGTTCACCTTCGTATTGTAAAAAGGTTGCATCTTTACCAGCGCGGCGAAGTGCTAAGTAGTACTGCACGCCTTCGTGCCAAGGCACTGCATCGTCTTTATCGCCAAACATAATTAAAATAGGGGTATTTACTTTATCTGCAAAAAACACCGGTGAGTTTTCTATGTACAGTTCTGGTGCTTCAAATAAGTTTTTACCTATACGGCTTTGCCCTGTTTCGTATTGAAACTGACGAGCAAGACCTGATTTTAAACGTATGCCACTATAAGCACTGGTCATGTTTGATACTGGCGCGCCAGATACAACCGCTTTAAACATATCTGTTTGGGTTATCATAAACGCACTTTGATAGCCCGCCCAAGAGTGACCTTGTAAACCTATTTTATCAGGGTCGGCTATGCCTAAATCTATTAATTTTTGGGTGGCGTTTATCATGGTTTGCGTTGACGATTTACCCGGGTGACCTATTTCAAAACGAATATCAGGTAAAAATACCGCATAACCGTTTGAGGTAAACATAGGGAAATTAGGGCGATGGTTTAATTCCATTTTTGGAAAATCAAACATACGCTGGCTCATGTAACGGTAAAAATACACAACCACAGGCACTTTATCGCCTTTTTTATATCCCGCAGGTTTTATTAGTACGCCTTGTAAGTCTTCGCCATCAAAACCTTTATAGCTTATCAGCTCTGGCTTTTCGCCCCAGGCAAAATTACTAATTTGTGGGTTTAGCGTGGTCACTTGTTTTGGTGAACTAAAGCTAAAATCTGTTTGGTAGTAATCAGGAAATTGGCTATAAGTTTGCGAGGTAAATAAGTACTTGTCAGCCTTTTTGGCTTTTTTAACCATATCAAAGCGTTTATTACCGCTAAGCACCTTAGTTAGTGTGTTAGTGGTTAAGTCGAGCTTTGCAACTTCGCTTTGTTTAGTTTGTAAGTTAATAGCAGAGACAAGTAATGTATCGCCTTTTTTAAAGCCCACTCTGGTTTTATCAAGCTTAATAACACGGTACTGCGTATTGCTTTGCTTACCATTAGTTAGGCGTTTAGCTTGCTTAGTTTTTACATCAAACGCCCAAATATCGTATTTACTATAAGCAAGCACTTGGCTGCTATCGGTCATCCAACCTGCAAAACCATAACCAGGTTGAGTAGATGGGTAGTCGTGTTTATCATCAGCAAAGGTTGCCTGAATCGCTTTTGTAAGCGGTGTTACTTTATTATTTTTTAAATCTTTTAACTGTATTTGGCTATCGCTAAAATAAGCTGCAAACTCACCATTAGGTGCAAGGCTCGGTTTAAACGGGTAGTTACTAATAATTGGAGTTTGTGTACCGGTGTTTATATTTACTGCAAAGTAATCAGCAAAAAAACCGCCGTACATTATTTTTTCTAGGTAGGGGATGTTAGATGAGCCAAGTAAAGACACATCTCGCTGAGGGTTTAGTGCAACCTCAGGCATGTTTGGTGTACTAAGTTGCGCAACTTTTTGCGAGTTAAAGTGATACACCGCACTGTAATGGCGATTTTTATTAACCTCGTTCCATTGCTGCTCTTCACGTGGTTTTATTTGCGCATCGTTGTTGTGCCATACATTAAGACCTTTGTGTTCACGAATGGTATCAAAGTCGTATAGTGAGGCTTCGTCGGTATATTCTTTGGCTTTTACTTTAGCTGCTAATTTTGGATGGTTTTCAAAATATAAGCGCTCGCCATTTTCTGACCATTTAAGGGAAGCTGTTTTACCTAACGTCCATGTTTTATTAGGTGAATCTATAGTTGAGAGCTTCTCGTTTTTATATAGCTGTAAAGTGTAGTTTCGACGGCGGGTGTCATCATTTACATAGTTACCCAATGTAAACGCTGCAATATTGTCAGTGGGGTGCCACGCTATTTTATTTGCGATTACGCCCGGTTCATCAATTAATACGCTGCTATTAAAGTCACTGAGCTCAATTAACGCTATTTGGTTGTTATTACCATCGCTGTAACTTTGACTCACTAATAGCTGGCTGTTAGCTGAGTTAATAGCGTAGCTAAATACGTTTTCTATTGTATGAGTGCGTTTATCAGATAAATTTACGATAACAAGCGCATAGCTCTTATCTTTTTTATCGGGCGTGATGGCGTTGTCTTCTTCGTTTTTAGTGCTATCGGTTTTATCTTCTACTTTTGCGTCATCGTCTTTTTTATTTAAACGATAAGCAAGCCACATACCGTCATCAGATAACGTGTAATCTTTTACATCAGCAAAGCTTTGTTGGGCACCTGATTGTGTGTTTACGAGTACCAGATTGTTTTTAAGTGTGTCTTTTTTTTTGGTTGTTTCTTTTTCAAGTAAGGTAGGTACTTGTGTAAAGGCGACCCAGTTAGCGGCTTTATTAATATGAGGCTTAGTGCCTAATGCCAGTCAGTTAAGCTGACTGGCATCTTTCTTTTTATGGGGATACTTAGATGGTTTTGGCTTAACCCATCGGGGATATCTTCTATCCTCTCGTCTAGCTGGAAGCTTAAATAAGACC
>NZ_JADYXA010000014.1:0-81430 GCF_015864495.1 Pseudoalteromonas sp. SWYJZ98 | reverse complement strand
TCAGCTTATCACCAGTAAATACCAATACGGGTTACCGCTGTATCGCCAGGAAGCGATGTTTAAGCAATACGGTATTGAACTCAGTCGACAGACCATGAGCAGCTGGATAGACAAATCAGCCACACTCTTCGCGCCATTAGTTGAACGGCTTAAAGCCGAGCTGTTAAAGCAACCCACGCTGTTTGCCGATGAAACGCCATTAAAGGTGGTGAAATCGGACAAAGTAAACAGTTACATGTGGGTGTATTGCTCGGGTCGAGATTCACCAGACCCGAATAATCCTATCCCTAATATCGTACTTTACGACTTCCACAATAGTCGCGCGGCCGCCTGCGTGGTCAATTATCTTGATGGATATCAAGGGTACTTGCACGTGGATGGCTATCAAGCCTATGCCAGAACAGAGGCAACCTTAATCGGCTGCTGGGCGCATGCTCGTCGTATATTTATCGACGCGAAAAAGCTACAAGGTAAAAACAAAACCGGTAAAGCGGATGTGGTATTGAGCCTTATCCAAAAACTGTACGGCGTTGAGTCACGCATCAAAGATAAAAGTGTGGATGACAAATATACGGCAAGACAAGAGGTTAGCCTGCCTATTCTTAGCAAGCTAAGAATATGGCTTGAGCAGGATCAGCCAAATTTAGTGGGGAACAGCAAACTGATAGAGGCAGCTAATTACCTGGCAAATCAATGGCACAAGCTCATACGCTATGTTGATGATGGCCGACTTAGCATCGATAATAATAGAGCAGAACGCGCGGTAAAACCGTTTGTGATAGGCCGAAAGAATTGGTTATTTAGCCAAACGGCTAACGGTGCCCATGCTAGTGCCACCCTTTACAGCATTGTGGAAACCGCCAAGATAAATGGTCTAATCCCATTTAATTACATCTGTGCTTGCCTTGATGAACTGTGCCAGCCTGAGCCCGATATCGACAGCTTGTTACCCTGGAATTTTAAAACATAGGTGTAGTTCGCTAGACGCTCACCTTAATTGCGGTGATTTATAGGCGATGAAACCTCGTTAAACGTTATTAACGCAGAGAAAGCGACCAGCTATATGTGGCTGTACTGTTGTGGCGATGATAAGCCGGGTAAAGACACTAATATTGTCCTGTTTGATTATCATAATAGTCGCGCGGCCCACTGTGTAGTTGGTTTTCTTGACGGTTATCAAGGCTACATGCACGTTGACGGCTACAAAGCATACGAGCAAACGAAGGCAACACTGGTTGCGTGCTTAGCTCATATACGCCGTAAGTTCATCGAGGCCAAAGGCAATAATAAAAAAACCGTTAAAGCGGATGTAGCACTTAACCTTATTCGCAAACTCTATGGTATTGAGCAAGCCATCAAAGGTAAATCGGTCAGTGAAAAATTCACCGTTAGGCAGCAAAAAGCCAAACCAATCGTTGATGAATTGTATCAATGGTTACTCAAACACAAAGATAAAATCCCTCCCCAAATGGCGCTAGGGAAAGCAATTACCTATGCGATAAACCAGTTTGAGAAATTCAGGCGTTACCTCGATGATGGCAGGCTCAGTATTGATAATAACCGAGCAGAGCGAGCCATAAAACCGTTCGTAATAGGGCGGTTTTATGGCTGTTCTCAAATACCAGTAATGGCGCGCATGCCAGCGCCATACTCTATAGTCTTGTTGAAACCGCAAAGGCAAATGATCTTGTAGTGCATGACTACATCTCAATGTGCTTGCAACATATTGCAGAGCAGCCAAGTAACCTTGAGCCACTGCTACCTTGGAATATTAAGCAAGGCTAGGTGTCGTTAGCTATACGCTTACAGCAGAAGTTACTATTTGAGTGTTTTGGCTAAAAATGTTTGTATTTTTTGATCTATAGCGGACATGGCTGAAAATATTCTTAATTGTCTAACATAGAGTATTAGATTAAATATATTTTTGAATTATTATACATTCTAATAACATTTACACTTCATAAGCTCAAGTGCTGAATAAATACACCAGCCCATATTAAAGTTGCGATGATAACGCTCACCATCACAGCCAAAGAGCCTAAGTCTTTCGCTAAACCTGACAGCGGATGAATTTCCGCGCCAATTCTATCGACTACTGCCTCAATAGCGGTATTGAAGATTTCTGCCAACAATACGAATAATAAAGCGCACCAAAGAATCACGTACTCAAAAAGTGAAAATGGAAAGAATAAACAGCCCACAACGAGAAGAACTGACAGCCAGAATTCTTGTTTAAACGCTGCTTCATTTGCTATCAGCCATTTAAACGCTCTGAGTGAATGCCCCGCTGCTAGGTATATTCGTTTTATTCCCGTCGGCTTTTGCTTAGTACCCATTGATTGGCTCCTGTTGGCTATTCTTAGCATTAGGTTTGGAATTAGGAAAGTGTAAGGTACGAAACACTACCGCGGCTATCAAACAAATGATTAACCATGACAACGTCATCGTTGTTAGTGTGTGACTTAAAAAATGGTCACCTATCGCCATCTTATAACTCCCCATAATCCAGCCAGTAGAAACAGCAAACGCTATCGCAATACATTGGTATTTCGGACGATAAAACAAAAAGAATAATGACATTAAGGCAAAACCACCGCTGGCATGACCCGCAGGAAAGCACTTGTACTTTTTAGTTGACTCAAACGATTCAGGCATTAATTCAAACGCCTTAACATAAGGGACATCGCCGCCATATAGTTCAAGCTGCGCAGGACAAGCACCATTGGTTGTTGCTTTTAAACCGCCGATGACTGACGGCACTAACATCAAAGAGAAAATAACCACTAATAATCGCTTTTGAAAGTGCTTAGAGTACTTGCGTCTACAAGCGATAACGTAAAAAGCAATGAGCGACAGTGCCAACAAAATAATGCTGTATTTAGGCAACAAGTAAAAAATAAAACGATAAGGCTCTTCATATTTATCAATTAACCACGTTTGGTTGGATGCATTGAATAACAAATTTTGAAGCCAAATATCGCTATTTGTTGTTTCAAATAAAAAAGCAATAAGCGTTAATGCATACATTGAATAAAGCAGGTGTTTACTCAAGTTCAAAACAATTCTCCATTTGCAAGGTGTTCCCTACTACCACTTCTATGGTCGAGTGGTGAATACCGTATTGAGCTGCGAGCAAATCTTTAATTGGCTTAAGATCTTGGAATTGTTCCATCGTTTTTAAGTTAACACTGGTTTCTAAATACACTTCGCTATCATCTAATTGCCACACATGAATGTGTCTTACTTTTTCAACATTCTCCATTGATTCGATATCCTTACAAATCTTATCGATATCGATATCAACGGGGACCGCTTGCATTAAAATACGAATACTTTGCTTAGCTAAAATAATACCGTGGTACACCACATAAACCGAGATAAGTATGGTTGCCAATAAATCGACAACATACCATTGATATAAAATGATCAAACTACCCGCAACAATGACAACGACAGAAGCAAAGGCATCAGATAAATTATGAATAAATGCCGCTCTGAGATTCAAGTTATTCTTCGCGCCTGCTTGATAAGTCAACCACGCGGTTATGGAATCAATCACTAAGGCTATTGTCGCAATCCAAACAACAATCCAACCATCAATAGGTTGAGGGTTAAAGTACTTCTCAACTGCGGCATAAATGAGATATATACCAAGAATAATAAGGGTAGTACTGTTGATTAATGCCCCGATAATTTCAGCCCGTTTAAAACCAAAAGTCATTTGGCTATTAGCGGGTTTTCTTGCAATTTTTCTCGCAACAATCGCAATAACGATAGCGCCTGCATCACTGAGGTTATGAAGCGCATCAGCAATCAAGGATAAACTACCTGATAAAACCCCGCCGATAACTTGGGCCACAGTAAGTAAAATATTGATAAATACTGCCATGCTTAATTTTCCGTCATGGTTATGTGCATGGCTGTGCGTATGGTTATTATTTGACATTTACTCTTCCTCTTGCGTAACAAATAGTGGTGATGGCGCTTTTTCAGGCAATGACATATCTGTGCTGATATTTAACGCATGTAGTAAAGAAAAAGAAAAAGCATCGTGAGAACTTTCTTTTTTACTTTGTTTGACCGTACTTTCCATATCAACGTGTGATGAAGAGCCGAACCAAGCAATTAAAGGTACATGAGTCTGTTCTTCAGGCGCCAGCATGTAAGGCATACCATGTAAGTAGAGTCCGTTCTTACCTAACGATTCACCATGATCGCCAATATAAAACATGGCAGTTTCAAAGTTGGTATTGTTCTCTTCTAATAAATTAATGGTTTCATTGATAAAGTAATCGGTATAGAGAATGGCATTATCATACGCATTAACAATTTCGCTAGTTTCACAGGCGGAGAGTTCGCTTGTTTGACAGGCAGGAGTGAACTTCTCAAAGTCTTTGGGGTATCGTTTGTAATATGCCGGGCCGTGGTTGCCCATTTGATGAAGCACTATGAATACACTACCTTCTTGATCATCAATATACCCCTGTAAACCGTCTAACATACCAATGTCACGACACTCTATATCGCACACTGAATTTAGCTCAGGTGATTTGAAATTTTGGTATTCGACACGATCTGCGACGCCTTTTGAACTAGAGTTATTGTCTCGCCAAAGGACACTTACCCCGGCTTTGGAAATAACATCTAATACGTTTTGTGTTCGCCGTGCTTTTTTATTATCAAATGACTCTCGGTTATCGAATGAAAACATACAAGGGACCGAAATCGCGGTTGATGTGCCACAAGCATAGAATTTATCAAAACTAATTAAATCATCTCTTTGAGCTAATAATGGTGTAGTTTCTCGTTTATAGCCATTTATAGAAAGATTACCCGCATGGACAGTTTCACCGACAATGACAATGTAGAGTTTTTTATGCGACTCTTTATCAATATCATTGGCAGAGTTTACTACCATTAAAAATTCGTTATTTTCTTGCTGTTCAAGCACGTCCTTGAGGAAAAATCCCGTAGAGTAAATGGGATAGATAGGATTTAAGTAAAATCTTAATGGCTTGTGTTCTCTAAAGAAATTAGTGAATTGAGCACTAAAAATATAAAGTGAAACAGTAATTACACCAAGTGCCATGATGGTATTACTTATTTGTAGCCAACAGTTTTTTGTCCATGACGATTTATCTATTTTGACCATAAAAAGGCAAGCTATAGGTACTATGGCTAACAACAAAACAGTTAAAAAATACTCAAATGACAGTAAGTCAGTTGCTTCATCGATATTCGTTTCAGCAATGTTTTGAATCATTACATTATCAATGATGGTGCCAAAGCTATCGGTATAATAACCAGCCATGGCAGATAAGAGTAAAAGACTGCTCAGTACTATTCGAACGGGAATGATAATACTGAAAAATGACACAATAATGGTTAATACACTCATTACCACAAGAGTCAGCGCGATAATAAAACCTTGATTATCTTGCCACGGGTATACCGAATTAACTTGTTCAAAAAATGTAGAATTGCCCGTCACTATAATAAATAGCACGGTGGCGATAATAAGGAGGTTTGGCGAATAATTGAAAAACGACAGCTTTTTCATCATTATTCCCTAAATTTAGGATGCAAAAATTCGAAGCTAATAAAAGCCTACTATTGAATCTCTGCATCGAGTGAAAATGACTGGCTAAGCCCTGCTTTTGACAAGAGCTTAGCTAGTAGCGATTTATAGTGCTATCAAATTAGTTACTTACTTTATTAATTTGTAAGTTAATGAGTAAGTCACTAAGTTATCTAGCGCGTTAGTCTCTAAGATCTTTGATTTTGGCTTTTGAGAACCAAGCATATAAAACCGGTAACACAAACAAGGTGAGTAACGTTGCAGTAACCAAACCGCCAACAATAACACTCGCCAGTGGTCGTTGAATTTCAGCGCCAACTCCATTGGACATCAGCATTGGAATTAAACCTAACGCAGAAGTAATGGCGGTCATTAATACTGGACGTAAACGAGATACTGCCCCATCAAAAACAGCTTTTGAGGTGTCTATACCATCTTTTACCAGCTGGTTAATGCTTTCTACCATGACTACACCATTAAGCACGGCGACACCAAACAAAGTGATAAAGCCGACTGAACTTGGCACTGACAAGTATTGACCTGAAATATACAGTGAGAAAATACCACCTATAACGGCCAAGGGTACATTCACTAAAATAAGCATCGCTTGACCAACAGAGCCAAAGGCGAAATAAAGTAGCAAGGCAATTAGTGCCAATGATAGAGGCACTACCACTGATAGTCGCTGCTGCGCACGTTGTTGGTTTTCAAATTGACCACCAATCACTACAGAATAACCTGCAGGTAAATCTACTTTGCTATCAATAACTGCACGAATGTCGCTAACAACACTTCCCATGTCTCGACCTTGAACATTGGCTTGAATTACCACGCGTCGCTGTACATCATCACGTCGCACTTGTGGTGGGCCAGATTCAAAACTGACGGTAGCAATATCGCCTAAACGTACCCAAGCACCCGTAGGTGATTGTATTCTCAGATCTGCAATAGCTTCTTGGTTATCACGGTATTTTTCTTCAATGCGAACATAAATATCATAACGTTCATTGCCATTGATTATTTGGCCAGCGCTAACGCCACCGATACCGTTTTTAACCACTTCCATGACATCGCCAACTGACAAACCAAAACGTGACAATTGCTGTCTTTTCGGTTTAATCACTAACTGTGCTTCACCAGCGATTTGCTCTAAGGCTACATCTCTTGCGCCATCAATTTGTTTGATTGCCGCTTCAATTTCTTGACCTTTGCTCGCCAACATATCTAATTCTGGTCCAAACAATTTAATGGCAAGTTGCGCTTTAACTCCTGACAGTAATTCATCTACACGAGTCGCTATGGGCTGTGAAAAGTTAAGTAATAACCCTGGGAATTGCTCAAGTTTCTCTTCCATTAAACCTTGTAATTCAACGCGATTTTTGGCACTTGTCCATTCTGAAACAGGTTTTAAGCCAATGTAAATTTCGATGTTATTAACTGGTTCAGGATCACCGCCGATTTCAGCACGTCCAATTCGACTTAGGGTATATTCAACTTCGGGGAACTCCATTAACTTTTCTTCAAGAATTGGAGCAACCGACAAGGCTGTTTCTAAACTTGCTGATGGCGCTAATGTTGCTCTTAGGTTAATGGTACCCTCTTCTAATTCTGGTACAAATTCAGTCCCTATTTGAGGTATTAAAGATGCTGCACCCACAAGTAACAATAATGAAGCAATAATAACTACTTTCGTGTGTTTCATCGCGGCTTTGAGGCCTTTTCGATAAAGCTTATCTAATGGTTTTAAGACAAAACTTTCTCTTTCTTTAACGCCTTTATTAAACATAAAGGTTGCTAAGGCTGGAACCACAAACAGTGCCACAAAAATAGCCGAAATAACCGCTAAAATAATACTGATAGCCATCGGCTGGAACAATTTAGCTTCCACTCCTTCAAAGCTAAATAACGGTGTAAATACCACTAAAATAATAGAGGCAGCAAAAAATACCGGGCGTGCAACTTCTTTTCCTGCTTCTTTTAATCGTAGAGGAATGCCTTCTTTATCATGTTCTACATCGTGGGGATCAGCATCTGTGCCTAACGTTCTCGCTTGCGCATTTTTGTAATGTGTTGAATCAGGTCTATTAAGGTGTTTGAACATGTTTTCAACCATCACAACAGAGCCATCAACCAACATACCAATAGCAACAGCGATACCACCTAACGACATTAAGTTTGCCGATAAACCTATCCAAGACATCACCATTAAGGCGATAGCGATTGAAATAGGAATTGAAATTAACACTAAAAAGGTTGCGCGTAAGTTCATTAAAAACAGAGCAAGTACGATAGCGATAAATATAAATGCCAGCGCTAATGCTTGCACTACAGTATCAACTGCTTTAGTAATTAAATCTGCCTGATCGTAGAAAGGTTCAAAACGTACGCCTTCAGGTAGTGCTTGGTTGATCATTGGAATACGTGCACTTATACCGTCGATTGTCACTTTAGTATTTGCGCCCATACGTTTCAATACGATACCTGAAACCACTTCACCTAAGTTTTCAATGTTACCCTGTGCATCTCTGCGCGTCATAGTAACTGCGCCTTGGCGTATTTCACTACCCAGCGAAACCTTGGCTACATCTTCGATAGTCACCACAGTACCATCAACCGTTTTAACCGGTACTTGTCTAATATCAGCTAAACCTGCTTCGCCACTATTAAACCAACCTGTGCCACGAATAACTAATTGCTCTTGTCCACGGTTCATGTACCAACCGCCAACATTGGCATTGTTGTTATCGAGTGCAGTAACAATATCGTCTTGCGTTAACTCATATGATAATAATTTACTTGGCTCAATGTTGACTTGATACTGTCTGACGTTGCCGCCAAAAGATAAGACGTCGGTAACACCATCTACCGGCATAACCAATAACTTTACTATCCAATCGTTCAAGCTCCTTAAGGTCATAGAATCATAACCAGAATCTTTATCTGCAATTAACAAATACTGAAAAACTTGACCCAAACCTGAGGTGTTAGGTCCCATTTCTGGTGTGCCCACGCCTTGCGGAATTAACTCTTTTGCCGCTTGTAAACGCTCAAATACTAACTGGCGAGCAAAGTAGATGTCTGTGCCTTCTTTAAAGACAACAGTAACACCCGATAAACCCGTTTTTGAAATAGAGCGTACTTGCTCTACATCAGGCAACGCATACATTACTGCTTCAATGGGATAGGTTATTAACTGCTCTACTTCTTCAGCGGCTAAGCCCGGTGCTTCAGTATTAACCGCTACCTGAACATTGGTTACATCAGGAAAAGCATCTAAATTTAGTTTTGGGATCACCATAACAGAGCCTGCCATAGTAGCAATTAGGGCGATAATTACTAAGAGTCGATTATTGATCGACCAATCAATTATTTTATTAAACATAATCTTATTCCCCTAGTGGCCGTGCGGATCAAATCCGCCTTTTGCTATTTCTGACGCAACAAAAAAGGCACCTTTTGTTACCAAACGGGTATTAGGCTCAATACCGATAATTTGACGGTAATTGCCTAATGGCTGACCTAATTCAACTTCAACGGCTTTAAATTCACCAGGATGGTCTTCAACAAATACCGTCCAATCACCATCGGCACCACGCATTAATGCTGTTTCTGGTACTGCTATTACAGGGCTTTGCGTATCAAACTGAAAATTTACATTAACAAACATGCCTGAATGCAAACTGTCATCAGTATTTTCAACCGACAGTCTAACGATTCGGGTACGCGTACTTGGATCAATGGTATGTGCTTCTTGAATGACCTTGGCAACATGCACTTGCCCGGCAAACTCAACTTTTGCAATGGTGCCAATAGGAAGACTTAATTTTTTATTTGGCGAAACACGCGCTTCAACCCATAAGTCTTTTTCATCAGCCAATACCATGATTTTTTCACCGGCAGGCACACGTTGTCCTTGAGAGAAATCATCACTTAAAACCACACCAGAGCGCTGAGCGACTAAGGTATATTCACCAAGATTTGATGAGTTGTTTTTTACAATATCTTTAATGGCTGCTTTGGTTAAACCAAAGGCAGTTAATCGACCATAAGCTGAAATGTAATCTGTTTCACTGGCTAATAGGCGGCTTTCACTGACGGTGCCAAGGCCCAATTTTTTAGCTCGTTGCCACTCACTGTAAGCAACACGATATTGTGCTTGTGCTTCGGCCATTGATTCACTAAATAAGGTAACTAAAGACTGACCCTTAGTCACATGTTCACCTAAAATAGCATGACGACTGATCACTACCGATTCAGTACGTGAAGAGACAATGTAACTGGTATAACCGTTCGCTTTTATTTCTCCTGGTGCATAGATACTTTTAGCAAAAATTGCCGGCTTTAAGTTAGTCACTTTGATATTGGCGAGTGCCATTTTTTCTGGACTAAAACTTATGCCTTCTTCATGTTCTTCTTCAGCTGTTTCTTTACTCGCTGTTTCACTACCATGGTCATGACCGTCATCAGATTTCTCCTCCGCAGCATGGTCGTCTTTGCTTTCATCACTACCATGTTCATGACCACTTTCGTCATGCACTTCTTCACTTTCAGAGTCATGATCATGGTCAGTTTTTAATACGATGGATTGCTCTACTGCTGGCGTTTTTTCTAGAGCGGCATCGTTATATGATAATGCCGTAGTTGACACGACAGCTAAGCCAGTAAATAAACTACTTAGGGTAATGAGTTTTATTTTTTTCACTATTTTATGAGATGTTTTATCAGTTATTTTATTTTTCATTTTTAATTCCAAATTCTGTAACAATTCACGCTCATCAAGCCGCGTAAAGTGATATAATAGGTTTAGTTTAATAGCTTAGTTGCCGCATTTAATTGGCCTACATCGAGTAGCCATTGCACTTCGCTTATTTTGAACTGGGCTTGTAATTCAATGCCCGCGTATAAACCTTCCGCTCTTTGTTGTAATGCCAATAAATAATCCGAGGTATTTAAATCACCTACTTGCCATTGTTTTTGCAATAACTGCGCGCTGTGTTCGCCGCGTCCTTGCATTAACTGTTGCCAACGGCCAAGGTATTTTTTATTAGAGATTAGTGAGGCAGTACTTGCCTGTATCAAATACTTTTGCTTACGCATTACTGAACGAAAATTTGCTTCTGCGGCGATAGCTTGTTGGTTTTGTGCTTTGGCATTAGCTTGGTAATCATTACGAATATTTAACGGCATAGAAAAAGTAACTCCGACAACATTATCGACATCATTTTTTCCGGTACTAATTCCAATGGTAGGATCGGCTTTGGTTTCAAGCATGGCATATTGAGCTTTACTTTTTTGCATTTGCCACAGTGCTTGAGAGGCTAATACTTGCGGGTGCTGCGTTAACCACTGCTCAGCTACTTGAAAGTTTGTAACGCCTAAGCCCTGCTCTGGATATGCTTGTGTATCAGGACGCCAATCAGGCAACAACTCATTAACCTTGGCTTGAGCTTGTGTTAACTGTGCTTGTATTTGGGCCGTTTTATTAAGCATTTGCGACAAATTCAAGAAAGTTAACTCAGCATCAACCTGACCAAGATCGCCAGCTTTCTGCCTTTTAGTTACAATTTTAAGCAAGGTTTCTAACTGTTGCTCTTGTTCAAAAGCAAGTGACGACTTATCCATGGCAAGTTGCCAATTAATAAGTGCTTTTAAGGCTTGTGCTTTTTTCTGCTCTATCGCATAAGTGAATTGTTTACTGGCCGCCGTTAATATTTTATCGCCGATAGCAGCATTAACAGCCTGCTTATCCCACAAGTCAATCGTTTGGCTAATACCAATATTGTAATTATTTCCGTCACCTTCACGCTCGTAACCTGTCGATAGTTCTGGGTTGTAAAGTGGTAACTTACTGCCCTGTGCTTTGGAAAATTCAGCATTCATGAGTTCACGTGCTGAGACAATATCAGGGTGTTTATTGATTTGCCGATCGAGCCAGTCACTCGATAGCGTTGGCTTAGCAAAAGCGAAGCTACTAACAGATAAACTTGCTGAAAAGCCGATAAATAATGCGATTCCAGTAGATTTTGCTGAGAAAAATTTCATAATAATCTCTTAATTTAATAATAAAATGCCGCAACTAAACCAACTAGGCTACATTAAGCGCTAGTTAAGAATAAATTTGTTACGAATATAGCTTTAAAACTAAATTAAACGATTGGGGGGCGTATAGGTTCTTCAGTGAATATTTTATCTACATGAACAGCATAAAAATATTGATTTGTAATAATAAGTTTAGGGGTCTGTAGTGTAGATTTATTACTGGCAACCCACTGTGTGTGAGTGCCTTGACAGTGACCACAATGATGGCAATCTTTAATATTATGTTCAGTGTCAGATGATTCATCGAAAAGTTCAATATCTTCACTATCATGGGAATGTTCTGTTTGAATATGTAGAGAGTCAATCTGATGACTTTCATTTGAATTAGCCACAGAAGCAAACGACTGCAATGCAATCGATAGTACTACTAACAAACTAATCCAAGTATTTTTCATTTTTACTCTAACATCAAAATTTTAAAAAACATGGTAGTCAAGAAACCCACTCAAGTCAATCAAATTAAGTAGTTTATACAGGACAATCCACGGCAAGATCATTATAAATTGAACTTCTAGAACAAGTAGCGATCAGATCAAGGCATTATAATCACCTTGGTCACTTAATATGAGCGCTACTTTTCTGAAACACTTTGATTCAATTACCGATCCTCGCATTGAACGCTGTAAAAAGCATGAACTTATCGATATTCTCCTCTTAGCCATTAGTGCTGTACTCTCCGGCGCAGAAGGATGGGAGGATATTGAAGATTTTGGGCATCTAAAACTTGATTGGTTAAAAAAATATGGCGCTTTCAAAGAGGGTATCCCAAGACACGACACCATTGCCCGTGTCATTTGTCGGTTAAAATCAGATGAAATAGAGCATTCATTTCAATCTTGGATATCATCACTTATTGAAACCACTGGTGCTGATATCATTGCCATTGATGGAAAAACAGCACGTCGTTCATTTACAACCAAAGATAGAAAAAGTGCCTTACATACCGTCAGCGCATGGAGCTGCCAACACCAATTAGGGGTTTTGCGCCCATCCCCTCGAAATTAACCTTAGTCTAAATTTTTAAGCTTTTTTCTAACTCTAATTACCGTACTTCGACTAACTCCAACTGCTTCAGCCGTTTTATTAATACTAAATCCAGCTTCAGTAAACGAGGCAATCCTATCATGAGCCTCTAAATCAGGCTGACGACCGTGATAAAGTCCCTTTTGCTGTGCTTTTACAATACCTTCTTTTTGCTTACGTTCACGTTCTCGATATTCTTTATATGCACTGGCCGCTAATATTTCTAACAGCATATTATTAATAGCACTAAGTATTGATCTCATAAAATCATCACTTGGAAAACTGCCAAATGTTAAATGACTGGTTGGTAGATCTAAACTAACAACACTAATTCCTTTTTCATTTATTGAGGCTACAAGAGTTTTCCAATCATCAGGGCTTAGCCTTGTTAAACGATCGATTGATTCAACTAACAAAACATCACCGGACTCTGATTCATCCAATAAACGAATTAGCTCTGGTCTATCTAAAGAATTACCAGATTTATTTTCTATATAAAAAGAAGCAATTCGTTTGCTGAAGCCAGAAACGAATTTTTTTAATGAGCTTTTTGCTCTATTTGCATCTTGCTCAGAAGTTGATGCTCGTAAATATGCTCTTATGAACATTTTTGCCTAATTAGGTCTATTTAGATGGTGTCATATCATATAGGTTTATTTAAGTGGTGTCATTACGTAATTGCCTGTGATATATTAACAGTATCTTTAGGGTGTACTCATGTAGAACTGCATGTAATAACACTAATTTGGACTTTGATAATGAAAAAGGATAAACCATACATTGTTGTGGTTTAATATTGTTGTAACAACGGTAACTTTACTTATTTAATAGAAGAAAAAACAAAATCAATTAGCGATGTTTAAACTGGTATTCATTGATGGTCACTTTAATTAGATATAAAGTAAGTAAACAAAAAGTCAGTAAGGTAATTGATAACGTGTCTAAACGAACCATAAGTATGTTGGCTAAAGAACTGAGTGTAAATGTCGAAACAATTCGCTTTTATGAACGCAAAGGCTTAATTAAACAACCACCAAAGCCTATGCAGGGCTATAGACATTACCCGAAAGAAACGGTAAATAGAATACATTTTATCAAGCGTTCTCAAGAATTAGGTTTTACGCTAAATGAGATTGAAGGGTTACTTGCGTTAAACGATAGTCCATGTAGTAAAGTACAAGAATTAGCTAATAAAAAACTGATCGCAGTACAAAAAAAGATGGCTGACTTGTTGTTGTTAGAACACGCTTTGGAAGAACATTTAGGACAATGCCAAAATAATGATGACGATAGCCACTGCCCAATAATTGATTCGTTGCAACCGAAGTAAATGATTCACTTAACTACCATTTCCCACTAAAACAGCATATCCAATTTTACTTCTGCGCCTTAATTCAAGTTAGCTTATTCCCCGTATCTGTCGTAGCAGATTATCAAAGATAAATTTTTTATAAATCACCCTTGACTCCGTACTTAGGTACATGCAATACACTTGCATTATCACTTAATGAGGTATCTATATGAATCAAAAAGAATCAAACCTTCCAATGATAGGAGGCATCATAGCAGCATTAGGCGCAGGCGTATGCTGTGTAGGTCCTTTGCTCCTGTTATTACTTGGGGTAAGTGGCTCATGGATTGGTAATTTAACTGCATTTGAACCCTATAGGCCATTATTTATCGCATTTGTAGTGTTGTTGTTTGGTTACTCAGGTTGGAAAATTTACCGTCCTGTAGAAGAGTGTGAGCCGGGAACGGCCTGTGCAATTCCTAAGAAACAGCAACAACGAAAAGTAATTTTCTGGCTGAGCGTTATAGTTGCGACAATTTTAGTGACCAGTAATTATTGGATACTTTTGTTTGCTTAATATACAGATCAAGAAATTTATAACATTTTAAAATTTGGAGCTAATTATGAAAAAATTATTATTAACCGCACTGCTTTCACTTTCTAGTTTTGGTGCTTTTGCTGAAGTAAAAACAGTTACACTGGAAGTGCCAACGATGAACTGTGCGACATGTCCAATCACAGTTAAAAAGTCATTAGAAAATGTTGATGGCGTTGAAAATGCGAAAGTTACCTACAAGCCTAAGCTAGCTGTTGTTTCTTTTGATGACACTAAAACCAACATCAATGCATTAATTGCAGCGACTACCAACGCTGGCTACCCTTCAAATTTAAAAAGTGAAAATAAGTAATGTTTAGCCCCTTAGAACTAGTTACGCGTATCGGAGATAAAGCAGGCTCTATAGGTGCACTTGTTTCGGCAATGGGATGCGCCATGTGTTTTCCCGCGATAGCTAGTCTTGGTGCGGCAATTGGGATGGGATTTCTTAGTCAGTGGGAAGGGGTATTTATCAATACGTTGTTACCACTGTTTGCAGTATTAGCGCTGGCAATGAATATCTTAGGCTGGTTTAGCCATCGTCAATGGCACCGTAGTTTTATCGGTTCAATTGGCCCCATTTTGGTTTTACTCTCTTTATACCCTTGGTTCCAGTACGGGTGGAGTTCATACGTTACTTATACGGGGCTAGGACTAATGGTTGCTGTATCAATTTGGGACATGGTTTCTCCTGCGAATAAACGCTGTGATGATGAAACTTGTACCGCTTAACTTTTTAAGAGGAATAAAATATGTCAACGAATAGTTGTTGCTCGTCAAATGACATCCAGCCAGAACAATTACATGTAGCCATTATTGGTAGTGGTTCAGGGGCCTTTGCCAGTGCGATTAAAGCAGCAGAAGGCGGAGCAAGAGTTACTATCATTGAAGGAGCCGATGTAATCGGAGGTTGCTGTGTAAATGTCGGCTGTGTTCCTTCAAAAATATTGATCCGTGCTGCGCAATTAGCGCATCAGCAACGTACTAACCCGTTTGATGGTTTAGAAAATATTCAGCCACAACTTAGCCGCTCCTTATTAGCACATCAGCAAAACGCTCGCGTCGAAGAACTACGCGATGCTAAATATCAACGTATTTTAGAGAGTAATCCCGCGCTATCTTTACTTAAAGGTTATGCACGTTTTAAAAATCAAAATACCTTGCTAGTTCACAAGTCTGATGGTAGTGAAGAAGAGCTGGTTGCAGATCGCATTTTAATTGCAACAGGCTCTACACCAAGCATTCCGCCAATTAAGGGTTTAGTTGATACACCTTATTGGACATCAACAGAAGCCTTATTTGCAGAAGAGTTACCGAGTAGTCTAGTTGTCATCGGCTCCTCCGTTGTTGCTCTGGAAATTGCGCAAGCTTATGCCCGTTTAGGTAGCCGTGTGACAATTCTAGCCAGACATACCCTTTTATATGCTGAAGATCCGTTATTAGGTGAAAAACTGGCAGAGTGCTTTGAAAAAGAAGGTATTAGGGTACTTAATAATACGCAAGCAAGTCATGTTTCTTATGATAGCAATGGTTTTTCATTGGAAACTAACGAAGGAACATTAATCGCTGAAAAATTGCTTATCTCTACGGGTCGCCATGCAAATACTGGAAAGCTTGGTTTAGAAAATGTTGGTGTTGAAACAGATAAAAGTGGTGCCATTGTTGTTAATAGTATGATGGAAACATCAACAGCTAACATTTATGCCGCTGGAGATTGCTCCAATATGCCACAATTTGTTTATGTTGCTGCTGCTGCCGGAAGTAGGGCTGGAATTAATATGACAGGTGGAAATGCGCAACTCGACTTATCTACCATGCCTGCTGTTATATTCACCGACCCACAAGTTGCTACGGTAGGTCTAACCGAAGTACAAGCTTCAGCGGTAGGAATAAATACGATAAGTCGTGTACTTGATATGGAAAACGTACCAAGAGCTTTAGCAAATTTTGAAACGGATGGTTTTATCAAGTTGGTAGCTGAAGAATCCACGGGAAAACTGATAGGCGCACAAATTTTAGCCCATGAAGGCGGAGAACTGATTCAAAGTGCGGCTCTTGCTATTCATAATAAAATGACAGTCGAAGAATTGGCAGGTCAACTATTTCCGTATTTGACGATGGTTGAAGGATTGAAGTTATGCGCTCAAACCTTTAGCAAAGACGTTAAAGAGCTATCTTGCTGCGCAGGGTAATCATTTAACGGTAATGTACTTACAGAAATGTTAATGGAGTGCCAATTGATTGAATGTAATCAAGATATCTTAAGGCATTCCATTAACAACACAAATTGGAAGCATGCTAAATCATGATTAAATCTAAGGTTGAAAACATTCCTGTTGGTGAAGTCAGTTTTTTGACAGAGATACCTGACATCAATAAGTTCATTAGTAGTGATGATGATGCGTTGGATTTTCCTTTGAGTATTTCTCAACTGGCACTAGCTGCACAAACATCTGTCCATACGGTAAGAAATTATGTTCTTGAGAACTTAGTACACTGCGAAGAAAAAACTAAGTCAGGCCATTCACTTTACGGCTTATGTGCATTAAAGAGATTAAAGTTCATTCGAGCAGCAAGGGCGGCAGGTCTTCTTGTAGTTGATATCAAGCCATTACTAATGGCAATAGATGCAGGAGAAAGAAAAGTTCCTGAAGACATCCAAAAGCTGCTACTTACTAAAATCGAGCATAGAAAAGTATTTTTAAATCTAGTAACAAACCAAATTGAAGAGTTTTGCAATTAGAACAATTATAGAACAGTTCATGGCTCGACTAAAAACTTGTTAGCTTATCTGTTTTCTATCAATGTTAGCTTGTATATATCAAGCATATAGAATATCAACACCTCCAATTTTTAATGGCACTTTGATGCGCAGTACCTTTTGAATTAGAAATACAAACAGATGGCATTCTTTAACTTATTGATTCTACATCACTAAGTAAACCAGCTAAGTCGATTTCTTTGCGGTCTTTATTAAAGGCATATTCCCCATTTAGATTAATGTGTTGCCAAGCAACAGGTGAAAGCCGAGAAATAACATCAACCACATCTTGCCTACCGTTCCTCTCTTGGATTTGTAAAAATGCCGATAGTAACGCGGAATTATAATAAATAATGCAATTTGAAATGAGTCGAGCACAATCGTTCCATTGTGATACTTGGTAATCATTCCCCCCACGAAATTTATTGCCATTAACTGAAGTAATAGCACGTTTTAACTGATGGTATGCTTCACCTCTGTTCAAGGCTTGCTGGACGTAATGACGCAACGTTGAATTATCAACATACTCCAAAACATAAATAGATTTAATTAAACGGTCGTACTCATGCAATGCTGACAATCTTCGGCTCTTGCCGTTACTCAACTTTCTAATGATTGTGCTTTGAGTGGTGGTTTTACGACTCAATGAACAAACAATATGCTGAATATTGTCCCATTCTTCAGCAATTAGCTTATGATTAATATCTTTCTTTAATTGAATACGGCCTCCGTTCTCTTCAGTCACTTCAAATAGCTCAAAAAACACCTTTTTCATTTTCGCGTATCGAGGGGCGAATGTGTAACCAAAGAAATCTAATATAGCGAAGTTAACATTATTGGTACCATGCGTATCGGTCGATAAGGTATTAGGCTGTATATCTGAAGAGTTGTTATAGAGTAAGTCAAAAGCAAAGTGACCTTCATATTCGTTAGCGCCAATGACTTGCGTACTCACCGGAACATGATTAGAAACCAATGTTAATGCTGAAACACCTTTACCTTTGGAGAAGTACTTAGACGAATACCGAGCCTTAAACGTATTTATGCGACACTCAAATTTTTGACCATCAATGCTTGAAAACAACTGATTATCGTCCACATGGTAATAGGCAAATATTGGCAACGTGGCTATAGCATTAGAAACCTGATCATTAGACGTTTTGAGTGTTTCATATCTGACATAACTATCATCTACACTGCGTAATTTACCCATTGAACGGTCAGAGATATTCGCCATTTTATATAGGCCGTAATTGGTGCCGTTTGCCAATATACAGGCGATCAGATCTTCTTTATTTACTGGTGATTTTTCTTTAGTTGCTGATATGTGTGTAAATGAATTTAAGTAACCTGTCTTTTGATCAACAAACAACATGAGTTCAACGATACCCATGTGTTGAATTTGATTGTAGAGCGGGTTTTCAATTGTTTGTTGCCAACGGCTGTTAGGAATTGACCACTTGAGTTCGGCTTTGCCAGGAATAAACTCAACATACTTATTATCACCACTAAAGATATGCTCGCTTGCTTCCTTCAGCTTAACTTCTAATTGTTGGCTCTTATCTGCGAGTGTTTGGTTAATCGGTGTTGCCAGCTTATCAAGGCCAGTGTTTTCAATGATTGTCTCTTTTTGCTGCCATTCTTTAGGTTGTATAAGATCTGACGTTAAACTACGGTTATTAACGCTTTCTTTCACCGTTAAGCTATTACTGTGAAATAATTGTTCGGCTTTACGATAAAGGAAATACTCAAATCGATTAGCAATTAATTTGGTATTTTCTCCCTCTAAATACTCTCGGTCATGTTTAGGTACCACATCGATGTTAATGGTTTGGATAGCCTTTAATTCACTAAGTTCAGAATGTGCCATAACATACTGCTCATGGAGTTCATCCTTTAAATGAATGAACTCAATATCGATAGACATAAATAATGAGCGGATAAGTTTTTTAATTTTACTGGATTGTTTATCAATAAATTGCCATTCGTACTGACGGCCATCAAAGTCGTTATTATCTAAGTGATCACTTAACAGTTTAATACTGTCAGCAGGGATCAATTCAAAGGCTTTTTTACGTACATCACCAAAGCTTAAATCATCGTCCATATCGGTATCGATGAAGTACTTTAATAAACTACCAGCGGATTTTAATTTGGTTCTTACAATGGTTACATCTTCAACAATACGCTGCTTTGCATAGCCTTTAGCTGATTCGGTTAACTTCCTTACCAAGTAAATAAATGCAGCAACAAGATTGTCGTTAGTCTCTCGGTACCTGAAGAACAAGTAACAAACGAGATATAAAATAGTTTGGCTATCTGCGTGTTTTCTAAGCTTATAAACGGACTTGTGCTTTACCAGTGAAGCATAGTATTCAAGATTTTTAGGTGATAGCTCCAGTTCAGCAATCAGTGACTTAATTTCTGGATAAAGCGAGCGTATAATTTTATGCGTCTTCAGCTCTTGGGTGATTTGGCTCGTTGAAAAGTCCTTAGCCATTTTCTTTAACTTGGCTAAGTCAGTAAAGGTATTATTTGACTCAAGTAATTTAAGTAATGTTTTTCTGGTACCTGAAGACAAACTATCAAGCAGCACCATTTCAATTCGGTTACGCTCATTTGATAATACCGTAGAAATAGTGTCTTGCAGCGTTGTATAACCAGCTAGCGCTATTCTGTTTTGACCAAAATAAGCAATACATTCATCAAAAACATACCTTGGTTCAAGGTTGATTTTTACAACATCGTTAAGCCTTTTTAATAGCGGCTCTTTATCTAACTTGCTTTGGTATGCTGTAAACCCTGTATATTTTAATAACTTATTAATCAGCTTAGTTTTTGTTGTTGGTGATAAATCCTCAAGAGACATATCTTTATCGCTGAAATACTTGGATCTTACATAATCTAAATCATTACTGACTTGAGTAAATGAGAAATTAAATACTATTGGCCGTGACCTAAAGTAACCAAGCAGTAAGATAAAATACACTCTGGTTTCAATACGTCTTAATTCGTTGACGAGCCTTTGAGTTTCACTATCTAACGAAAAATAATCATCACGATCTTTACGGTTAAAATTGGGTAAGGCATAGAGTTCGTTGATTTCTGATTCGCTGAGAATTTGTATACGCTTGGTGTTTGATGAAGAAATAGTGGTAAGCCTTTCTTGTTATTTTTAATCAGCATACCTTAATCAATGAGGTTAATGTTTACCAGTCAACTGCTTAACATTACCATAAAGCCGATTTAAGCGACTAAAGTGGTAAACTTTTCATAAGATAGTTTACCACTGTGTATTATTACTTAAGTAAGCGCGCAATTAAACCCACATACCAATATTAATGCTACCTATGCATAATTTACTCAGCATATTAACCTGAGGTAATTATGAATAAACAGCAAAAAATAAAACACTGGCAAGGCATTTTTGAGCAGCAAAAATCGAGTGGTTTAGCCATCATTCAATTTTGTCGTGATAACAACATTAACGCATCGACTTTCTATGTTTGGCGTAAACGCCTTTCTGACGAAACGATAAGGGTTAAAAAGCAACAGGTGATCCCGTTTGTTATTCATGAGCAAGCCTTTACACACCCTTCAATCATTAAACTCACCACACCAAACGGCTATCAAATAGACTTCGAGTCGACATTAGCTAACCAAACGCTAGCCAAATTATTGAGCGTACTGTGACACCTTGCACCCACCAAGTTTACTTGGTCACGGGATTCACCGACATGCGAAAATCAATCAATGGGTTAAGTATTATTGTCAGCGATACCCTATCTCTCGATCCTTTAAGCCAAGCGTGGTTCGTTTTTTGTAATAAACAACGCGATAAATTAAAAATTTTGTTTTGGGATACCAATGGTTTTTGGCTTTATTATCGTCGCTTAGAGCAAGGACGATTTCAATGGCCAAATCATGCTCAAGCACACGTAGCCATGGGGATTGAACAACGGCAGTTACAATGGTTATTATCTGGCTTACCGGTAAATAATAAAACCCGCCACTCAACTTTATCAGGGTTATCAGTGATGTAAATTAACCAGATCGTTTTTTTTACTTGAACGATCTTTCCCATGTGTCATGCTATTAAAATGCCAGACACTATTCTCATCACCGAACTACAAAATCAGCTTGCACTTATGCAGGCTAAGCTTGATGGCTTAGAAAAAGATAAAATTTCACTGCAAGAAGATAAGGTTGAAATGCAATCGCGGATTGACCACTTGCTTGCTGAGCTTAAGTTAAGTAAATCCCAAAAATACGGTAAAAAAAGTGAAAAAGCCCCACGGGGCACCTTCAATGAAGCGGAGCAGCATAAAACGACTGAGCCGCCTAAACACCATAAGAAAGGTAAACAAATACTGGCTGAGCACTTTGAACGAGAAGAGGTTGAGCACACTTTAACCGAGTTAACATGTCAGTGTTGCGATGAACAACTACATCAATGTGGTAGTGAAGACAGCGAGCAAGTGAAGATTATTCCGGCGAAAGTCAGTGTCATTAAGCACAAACAATTTAAATATGCTTGCAGACATTGCGAGCATGAACAATTGGCCAGTAAAATAATCACCGCGCCTAAACCCAAGCAGCCTATTCCTGGCAGCATTGCGAGTCCAGAAGCGTTATCGGCGGTTGTTACGGGCAAATACTGCGACGCCTTACCGCTTTATCGTTTCGTTGACATACTGGGCCGTGGCGGCCTTGAACTATCGCGCGGAACATTAGCTAATTGGTGTATTAAAGCGGGCCTGCTAATCAGCCCCTTAGTGGCAGCCATGCAACGTCACTTGCTTAGTGAGCACAGTTTATGTGCCGATGAAACCCGTACACAAGTGTTAGATGAAGGTGACAACCCTAGCAGCAATTCCTACATGTGGGTTTATCGCAGCAATGAGGTCAGCCGTGAGCCTGTCGTGATTTACGATTACCAAGCAGGTCGAAGTCGCGCTTGCGCAAAAGAATTTCTTGCCGGTTATCAAGGCTATTTACAGTGCGACGGTTACCGTGTTTATGACGGTATTGAAGGCATTACCCCTGTTGGTTGCTGGGCACACGCTAGACGCAAATATAACGATGCCTTAAAAGCAGAGTCGAAAAACAAAGGTCGAGCGCATAAAGCCATCAGCTTTATCAGCCAATTATATAAACTGGAAACCCACGCTAAAAACAAACAGTTATCTCCTCAAGCGCGGTATCAGTTACGACAAGAAAAAGCCTTACCCATATTAATGCACTTTAAAGCGTGGCTTGATGAAGCCGAAGGTAAAGTAACGGCGGGGAGTTATATTGGCAAAGCGATAAAATACACGCTTAATCAATGGCCGAAATTAATGCGGTATAGTGAAGATGGCGAACTAGGGATTGATAATAATATTACTGAGCGAGATATTCGGCCGTTTACCACTGGTAGAAAAAACTGGCTATTCTCAAAATCGGTTAATGGTGCTCAGGCCAGCGCGATACTTTATAGTATTGTGATGACGTGTCGTGCTAATGACATCAATCCGTATTACTACTTTGTGCATTTATTTAAAACGTTGCCGAATCGAGATGTGGGTGATGATGATTTTACCGACCTAATGCCGTGGAATGTGCAGCTAGACTTCGATTATAGCTAAGCGCACTGCTTAAATGCGCGCTTACTTACTTAAGAATACTAATGCCGATTTCGAGGGGATGGGCTAAATAATACAAACTGTGTTATTCAAGGGGTGAAGTCCAATGGTACGAAAAGTTACTCTAAGCGTGAAAATTCAAGCTAAGGTTAATTTCGAGGGGATGGGCGCAAAACCCCTAGTAGGCTTAAATTATTTTGCGCGTGTTAAGTCGCCTTATTTTAAGCCGTATTAATTGTTTAATAGATTGAATTTTAATAACAATCAAACACCACAAACGAGAAGGAATTAGCTTCGCTCGAATTTTAACCTTGATTTTTAAGAGGTATTTAGTGTAATATGCTTTGTGTTCTAATAATTAGTTATCTAATGAAGTTTATTGGAAGTAAAAGTGGTTTGTTAATCTTAACGTCATTTTTAATCTTTATAATCATGCATTAGTGGTGTTACTAGTATTTGAACACTACATAATTTCATTTGCCGAACTCTTGGTATGGTTTTGCTAAACAAGTTTATTTAATTATTTAAGTAAATAAAGGTTTGAGTTGAACTATTGCTTTCAATGTTTAACCCCCATCGTGGCGGTTAAATCTCGGTCCTTTGGTCTTCACCCTATCTGTTGGTGTATCAGACTTTAGAGGCTCTATGTATGTTGTTAATAAAAAAGCCACACACAGCTTTTTACAGCGATGCATAAACAACACTTTTAAATTTTTTGATTAGTGCTGCTCAATATTATTGGGTTGTTGCTACTTTATACTTAACCTTAAATCTAAGCTTGTAGTTTTAGATATGGTTTTCGCGTGTGTGTAAAAAAGTGTTGCCTAAATGAAAGACATATTCGAAGCTATGTTTTAAACCTAGCTACTTAGTTTTAGCTCGTCTAATTAAGGTGAGCGCAGATAAAATGGAAAGTTGAGCATTTATGCAAAAGTTAAATTGGCGACGTATCGTACTTAAAGTAGGTAGTGCATTAATTGCACCAGATCAAGATGGCTGCCGTTCGCGTTACATATTAACCATCGCACAGTTCATTGTTCGTTGTCGTGCCCGTGGAATCGAGGTGATTTTAGTATCATCGGGTTCTGTAGCGGCTGGCGCGCACTTATTCCCATCAGACAAACCACGTTCTGTGGTAATGAAAAAAGCAATGGCGGCAGCAGGTCAAACAGAAATGATTGCCATGTGGGACCGATTTTTTGACTTTCCATCTGCGCAGCTATTACTAACTCATGGCGATTTACGTGACCGCGAGCGTTATCAGAGCATTCGTGAAACCGTGTTCACTTTACTTGAACATGGTGTACTTCCTATCATTAATGAAAACGATGCCGTAACCACTGATGATTTACGAGTAGGTGACAACGATAACTTATCAGCAATGGTCGCAGCAGCTGCCGATGCCGATGCTTTATTAATATTCTCAGACGTTGATGGGCTATATGATAAAAACCCTAACTTACATGATGATGCGGTGTTACTGCCTGAAATAAAATCAATTGATGAATCTATTTATGCTATGGCAGGATGTGCTACAAGTGCAGTAGGTACTGGTGGCATGAAAACCAAAATAGAAGCGGCAGAAAAAGCAACATCTCATGGTATAGCGACTTATATTATAAATGGCTTTAAAGAAGAAACATTTACAAAACTGCTAGCTGGAGAAAACCCAGGTAGTGTATTTTTACCGTACGAAAAACCGATGCAGGACTCTGTGCATTGGATGACACACACAGCAAATGAGCAAGGCGAAGTTGTTGTTGATGGCTCGTTTGATGAATCTCTTGAAGGTGAAAGTGGGTGTATTCGTGGTGACGAAATCATGGAAGTTCACGGAGAATTTGCCGTGGGTGATACCATTTTAGTACGTAGTGAAGACGGTACGCGTTTAGCTAAAGCGACCGCAAATTATAGTAGCTGTTTGTTAAACTTTATTGCAGACAACGAACAGAGTGAATTCAGCGAAAAAATGCAGGATTCAATTGGACCAGTTATATCTGAAAAACATATCGCATTATTGGAGAAGTCATGAGTTTAATTACGGACATTTCACGTCAGGCAGCTAAAGCTGCACATACACTTGCTTTACTCGATACCGAGACTAAAAACCAAGTATTAGTTGAAATGGCAGCGGCACTAAGAGAGCAAAAAGCATTTATAATAAAAGAAAATGAAAGTGATTTAAGCGCAGCACGCGACAATAACTTAGCAGCCTCAATGATCGACCGCTTAACGTTAAACGATGAGCGTATTGAAGCAATGGCAGAAGGTATTGAAGTAATCGTAAGCCTTGATGATCCTGTTGGTCAGCTGCGTGATATTACTGAGCGCCCAAATGGTATTAAAATTCGCAAAATGCGAGTACCTCTTGGCGTTGTATGTATGATTTACGAAGCACGCCCGAATGTGACAGCAGACGCTGGTGCATTATGCTTTAAATCAGGTAATGGCGTAATTTTACGTGGCGGCAAAGAAGCACTTAGAAGTTCACAAGCTATCGCAAGTGTAATGCACAGCGTACTTGAGAAGCACAACTTACCGGTATCACTTATTTCAGTGATTCCAGATCCAGACCGTGCGCTACTAATGGAACTAATGCAGCAACGTGAAAGCATTGATTTAATCATTCCACGCGGCGGCGAGGGTTTAATTAACTTTGTTACTGAAAACAGCACGATCCCAGTAATTCAGCATTACAAAGGCGTTTGTCATCTATATGTAGATAAAGATGCCGACCTAGAAATTGCGCTTAACTTACTGCTTAACGGTAAAACGCAGCGTACTGGTGTTTGTAATGCACTAGAAGGTTTAGTTGTGCATCAAGATGTGGCAGATGAGTTTTTAAATCTGTGTGCAGTTGTATTACGCCAAGAAGGTGTAAAAATAAATGCTGACAGCTTTGCAGCTAAATATTTTGATAATGCAACTGTGTTAGCCGATAACGAATTTGGTGAAGAATATCTAGACCTAGAAATCGCTATTCGCGTTGTACCAAACTTTACGGCAGCGGTTGAACACATTGCACAGTTTGGTTCAAACCATACAGAAGTAATTTGTACTAAAAATAAAGCTGCTGCAGAGTTATTCCAACGCAGTGTTGATGCTTCTGTAGTGATGGTTAACGCATCATCTCGTTTTTCTGATGGCTCACAATTGGGTCTAGGCGCAGAGATTGGTATAGCTACTTCCAAGCTACATGCATACGGTCCTATGGGCCTCGAGTCACTAACGACCGAAAAGTATTTAGTTAATGGAGTTGGCCAAGTTCGCGAGTAACCGCAAAAATTAAGTCCATAAAAAGCCGAGCATATTCATGCTCGGCTTTTTAGTTTATAAATCACGCTACAGTTACTTTAACTTTTTAAACCAATCTCTTGCAGGTTCCGGTCTATGCAAATAATAGCCTTGCAGAATAACCTCAGGATACTCCTGTAGTAAATCAAAGTGGGACTGGTTCTCTACGCCTTCAGCAACTATCTCGAGTTCAAATAAACGACCTAAGCTTACAATCATATCAATAATTAGTTTATCGTTGTTATCGATAGGTGCCTCTAACACAAAAGAACGATCAATTTTAAGTTCTTGTATTGGTAATTGTTTTAGGTAGGTTAAGCTCGAATATCCAGTACCAAAGTCATCAATTGATACTCTAATACCTAGCTTCTTGAGAAAGTGAACAGCTTCAATAGCCGCTTCCATATGATTAAGTAACGTACCTTCAATTATCTCAATAGTGAGTTGTTGAGGATTAATGTTATGTTGCTTTATCTGTTGGCTAATAAAGTTTAAAAAACGCGCTTCATGAAAGTGCCTGCCACTTATATTAATTGATAAGTTTAACTCAGGGTGAGTTTTACTAAGTTGCGTTAGCATTTCAAGTGCATTTGAAGTTACCCAGCAATCTAAATCATAAATTATGTCTGACTCTTCGGCTATAGATATAAACTCACTAGGACTAATAAAGCCTTTTTGAGGGTGCTCCCATCTTAATAAAACCTCTGCGCCTTTAAGGGTTTGGCTTCGATCAAATTGGGATTGTAAATATAGCGATAGCTCATTATTAGAAATAGCTTTACGTAAATCTTGTTCTATTTCAAAACGGCGTTTTGCTTGCTCGCCAAATGAAGTATCAAAAAAGGTAACTCTATTGCCGCCTTTCTCTTTTGCTTTGTAACAGGCCGCTTCACAGTTACGAATAGTCTCAATAGCACTTTCCCATTGAACTTCTCGTGGAAAGATATAGGTGCCAATACTTACTGTTAAGCTAACGTCTTGTTCAGCAAAGACAAATGGATGGTTTACACTTGCAAGTAGCTCTTGGGCTTTATTTTCAGCCATTGCTTGAGCTCTAGCTCTGCCCACACCTTTTTCAACTGTACACAGCACTGCAAACTCATCACTGCCTAAGCGAGCAATAACATCTTTTTTACTCACCTTAGAATGAATTCGTTTAGTTAATTCTTTTAAAATATTATCGCCAGCGAGTAAGCCTAATCCATCATTAATTGAGTGGAAGCTGTCTATATCAATAATATAAATATAGGCATAACTATTTTCGGTACTACAAAGTTGAAGTTGTTGCTCTAACTGCTTTAAAAACCCATTTCGGTTGGGTAAACCTGTAAGTTCATCATGCCATGTAAGGTAATGAATTCTTTCTTGGGTTACTTTAACGCTCGAAATATCACTAAATACGCCAATATAGTGCACGTTAGTATCTTGCTCGCCTTTTACCATACTGAGAGTTAGTAGCTCAGGGTAAAGCTCGCCATTTTTTCGTCTAGTTACAAGTTCTCCACTCCAATAGCCTGCTTGATTTGCATGTTCCCATACTTGGTCAAAGCTAATACTCGGATGGTTGTTTTGTTTTATATCGTGTAATTGCATTTGTAGTGAGTCTGATTCACAGTAACCGGTTATACGACAAAATGAAGGATTCACCGCAATAATTTTGCCATTACTATCGGTAATAACAACACCATCGGCGGTTCCCGTTAGGGCTTGATAAAATAACTTTTGTTTTGATGAAAGTTCTTTTAATTCTTCTTCACGTTGGCTTAATTCTTTCGCCAGTAACTCTATTTCGAGTAATTTGTCGTGCAGGTCGAAGTTTTTTTCTATAAGCCTATCTAGCATTCCTTGAGCGGTAATATGAGTGCGAATGCGTGCTCTAACGAGCGCTAGCTTGTAAGGTTTGTGTATGTAGTCAATTGCGCCCATAGCAAAGCCTTTTTCTTCAGACTCTTCTTCGGTAAGCGCAGTTACAAATATGACGGGGATGCCTTTGGTATTTTGTTTCGCTTTGAGTATATTACATACTTCGTAGCCGTCCATGCCAGGCATCATTATGTCTAATAAAATCAAGTCAGGCCGAGTTGACTCAATAAAGATCAAAGCCTGCTCACCACTAGTTGAAATACGTACGTCGTAGTCAGTTAAAAGTCCTTCAACTAATACGTGTAAATTACTAGGTTCGTCATCAACAATAAGAATTAAAGGTTTATGCTTTCTCTCTGTAGTTAATCCCTTACTGTTTGCGAGATAATTTGAATGCACTATCTATCCTTCTTTGCGTTCTTTGCTATGTTAAATCTAGTTCAGGTTAGTGGTTATGCCTAATTTTTATTATCGTTTCTATATTTATCAATCAACTCTATTACTAATGCGTAGTTAAAATGATCAATTGCTTCTTTGAGCTTAAATAGAGAGTGGCTTCTATCATATTGATTCATTTCTAGCTGTCTAACCAAACTGCTAGGTACGGGGCGAGCCGTTAATGCTAATGAGTATATTTTATCGATAACCGAGTCTTCGTTTTCTAGTTCATGTCGCTGTATATGTTCTTTTTTAAAGCTATCAGCTACCAAGAATTGTTTTACGGCAAAAAGTGTAAGTGTTAATTGTTCATTAAAGTGAGATAAGTTAATACTTTTCTCATTTATTAAGCTTTTCTCAACACTTTGCGCGCTTTGTTGCAGTAGCTCCAAACCTAATGTGCCGGCAAGGCCCTTAAGTGTATGTACTAGTCGAATTAAGCTTTCTAACTCTCCATTTTTAATTAATATATCAGCTTTAATCGAAAAGTCATTGTAATCGTTGACAAACTGAGTAAATAATTTAGTTAATAATACGTCATTATTTTCTAGGTTTTCTTTTGCTAAAAGCAGATTTATAGTGCTCAGAGGTTCATTACTTTGCAGATGTTTCTCTATACTTTCGTAAAGCGCATCAAAAATAATCGGTTTTACTAAAAAGTCGTCCATACCCGCTCTAAACGCTGCTTTTTTATCATTAGGATCTGCGGCTGCCGTAATAGCAATTATAGGAGTTTTGTAGCCTCGCTCTCTTAATATGCCAGTTGCTTCTAGCCCATCCATAACTGGCATTTGAACATCCATAAAAATAATATCGATGTCATTTGTCTCTATTTTATCTAATGCATCACGTCCATTATCAGCAATGATCACAGTCATATCTAATCTTGTTAAAAGGGCTGAGGCTATTTCTTGGTTAATTTTATTATCGTCAACAACTAATGCATTAAAACCCGAGAATTTAGGGTGAGGCTTTAATTGCTTTTCTTTAAAATTATTTGGTGAAAGCTTTCTTAAAATTTCAACTTCACTATTTTTATTACCAATAATTATAATGTCTATATTTTCATTTTTTGCAATTGACTCAGGAGACTCTTCATCGGTAATTAATAAAATAAGTGTTAATTTTTCATTAGCGGTTTTATTTTGAGCGTACAGTTGTTGTAAAATAAAGTTATCGTTGAGCTCTTTTTTTTCTATCGACATTATTACAATACTAAATGGGCTACTAGGCTGAGACATTTTTGCAATGGCTCTTAATGGTTCTTGTGTTGTTTCTGTCGTTATATTTATATCACTTAGTAAGTCCATTAATTTTTTAATTTGCTCATTATCAGGGCTAATTAATAAGGCGTGTTTTTTAAGCTTTTGTTGCTCAGATAAAGTAAAGGGTAGAGTAAAGAAAAACTCGCTACCTTGATTAATCGTGCTCCTTACTTGTATATCTCCGCCCAGCAATTTAGTTAATTGTTTGCTTATAGTGAGTCCTAAACCGGTCCCACCATACTTTCTTGTTGTGCTTGAATCACCTTGCGAGAAAGACTGGAATATAATTTTTGATTGCTCTTCAGTCATCCCAATACCCGTGTCTTTTATACTAAAGCGAAGGTTTATTGTTTTTTCGTGTTGAGATGTCGCTTCTATAATTAATGATATTTCACCATGCTCAGTAAACTTAATTGCGTTACCTACACAGTTATTTATTATTTGGCTTAAGTGCATTGGGTCGCCAATAAGTTCAAGCCCTGCATCAACGTGTAAAGTAAAGTTTAATAACAAACCTTTTTGCTTGGCATTTGTTGAGAATAAATTTTGAACGTTAGAAACTATAGTATGTAAGGTAAAAGGGATTTGCTCTAACTGAACTTTTTCCGATTCTAGCTTAGAAAAATCCAGAATATTGTTTAAAATCTGCAATAAATTTTGAGCACTTGAAAAAGCTTTATCTGCGTAGTGTTTTTGCCTTGAGGGAAGCTCGCTGCTTTGTAAAAGTTGCAACATACCTAATATACCATTCATTGGGGTGCGAAGTTCATGACTCATATTGGCTACAAAATCTATTTTTGTTTTATTGGCTTTATCGGTTTGCTCCATGGCACTCGTCAGGTCGGCATTCATTGCTTCCATTTGGGAATTTAATACGCGGGTTTCATTGAGTAGCTCTTTGGTTTGCTTATTTTTTAAATATAAAGCGTTAGCTGCTTTTATTACCGATGCTATTTCAGTTTGATTTTGGCTGTTATTTGAAATAGTTACTGGCTTTTCGCTATTCATGTCTTTAAGTAATAAAGTGAGCTGAGTAATTGGTTTTATAACCGATCTAAAAATAAAATAGCTTAAAAATAAAATGATTAACATAATTAAAACGGCAAATATATTTGCCTGTTCTGTATTTTTTGTTAAGTGGCTACTTAGTAGCTCTTCTGTTTTGATTAGTTTATTTTTTTCTATGTTTTTAATTTCATTAGTTAAATACAGCAATTCGTTTTCTATGCCTGTAAGCACTACATTTACAGAAAAAGTGTAGCTACGGGTGAGTAATACAAGTTGGTTATAAGCTTGGTTTAAGCTTGTTGTTTTATTGGAGAGGGATTCATTTATTACAGAGGTGCTCGTTAGTTTTTTATGTAAGTGATTTAAGTTTTGTTTTACATTTTGTGCTTCATCAAAATTAGGTTTATAGAGGTAGCTTATAATTGCATGTTTTAAATTACTTATTGTGAGTAAAACATCGTTAAAAATAACTTTATTATCATTGTTTGAAGACCCTTCTAAATCACTAATTGTTACTTGTAAGTCATCAATAGGTTGTTTGAACTGAGTAATGTAAAGGTGTTCGCGTTTTTGTCTGTTTACGACAACTTGGCCAAATGTATCTTGGTAATTATTTAAATACTCGCCAAGGCGTATTAGTGAGTTTTGATACTCAGGGGTCTGGTTTTGAGTGTTTGTTTTTAGCTGCTCGAGATTTAGATTTGCCTTATTTAAGTAAAAATTAAATTTGGTAATCGTATTTTCATTTGCATTGTCAATAAATGAAACTGCATGCCCTTGCAGGGAAATAATATCGTTTTCTAAGTTAGTTACAGCTTCACTTTGAATAAGCGCGTTACGCTGCGACTTTTGCAAGTTTAGTAAGGTCGTTTGCGAATAGTTAAACAAATAGCTTTGTAAAAGAAGTAATCCAATCAGCGGACACAAAGCTAATATTATTTTTGATTTAATTGAATTTATTATCATTATCGGCTAATCAACTCATACCATTTTTGTAGACTGTAGTCATAGGTTGGCATAACGGTGTTCCATACTGCTACATTGCTAAAGCGTTTATGGTAACTACCGCCGTTGCGTTGCTTACCCGCTTTTACTGCTACGTCGCCATTTGTATTTAATAAATCTATGTTTGTTGCTTTTCCACCGTACCAGTAATCCCATTCGGCCTGAGATAGAAGTAGTTTAGAGCGTTGTGGGTTACTAATGTAATAACCTTGGCGAGCAATAAATGCACCAGGCCAGCCTGAAAGCCACCAATTCATATAGTCGTAAGCTGCATCTTTTACGCTACTTTGTGTTTGTGACGATAAACACATAACACCATGCCATCCTCGGTAGCCTTCTTTTGGCGCGGCAAAACGAACATTAATATTTTGACTGTTTAACGCAGAGACGGCAGGCGAAAACATACTTTCTATATGGGCACGCTTACTTTTCATAAACTCAATCGATTCAGGGACCGAGTTCCAATAGCCACTAAAATGACCTTGGCGTTTAAAGTCGAGTAATATACTAAACAATCTATCAAGTTCTGGGCGGGTCATTGCACCTATATCGTTAAACTTTATAAGCCCTTTGCTTTGTGCTGCTAGGGCTAGGTCAAATAATCCAATGGTAGGCGCATTTACAATGGCTACTTTACCTCGGTTCTCGTCATCAAGCAGCCAACTCCAGCTTTCTGTTTCGTATGCTATACCGGGCTTAATAAAGTCGGTGTTGTAACCAAAAGAGTCAACATTATGCACATAAGGCAAAAAGCTAATATGATCGCTTTCTTGAGCGCTTAATGTGCCATCGGGTTGAACATTTAATAATTTATAGGGGGCATCACCTGCACCAATACTTGCAGTTTCGGTTAGTTTTCCCGTTTTAGTGAGTGGATTTATCTCGTTAAAGTAGGTGAGTCGCTTTTTTTCTATTGGCTGAATAGAACCTGCATCCCAAAGCACATTAATGCTGTTTGACCACTGTTCGTATAAATCAAAGGAGCTAGGGTCCATTGATGCCTTTTGCAAAACAGCAGCGCTGCCTGCTGGAGTAAATTCTATATTAATACCTAAGTCACTCATCGCTTGCTTGCGGATAGCCTCTTGGAGTGTTACATGAGTACCAAGTACTCTTAATGTGACTTTTTTTCGGGCAAAAACATAAGGCGCATGTGTTATCGCACCAGCTGTTAAACCTATAGCAGCTAGCTTTTTTAGCGTTGAACGCTTAGGGTTGTCCATGTTAAGCCTAAAGTATTAATGTGTGGCATTATGTATAGCTAAGAACTTGTAAAGACACAAGTTGAATGGATAAATTTAAAATTATATAGAATGAAAAATTAGAATAGTAGGGTATCAAAAAATAATAAAAACAATGGAAAAATAGAAGAGTAGAACGAATTTGAAAAGGAGTAGGAAAGTGGTGGAGCTAAGCAGGATCGAACTGCTGACCTCCTGCGTGCAAGGCAGGCGCTCTCCCAGCTGAGCTATAGCCCCACATTCCTAAATTACATATAATGTAACTGCTTGACTGCTGAGTTCCAAGCGGGACGAACTTTAAGTTTTTTTATAAATTTGGTCAAGTATTTTTTCGTAAATTTTCACCGTTTTCGTCAATTTTTGTTAGACTCGGCTTAATTCAAAACTAAAACGATAAAAAACAATGAAAAAATGTGTTCTGGCGCTTATGGTTTTACTCGCTGGTTGTGCCTCGAATGATGAGCCGCCTTTTGAAATAAATAATAAACAGTTTCACGAAAAGCAAGATGATCAAGGCAATAAACTTTTTGCTTATGTTGTTTCGGTAAAAGCTAAGCATCGTGAAAACTTTAACTTAGACCGTGGTCCAAACAAGAGACCAAGCCGTGGTGAGGTTAAGCAGTATATTGAACAAGAGCATTTTGAAGAATCGAGTGTTTTAAAATTGCAGTTAGAAGATCAAGCTGTTGAGTTATTAAACGAAGAGTTAAAAGAGCGTCAGTATTGCGATAATAAACACGAAGTAAGTGAAGTTTTATGGCGAGACCTAAGCGTGCAATTAAGAGGGCGTTGTTTGTAATATGTATGCGGATAAAACTAAGTTAGCAGAGCTTTTAGCGCACCTAGATATTAACTATGATGGAATAGAGCATCCGCCGCTACATACTAGCTTAGCAGCTGATGAGTTTATGATTGAGCGTCCTGGTACTCGTCTTAAAAACCTATTTTTACGCGATAATGAAGGTAAGCGACACTTTTTAGTTATTACCGCGCACAATAAGCAACTTGATTTAAAGGCACTATCAAAGCAACAAGGGCTTTCGCGTTTAGGGTTTGCATCGAGTGAGCGCTTAGCAACGTATTTAAAAGTGGCTCCTGGGTGTGTATCTATGTTGGCTCTTTTAAATGATAAGCAAAACGAAGTGAGCTTATGGGTCGATCAAGATATTTGGGGTGGTGATTTGTTTCATTGTCATCCGTTTGAAAACACCCAAACATGGTTGATTAGTAAAGCTGATTTAGAAGCATTTTTTAATCACACAAAGCATCAACCTCGCGTTGTATTTTTACCCTCGAAATAAGCCCACATAATTAACGATAAACCACATAAGCAAACCGCAAGTAGCGTAAACATAAACGCTGTTTGCCCATGATGTTGGTATACCACACCGGGTAATAACGACCCCAATGCACCACCACTGTAATAAAACGATACATATCCACCATTGGTTACACTTGGCGGGGCTTTACTTATTTTATTAACGAGTGGCGCCGCGGTTGAGTGAATCACAAACATAGCACCACAAAACAAAGTAAATGCGATTAAAAATAAGCTAAGCTGGTGGCTCATTAATAAAATAATACTCACACTATAAAAACTAAATACCGCAGTTAATAAATGCCAAGGCGAAGCGACTTTTTTAAGTAACCAAGGTGCAGCAATAGAGGCGAGTGCACCAACTAAATAGCCACTGTAAACTAAACCTATGTCACGAGTATTGGTAATTAAAAACGTATTTTGCAATATAAACGGTAAGTAATTAAGTAGTGCAGCAAAGCAAAAAAACATACAAAAAACGGCACCGTAAATTTTAAGTATAGCGCCTTCTTTAAGCTGTTTAATGTAGTCCAGTGGTGAAAGCTGAGACTTTGTTGCTGGGTTCGAAAATTGAGAATGTTTGATTGTTAAAGCTAAAAAAATAAGCATAAAAGCAATTACGTAATAAAAGCTCTGCCAATTCCATAAGTCGCTAAACAAAGCTGCGAGCACACGACCAAAGTAACCACCAACTATGCTGCTACCAATATATAGGGTCATATTTTTTTGAAGTGTATCAGCGCTATAACTCATACCTATATAGCTAGTCATTGCGGTTAAAGCTGCAGGGAGCGTTAAACCTTGTAAAAATCGGACTAATAATAAAAGCTCAAAGCTAGGTACATAAATAAAAAGTAAGCAGCTAAGGCCTAAAAGCACCATTGCAATACGTAATATAAGTAGTGGATTTATTTTTGCTAAAAATAAACCGTAAACGAGCGGGGCAATGGCTAAGGGCAACATAGTTGCAGTCATTAAGCTGCCAGCTACCGCAGGTGCTACATTAAATTCGCTCGCAAAAAGACTAAGTAGGGGTTGCGGTGCATAAAGCACAAAAAATATAAATACCGAGCAAACGAGTAGATGAGGTAAACGCATTATATGGCTTATACATTTGCTGATTGGTTACGTGGCATTGTATTAAAAATTGTTTTTAATTGATAATTAAAACCATGCTCTTTGCGCTATATCATGGTTTGTTTTAACTAGTTTGCTAGATTAATGTCGATAGCGCTGTTATTTGAACTCGTTGGTGATTAAAATAGCGATAATATTAGTTTTTAGTGGAACAAAGCCATGGGTTCATTACAAGACCAATTGCTTCAAGCAGGATTAACAACATCGCATAATGCTAAAGTTGCTAAATCAGAAAAGCGTAAGCAACAAAAAAAGCAAAAGAAAGGGGCTACTAGCAACCCAAGTGATCTGCAAAAGCATATTCAACAAACCAAGCTAGAGCAGCAAAAAAAAGCTGAAGAGCTTAACCAAACACGCCAAGTGAGCTTAAAGCAGCGCGAACAAGAAGCGCGTGTTAAACAAATTTTAGAGCACCACAACCAAGACGCTATTCGTGGTGAGCGCACATTTAATTTTACTTATCAAAACAAAGTAAAAAATATCGACGTGAACGAGAAAACGCAAAAAGCGTTATCGGGCGGTCGTTTAGCTATTTGTGTACTAGAAGGGCAATTTTACGTATTAGACGACGAACCAGCACGCAAAGTGGCAGAAGTTGACGAAAAGTATATTGTTTTTCATGTAGAGCCTGAAAACAAACCAAAAGATGAAGATGACCCGTACGCAGACTTTGAAGTACCAGATGATATAGTGTGGTAATAGTTTATTAAGGGTAAGCTCATTTTTATTTGCTAAAGTATATAAAAGTGAGACAGAAACGAGTTAGCGGTTTTTGGTTAAGTTGATCGTCTAGCGTCGTTTCGTACGTATGCTTTTTATTTGATTGTTTACTACAATCAATAGAACAGTTTTTCTAACCGTCAAAAAAGAAGAGTAAATACAATGAGCAAGATGAAAACACTACTATTAGGCGCGGGTATTACTTTAACCGCAAGCTTCTCGTTTAATGCAGCAGCGGCCGATGGCGCCACACTTTATACCGCTAAAAATTGTCAAACTTGTCATGGCGCTGAAGGTAAAGCACCAATTATGGGTATGTATCCTAAGCTAAACGGTCAAAACAAAGACTACTTAGTAGCGCAAATGAAAGACATCAAATCAGGTGCACGTAATAACGGTATGACCATGGCTATGAAAGCAATGGTTGCAACGGTAACTGATGAAGAGTTTGAAGCAATTGCAGATTACCTAGCTAACGTAAAATAATTTACGCAGCTATACCATTTTAATGCAATTGGTATTTTAGTTTTACAAACAGCCACACAATAGTGTGGCTGTTTTGTTTGGTGTTTGCTATAAAATAGAGACTGCTTTAGACTTCTAAACATCTGTTCGTGCAGGTTAGTAATGTACGTTTTTAAAAGGCTTATTATGTTTGATTTACCCCAACTCAATTTAAAAAATAAAGTATCAGCACAAGAGTGGCGACTTCGTGTTGATTTAGCCGCATGTTATAGACTGGTCGAGCACTTTCGTTGGGGGGATTTAATCTATACGCATTTATCAGCACGTTTGCCTGGCACCGATCACTACCTAGTGAATGCCTTTGGTTTAACCTTTGATGAAGTAACTGCCTCTAATTTAGTAAAGGTCGACTTAGACGGTAACATTATTGATGATACGCCATTTAGTATTAACCCTGCTGGTTTTACTATTCACAGTGCGATTCATGAGGTACGCGAAGACGCTCATTGTGTTATTCATCTTCATACCAAAGAAACAATCGCTGTTGCTACACAAAAAAATGGTTTATTACCGCTTAGCCAGTATTCAATGTTTTCACTGCCATCGCTTTCTTATCATGGTTACGAAGGGCTTGCGGTAAACGACGACGAGCGAAAAGTGTTGCAAGACGATTTAGGCAGCACTAACCATATGTTATTGGTAAATCATGGTGGCTTAACGGTAGGCCCAACGGTAGGCGATGCGTTTATGCGCTTTTATGATTTACAGCGAGCGTGTGAAATTCAATTAGCGCTACAATCAAGCTCGCAAGAGGTTATTGAAGTACCGCAGCCTATAATCGACAATATTTATAATCAAGCAAATGTAGTACACAGTGGCAGCACTGGCGGGCAACTTGCGTGGCCTGCGATGTTACGTAAAGCGTATCGACTTGACCCTAGTTTTGCAAAATAACCCATAGCGGTTAATAAGGAATTTTAATGAAAGTAAATCGCGTTGAAGTATTTGATATTCACTGTCCTGATAGACCTTCTTGGACACCTGTGTTTGTACGTATTCATACTGACGAAGGTATTAGTGGTGTTGGCGAAGCGGGCCTTGCATACGATTTAGGTCACAGTGCTGCAGCGGCTATGATTAAAGAAATGGCCGACGCCTTTTTAATCGGCCACGACCCATTTCAAACAGAAAAACTATGGTCACGTATGTTACGTGAGAGCTTTTGGGGTTTAGGCGGCGGACCAGTTGTATATGCTGCAATGAGCGCAATTGATACCGCGCTTTGGGATATTAAAGGTAAAGCGCTTGGTTTACCTGTATATCAATTATTAGGCGGTAAAGTTAACGACAAACTACGTACGTACGCATCACAATTACAGTTTGACTGGGATAGCGAATTTAAAGCGCTAGTACAACCGCAAGAATATGCAGAAGCGGCTTTAAAGGCGATGGCCGAAGGTTACGATGCAGTAAAAGTAGATCCAATTCAGTACGATAAAGACGGCAATACTTATTACGACCGTACAAAAATAATATCACGTACTGAAATGAAGCTATATCGTGCGCGTATGCAAGCTATTCGCGAAGCAGTAGGCGACGAAGTGGATATTATTTTTGAATGCCACAGTTTACCTGGCGTGACAACAGCCATTCAGTTGGGTGAAATTGCAGAAGAATTTGACTGTATGTACTTTGAAGAGCCAGTTAACTACCTAAACCATTCATTGCATGCAAAAGTAGCAGATAAAGTTAATGTGCCAATTGCTGGTGGTGAACGTTTGTATAATCGCTGGGGTGTGCGCCCGTACTTAGAAGAGCAAAGTATTGATGTTCTGCAACCTGATATTGGTTTATGTGGTGGCTTTACCGAAACTAAAAAAGTATGTGATTACGCAGATATCTTTGATGTGCGTATTCAAGCTCACGTATGTGGCGGGCCTGTTGCAACAGCATCATCACTGCACTTAGAAACGGCTATCCCTAACTTTTTGATTCATGAGCACCACACTTATGCGATTAAAAAGTGGAACCGCGAGTTATGTTTACAAGACCCACAACCTAAAAATGGTTTCTTTGAAGTGTCAGAAGAGCCAGGGTTGGGTATTGAATTAAATGATGAGATTGTTATGCGTTCTCAACGCGTAGAAATAAAATAATAGTCTTTTAACCTAACTTAGGTCATGCATTAAAAAGCCGGTAAGTGATTAGTCACTTACCGGCTTTTACTTTTTTGGTAAAGTTTTAGCTTGTTATAACTCGTTAATTCTACATTCTACGTCTTTAAGCTCAATAGTGGCTTTACTATCAAGGTGGCGTATATAGCATTGCTTGCCTTTAATCATCAATTCAAACTGATCGGGTGTATTGCGACTTTGCGTGTCGATAATATTATTACCATCCACATTGCTAAGGGTTACTGTGCTGCTGGTAGTAAATACATTCTCAGCTAATTGAGTTTCTTGTATATGTACAAGTGTTTTAATTGCTTTGCTAACGGCTGTTTTATTTGGCTTTGCCAGTAGAGCATGTTGCAGCTTAGGTGTCGGATCTGGATTTTGAGATATGCAGCCATTGAGAAAAAACGCAGAAAATACAACGATTAGTAAAAAGTACATTTTCATAAATTGGCCGTATTATTATAAAAAGAGAGTTTAATATAACTAGTTTTACTTAAACTTGGTAGTAGTGCTTAGCGTTTGCATAGCTAAGGTTATGCCATGTCTTATCGTTTGAGCATAACGCCTTATGGCAGTGCCATAGAGTGTTGTAGCTTGTATTTATTTGGCACACAGGAAAGTTGCTTGCAAACATAATACGCTGCTGGCCAAAGTGATTAAAAAGAATATTAAAACACGCTGCTTGTTGCTCACTGGTAAGTTGTAGTAATTCAAAACCAGAGAATTTAATTGCTATGTTGTCGTGCTGAGCAAGTAACTCAGCACCTTGTTGCCAGTCATTTAAATTACTTGGCAGTCCTGCATGATTAATTATAATCTGAAGCTGCGGTAGCTGCTTAGCGTAGTAAGCTATTTGTTTGGTTATTTCGCTATTTTCAATATCAAATTGAGCTTCAAAATGCAGTTTATTTGTAGCCAATAAATTAAGGTTATTAATACAATGAGGGCTTTTTAGTCTCACTGCATCATCTTCTTCGGTTATATCTCTTATACCACAAAGGCTTGAATGAGCCAGTGCATTTAGCGCGTGATTAAATTGCTCTGCGGGCGCATCAATTTGGTTGTAACTAATAGCCTTGAATGAAAGGTTTTTTAAATGCGAGCTTAGCCAGTTTAACTCGTTTATAGGTGATTGATTATCAAACCCAGCCTCAATGTGCACAATACCCGCAAGTTCAAAATCAGTACTTTTAACAAGTTGCTCTGCACTTATTGGTTGTTTAATTTTTTCTAGGTTAGGCCATGCTGGTGGGTTTTCGCCTTGTAGCCAAGTATATTGCCCCTCGGCAAGATTAAAAAAATGCACATGAGGGTCAATAATTTGCATGCTCATTGGGCTGTATAGCCGCCATCAATACTTTGTAAGCTACCAGTAATAAAGCTGGCATCGTCGCTTGCTAAAAAGCTCACAAGAGCAGCAACTTCGTCGGCTTGACCTAATCGGTTAAGCGGTTGCAGACTTGCTTCCTCGGCAACTATTTCAGCTTTGTTTGCGCCACTTTTTGCGCAGTACGCATCTATCGCGTTATGAAATAGCGGGGTTTCTATTGTGCCAGGGCATACCGCATTTGCTCTAATATTAAAACCTGCGTAATCAAGCGCTGTTGTTTTAGCCATTGAGGCAAGGGCATGTTTTGTTAGGTTATACGCAAAAGAGTTTTGCTTACCTATAATTGCCTGATCGGAAGCGACTAATATAATAGCGCCGCCATTTTGCGCTTTCATGCTTGGCAATACGCTTTGTATTGCGGCATAAGCGCCTTTAACATTAAGCGCAAAAAGTGCATCGAGAGTTTGCTCGTCGGTGCTTTCTATATTTGCGCTTAAGTGTTTTCCAGCATTAGAAACAAGTACATCAATACGTTTGCTTTGTTCACAGATAGCGTTGATACAGCTTTGTACCGCCGATACATCACTTACATCACACTGATGAAATATACCGATTTCGCTCAGCTCTATATCAAGGTTATGTACTTCATAGCCATTGTTTAGCAAACGCTTTACTACGGCTAAGCCAATACCTTTTGTACCACCTGTAACGACTGCAACTTTAGACATACTTACTTCCTTTATTGCTAACTAGTGAGAGTGACCGCAGCCGCCTTCAGCGTGCACATGTCCGTGAGAAACTTCTTCACTTGTTGCTTCACGTACCGATATAACTTCAACGTCAAACGTTAGCGTTTTACCAGCAAATGGGTGGTTTAAATCACAATCTGCGTTAAAACGACCAACCTTAACAATAGTAACCTGATGACGACCTTGGTTAGAGCTAACCATTGCTGTCATACCAGGTTTCCATACTTTAACGTCGCCTTGTAGGTGCTTAAGCGGAATACGTTGAATTAAGTCATCAACACGCTCGCCGTATGATTCACTTGGCTCTAGAGTTACACTAAATTTTTCGCCAGCTTCTTTGCCTTCAAGTGCTTTTTCTAAACCAGGAAGCATGCCTTCGCTGCCATGAATGTAAGTAAGTGGCGCTTCGTTTGTGCTACTTTCAATTTGCTCGCCCGCTTCGCTAAGGGTGTAATGAAATTCAACTGCTGAATTTTTGCTAATTTGCATGCTTGTCTCTTCAAATAATAACTATGTTAGGGCGCAATTTTACGCGAAATATACGTGTTTATAAACTTAACGTGGCTGATTTAGTTTTTTTTGTAAATCTAGCAGTAAATCTTTTTTTATTGGTGCTGCTTTTTGCTTTTCAGCCTGTGGTATAAACAGTACTAATTGAGTGCCAGGCTTTAAAATACTTGATGCAGAGAGTTTGTTCCATTTTGCCAAGTCGCTATGAGGTACATCATAAAGCTGACTTATACTCCAAAGGCTATCGCCTGACTTAACTTCGTAATCTATTTCAATGGTGGGAATCGCAATCTCTTGGTGTTCTAAATAAGGGCTGATTTTGTAATCAACAGTTAATGTGCTTGGCAGAGTTTTAGGTTGCCCAACTAATAACTTTTCTCCAACACCTATTAAATTATTATTTTTATTATTAAGTTGTTTCAAAGCTTTTACAGACATACTAAAACGCCTGGCGATACTGTAAAGCGTATCGTTTTGTTTAACGATGTACTCTCCAGCAAAGTTTGATTTGAAGAACTGACTTTTTAATAATGCTTCTTGCCCTATAGGCAGCAGTAAAGTATGCGGCCCGTTAGGTGAGCTTTGATTTTTTAAATATCCCTGATTAATAGCATGTAACTGCTTTGAACCTATACCAGAGAGCTTGGCAATGACTGAAAAGTCGAACTGCTGGCCTATGTTCATCTGTGTTGTAAATGGTTTATATGCTAGCTTTGGGCGTTTAATGCCCTTTTGTGGATGTTTAACTAAATAACTTAAAGCGAGTAATTTGGGTACATAGTCAGCAGTTTCTTTTGGCAGACTGAGCGACCAGTAATCGGTGCTTTTACCGCGTTTTTTGTTTTTTTCGATTGCACGTTTAACACGGCCTTCACCACTATTATAAGCGGCCAAAGCATGTAGCCAATTACCATCAAAGCGTTTGTGTAAGTAACTTAAGTAATCAAGTGCAGCATCGGTTGAAGCAAGTACGTCTTGGCGCCCGTCATACCATTGGTCTGACTTAACACCAAAGTGATGCGCCGTTGCGCCAACTAACTGCCAAACACCAACAGCTTGCTGTGATGAGGCTATTGTTGGTCTAAAATCGCTTTCTACAAATGGTAATAATGCGAGCTCCATAGGTAATTGCTTTTGCTCAATTTTTTTTACGATGTGATACAGGTAAGGCACTGCGCGTTTGCTCACCGTTTGTAAGTAGTTAGGTTGCTTTGCATACCAGCTGATACGCTTTTTTAAAGCGCGATTTTGATAAATCGTAAAGTGTAGATTATTGGCTATATGCATCCACAGATCGGTGGTTTTTAGTGGGCGCTTTTTTACGATTGTTTTTTTGAATTGAAGTGGCGTAACTGGCTCATTAACTTGAGGCGTTTGAGCTACTTCATCGTCAATATCATAAGTATAGTCAGGCTCAAAATGAGTAAATATTTGTGGAGCTTCTTGTGGTTCTTGCTCCGTTGATTGACAACCAAATAACAAAATACCCAAACAACATAAAACCAAACTGCGCATAGTGATCACTTTTGTAAATTCCTTTTATTATTTTAACACAATCCGTTGTGTTGAGTTATTCTGCGCTTTTTACACGATTTAGGCCTGCTTGTAAAAAAAAGTTACTCGATTTTATATTAAGCGCTTCTTGTTTATAAGGCTCAATAACTGATTCAGGAAACGACAGCATTAACTGCTCAATACTTTGATCTTTATTGTTTTTAACATGCTCCGTTATGGCTGTTAAAAATGATAGCGGCTGTTTCAGCTGCTCTTTTGTTAATGTGCCGCCGTGGCCAGGTATAATAATAGTGAGCTTTTCGTCGTTAATATATTGCTTAAGCAACGTTTGCCAACTTTTAAGTTCGCCGTGACCAGGGTAAGGAAGCCAGTCAACGATATCGCCACCAATCAGCACACTGCCATTATTAGTAGTAATAGTTAAATCACCGTTAGTATGGGCTTGCTGCGGCTCAAGCGTTACCTCAAAACCACCAAGGTCGATAATTTTACGACTATTAATTACTATTTCGGGTTTGCTAAGCTGATACTCCTGCCAGCGAAAAAGTCGCTTTTTTGCAAGCTTTAACTTATCACGCCATTTAGCTTGCTCTTCTTTGGGTACATTCGCTAACCGTTGGTAGCTCAGCTCAATGCTCTTTTCATAGGTGTCTAGTTTGTCGGTATATGCTGTTTGGTAAAGGCTAAAATTTTTATTTACTTGCTGATGAACAACGAGCTTGGCATCAGGATAAAAATTTTGCATAACCGCCATACCTAGCAAGTGATCGTCATGGTAATGCGTGGCAACCAAATAGCATAAAGGTGTTTTAAGGCGTTTTTTTAAATCTTCAGCAAGTTGTTCAACTGCAGCAAAATTGGCACTCGTATCAACCAGTAGGGCACATTTTTCGCCTTCAATTAATACTTGGTTAGAGTCGTAGAAGCGAAGCTTGTCTTGTTGCTTTAAAAACTGAATATGAGGGTTTATTGTATTCCAAGTTACGGCAGCGTAGGTGCTAGGTGCTATTGATAGTAAAGTGCATGCCAATAGTAAGTGCTTACATGAAGAGGTTATGTTTGAAAGTTTTAACTTCATTTATTATCTCTACGCTGAGGTTTAATTACTTTAATAATAAACAAAAAGCGCAGTATGCGCTTTTTATTTTTGGTGTTTGGGGTCATTTGCCAAATGCAGACTGAGTTTATCAATCAATTGGTCTTGATGCTGTTGTTCAACTGTAGCCTGTGTTTTTGCTTCTAGCAATTCGTGGCTTAAGTTTAATGCTGCCATTAGTAGGGCTTTTTGATCGTTTCTAACGGTTGAGCGTTGTTTCATTTGCTCAACTAAGTCATTTAGATTTTTAGCTGCTGCTATTAATGCATCTTCCTGCCCTTCGGGGCAAGCAAATTGCTGCTCTTTACCTAGCAACTCAACAGTGACCCGCTGGTTTTGCAGCTCAGACATTAGCTAGCCTGTTGTGCGCTTTGTAATTTATCAAGAAGACCAGATAAAGTAGTGCTGGCATCTTTTTGCTTTTCTTCATTTTCTAAAGCTTCAAGCTGTAGTAATTCGTTTTCATCGCTTAGTTTAGTGTTCTGTTCTTTTAAAGTAGCAACATCTGTTTGTAATTGATTATTACGTTCGATTAAAGAATCGATCAGTTGTTCGAGTTGTTGAAGAGTAGTGTTGTTCATAAAGGCGCTCATATAACTGTAATTAATGTCATGCAAATGTAAAGCAAAGTGTGTTGATTTGCCAGCATTTACGGTGGTTTTAGCTGATTTTTCTTCTGTGTTAAGGGATAATTCAGCATATGAGCTTTTTCATTCAGAAATGGTTCACTTTAACACTCTCTTATCTTGGTGTAAGTTGCCAAAGCCTAGTGCTTATGGTTCACTTACGATATTAAATTGCGTATGGCGAAAATAAATAATGCTTAGTTACAGACACTCATTTCATGCGGGTAATCCTGCCGATGTACTTAAACATTTAGTACTGGCACAAGTACTAAATTATCAAACAATTAAAGATAAACCGCTTGATTATATAGACACGCATTCAGGTGCTGGCTTTTTTGAACTGGCAGCTGCTGATGCGCAAAAAACGCAAGAGTATCAAGATGGTATTGAAAAACTTTGGCAACATAAAAGTGAACATGCTGAGCTTAATGAGTACATTGAATTAATTAAGTCATTTAACGACACTGACGAACTTGCATTTTATCCAGGTTCACCAAAAATTGCAGAGCATTACTTGCGCCGCCAAGATAAGGGCTGGTTTTTTGAATTGCACCCGCGCGATTTATTATTACTTGAAGAAAACATGCAAGGTAAGCGCTCTATTCGTGTACGTGGAGAAGATGGTTTTGCAGGTTTAGTTGGTTTGTTACCACCAGCATCTCGCAGAGCGTGTGTGTTAATTGATCCTCCATACGAAATTAAAGATGACTACGAAACGGTTGTAAAAACCTTAGTTAAAGCTCATCAGCGTTTTGCTACAGGTACTTACATGATTTGGTATCCGGTTGTAGATAGAGAGCGCATTGATAATATGGAGCAGGGCTTAATTGATTCAGGAATGCGCAACATTCAGTTATTTGAATTAGGCACTGAAGCGGATACTGACGTACACGGTATGACAGCATCGGGCATGATTGTAATTAATCCTCCATGGAAGCTAAAGCAAACAATGGATGCAATAATGCCTGAACTTGTTAGTTTGTTAAGTGAGCCAAGTGGTTTTTACAGAAGTGAACAACTCGTTGATGAGTAACTTTAAATAGCGCTTATAACGAATAATAAAATGCCCAGCTTTGCTGGGCATTTTATTTAAAATCAATACGAATGTGTTAGGTAATATATATAAGGGAGCTAAATATTAATTAAAATAAACCGCACTAAAAGTAGCAAGCGTATTACCGCGACTGTTTTTAAGTTTTAGTGATTCACCTGTTATTTCCCACTTTGAAGTTTTGCTAAGTACGTCAGACATAGCCGCTTCTTGGCTCATATTATCCGAGCACATCTTTTTTGTACTTGCTAGCTGACTAAGTGTAATTGTTTGCTGCTCGGTGCTATAGCTTCCGCTAAAATTATTACAGCCTAAAAAGCCATTAACGCGGTGGTCTTTATTGAACTGAATGAATGGTTCTTTAGTTGTAACATTCACAGTTTGAGCATTTATTGTTATTGCTTTCCAGTAAGTATTTGTGAGTGTTACATCGGGTTTTTGAGTCGACACTTTTGAAAGCTCAATTTTATAGGGGGTAGTTAACTGTGATTCTGCAAACGGGTCATGATTTGTTGTACTTGTGTAAAGCACTTTGTCTTTATTTATAATTCTGGCGCTTAGGCTATAGCGATGTTTATCGCTAATTTTGCTGGCATCATAAATTAGCTCAACGGTAAATGGCGGGGCTTGGGTTACATCAATCACTTCTTGTGTGATTATATCGGCTTTTACATCCATTTTAGATACATTGGAAAGCGTAACTATTAATTGCGAGCCAGGGCGAAGCATACTGCGATCTTTGTAGCTAGCTTGGATAGTTAGGCTGGTTATTGCTTCTGCAATTTCTGTGTTTTCAGTCGATTTAGTTTGCTCACCGCAGCCAGTTACTGCAAAAGCGCTAAGCGCCAATAAGCCAATCCCTGCAACTGCCTTTTTACGCGAAGATACTGCTTGATGCTTTTCCATGTTGGTTATCCTTACTCAATATTATGTCCTTAGTGTATTACCTAGTTACTTAATCATTCCTTAACTTATTTTAAACATAAAAAAAGGCGCATTAGCGCCTTTAATAATTAAAAACAAACGATTATTTTTTAACAAACTTAGTTAAAATAACAATGCGCTGGCCGTCAACTCGCCCTTCAATATGTTCAGGGTTGCTGGTTAGGCCAATATTACGAACAGCTGTTCCACGTTTAGCGGTAAGGCTACTGCCTTTAACGTCTAAGTCTTTAATTAGGGTAACAGTATCGCCTGCTTGAAGTACTACACCGTTACTATCTACATGCTTTAAATCGTCATCTTCGGCAAGTGCTTTTTTAGCCCAGGTTAGCGTGTCTTCTTCAAGGTAAATCATGTCTAGCGCATCTTGTGCCCAGCCATTATCAGGCGCTAAACGCGAAAGCATTCTGTAAGCTACAACTTGTACTGCAGGAGTTTGGCTCCACATGCTATCGTTTAAACAGTGCCAATGTGTAGGCATTATTTCGCTGTTATTCTCGATTTGATCTTTACATGTTTGACACGTGTAAATACATTTATCTGAGTGGGTTTCAGTTACCGGTGGTACTTCATAAACAGATAAGTTCTCGGTGGCTGCACACAATTCACATTGATTATTACTACGTTCGATTAAGGCTTTTTCAATACTCATGGGGCTCTTTCTGATTCTGGTCGAGTTAACATTGCTGCTATTATACTCCAAAACACGAGCTCTGCGCCATTAGTCCCTTAATTTTGTGTGGGTATATTACTCATACACTTATCTTTAATACTTTTTATATAGCCTTGAGTGCTTTTTTGATTATTCCGGGGGGGAATGCCTGGTTTGGCTGAATCGTTTGTATAAAATGGATAATGGTTGCCAGATGCACCCACATTATATTTTAAGGGCGTGGTGTTAGGCTTTGCTAAAGTTGAAAATATAAATAGCAAAAGACAAACTTTTAATATCTGAAAAAAGTTGGTCAAAGCTCCACCTTTTATATTAAAGTTATTATATGAGTATTGTGTAGTTTTAGCTGTTTTGTAATGGTTACTATGTTTATCTTATGCGAGTTGCATTAAAGTACACGTATTATTGGCTGTTTTGCCATCTCTTATTTATAGGTTTAGAGCCAAGTGAAATTAAATAACATACCTGATGAGGTACAAAAAATAACTCAGTTTGTCGCCCGGCAACCTATTTTTGATATAGATCAGAATGTTTTCTCATACGAACTACTCTATCGAGATTCAGCCAATAATGCGTTTCCTGTGGGCACTTCTGATGTGCATGCGACAAGCCGCCTGTTTTTTAATGCATTAATGTTGGTAGGTTTAGATAGACTTACCGCGCATCATTTAGCTTTTATAAACTTGTCATCAGAAACTATTCTCGATAACTTTCCCAAACTTTTATTGCCAGAAAATAGTGTTATTGAAATAGTAGAGCGCACGGGTAATATTCCTGCGGTTGCTGAGCGTGTGCAAGAACTTAAAAAAGAAGGGTATGTTTTTGCACTTGATGATTACGATGGCGATCCAAAATGGGAGCCACTATTAGCACATGTTGATTACATAAAAATTGAGATAGATGATCCGGTTATTAAAACCAATATGCGCATTAAAAAAATAAAACGCGCAAATCCACATGCAAAAATAATTGTTGAACGAATAGAGACGCATGAACAATTTAATATATTAAAATTGGCAGGCTGTGATTTATTTCAGGGGTTCTTTTTTTCTCGCCCAGAAATGATTACGTATAAAGGTGTAGAGCCTTCAAAGTTAACTGTTTTTGATCTATTGCGTTTTACAGCAAAACAAACACTTTGCTTTAAAGAAGTTCATCAACGAGTGGCCAGAGATGTAGCCATAACAGCCAGGGTTTTAAAGCTGGCTAACGCGCGTTCAGGCAAAGCAAATTTAGTTATTACTTCTATTTCACAAGCGGTTATTTATTTAGGTGAAGATACAATAAGGCAATTTGTTCGTGTATTAGCAATTAGTGAGTTGGGGGTCGAAAAACCAACTGAGTTAACTAAGCTTGCTTTAACTCGGGCACAATTTATGTCGCTTATTTTAGAGCAAAATAATAAAGAACTGACTGAGCAAGGCTATCTAGTGGGTTTGTTTTCTGTGCTTGATGCCATTTTAGATGGCGATTTAAAAGACATAGTTAAAGAGTTTACTTTAGATGCTGCAATATCTGATGCGTTACTACTTGAAAAAGGCACTTTAGGTGAGTGTTTATCGCTAATAAAAGAGTTTGAAGTAGATAATATTGATAAGGCGATGGTTCAACTAGCTAAAATAAATCCCGAACAACATGTTGGGCATATATTTAATTTTTTACTGGATGCTGTTTTATACAGTGACGACATTATTGAGGCAATAGCAGAATAAATATGCGTAATTGGTTGTCGGTTATAAGTGTAGTGGTTGCTCTTTGTTTATTGTTTCCTGGTATTACAAAACCAGTATTAACAATAGAGGGCAACATAGATAAATCAAAACTAGCGCAAGCGGGTATTGAAATGCTGGCTGAAGAGGGCGATGGTCGAACTCGCAGTATGCTAATGATGTTCTCGAACATGCTAGGGCTTGATAAGTTAGAAGGTGAGATTAGCGCCTATAACAAAACACAAAGTATTTTAGGCACAGTTAAAGAGCTTGCTAGCAATAATAATTTATTTGTAGCCGCTTTAGTGGGGTTGTTTTCTATTGTTATTCCAAGCTTAAAGCTATTATTACAGTTGCTTTATTGTTGCCTACCTTTGAATGGGTTTAAGCAAAAGCTCGGTCTGGTTATTTGTGCATTAAGTAAGTGGAGCATGGTTGATGTATTTGTTATTGCATTAATAGTGACTTACTTAGCAGGTAACGCCCATGGTAAAAGTGGCGAGCTACTTGTTATGAATGCACAATTTGGTGAAGGGTTTTGGTATTTTAGCGCATATTGTATATTTGCAATTATCGCGAGTAACTTAATTAAAACACCTGCTAAACCGCAGTCTACATAATTAAAGTATTTGTGGTTGCCGTTAGGTTACCTTACAATCATTTTAAAGTTTATTAAAAGGCATAATGTTGCAACGTTTTTACTCTAGTTTACTCATGATAACTTTACTGCTCACTTTTGTGGGTCAGGCAGTTGCGTCTGTAGCTATGGTATGCGAAATGCCACATATGCCAACTAAGACAGCAACGCATGCCCAAATGCCAATGACACAAAGTAGTGATGCAACAGCTGTCGTTAGCATGTCTGAAAATATGATGCAGATGGATTGTTGCGACGACGAAAGTACGCCACAAAATGACTGTAAATGCCCTATGAGTGGCTGCGCTGCTAACTCAATGCTTAATGTTGATACTTTATTTAGCGTTACTTTACTTGAATCTGAAAAAGTAAATGTACGTGTATTTACTACACAAATTAATATACCTCGTTCACTCTACCGCCCTCCTATGTCTGCTTAATAGCAGGATAGGTGTATGTAAAAATTGCGGTAACCCCGTTTATTGGTAACTCCTAAACACCTTTTTTGCTTCCTAATTTAAGATTTTCTTTTATTTTTAGATGGAGCAGGTGATGAACCACGCTGTAAGTATTAAAGTCGTATTATGTAGTGTTGTGTTATTTAGCACAGCCGTTAATGCGCAAAACAATCAAAATAACCTAAATACCGAAACACTAAAGCAAACTAGTAATGAGCAAACGCTTAGCTTAACGCAAGCGCTTAATTATGCGCTAACGCATGAGCCATGGCTAAAAGCGAGTGGCTACCAAGAAGATGCAGCAATAGCGCAAAGCATTGCCGCTGGCACCTTACCCGATCCTGTTTTAACGGTTGGCTTACTCAACTTACCTACTAACGGTTATGCGTTTGATCAAGAAGGGATGACGCAGCTTAAAGTTGATTTGAGCCAAAAGTTTAGCCGAGGGAATAGTTTAGCGCTTAGACAAAAAGCATTAGCACAGTCTGCTCAACAATACCCTTCGCAGCGCGCCGATCGCTTAGCACAAGTAAAAGCAATTGTGATTGAGTCGTGGTTAAACGCGTATCGTGCTCAGCGAAGTATTGCTTTAATTGAGCTAGATAAAGGGCTATTTACTCAACTTATTGACATTACCGAAGCAAGCTACGCAAGCACCTTAGGTAAAACACGTCAGCAAGATATTATTCGTGCGCAATTAGAACTCACCCGTCTTGAAGATAAGCTGGTTATGCTTGAGCAGCAATTTGAAAGTGCTAAAAACCGTTTAGCACAGTGGTTACCTATGAATATGCTTATGCAGCCTTTAAATACTGAGTTTACTAAAACCGCAGGGCTGGTTGATTTTGCGAGCCTTGAATTTGATGAGCTAATACAGTTGCTTATGACGCATCCCGCAATTATTGCGATAGATAAAACCGTAACGGCAAAGCAAACCGAAGTTGCACTCGCTAAGCAAAGCTACAAACCTCAGATGGGCGTTAATGTGGGTTATGGTTACCGGGATGATACCCCGATGGGTGAGTCGCGAGCTGATTTACTCTCTGTAGGGTTTAGTATTGATTTGCCATTGTTTACTGATAACAGACAAGATCAACAGGTTAAATCGGCTATTGCGAGTGCAGAAGCTACTAAAACACAAAAGCTGGTGGCGCTTCAAAAACTCAAAGGCATGTACTTTAAGGAGTTTAGCCAACTCGCTCGTTTGCAAAAACGCGATGCGCTTTATCAAAATACGTTATTACCGCAAATGTCAGAGCAATCTCAGGCAACACTAAATGCTTATACACGCGACGACGGGGATTTTTCTGACGTGATGCGCGCGCGCATTAGTGAACTTAACGCCAAAATTGATGCACTGAATATTCAAGTAGATCAACATATTATTACCGCCCGCCTTAATTATTATGCAAGTAGCTTAGACCCCCAAGTAATGAGCGAGCAAACTGGAGAATTACACAATGAATACTAATTTAAAGTTACTTGTTGCCGCCTTAGTTGGCGCAGGCGCCTTTGGGTTAATAGGCGGCTTAGTAATGCAGTTTTTACCTAGCAACTCGGCAATGAATGAACAACAAAGCGCAGACAAACAGCCCTTATATTGGGTAGCCCCTATGGATAGTAATTACAGGCGTGACACGCCAGGGCTTTCGCCAATGGGAATGGATTTAGTACCTGTGTATGAAAACGCTAGCAACGCTCAGGATGGACCTGGTGCTGTAACTATTTCGCCTGCAGTAGTTAATAACTTTGGTGTAAGAACTGCCAAAGTAGAGCTTAAAACACTTCACAGCGATATAAATACTGTGGGTTATGTGCAATATAACCAAGACCAACTTATTCACATTCATCCGCGTGTAGAAGGCTGGATTGAAAGTTTATATGTTAAAGCACAAGGCGCAGAAGTTAAAGCCGGTGAGCCTTTATATACATTGTATTCACCACAATTGGTGAACGCACAGGAAGAGCTTTTATTGGCGGTTAATCGTAATAATACCGTGTTAATTCGGGCTGCAAAGGCGCGTTTAGAGTCGTTAAATGTGTCTGATGGATTTATCGAGCGCTTACAAAAAAATAAAAAGATAATGCAAAATATTACTTTTTACGCAAAGCAAAGTGGTGTGGTAGATGAGCTAACAGTACGAGAAGGCTTTTACGTTAAACCAGGCACATCAATGATGAGTATTGCCCAGCTTGATGAAATTTGGGTAGAGGCGGAAGTGTTCGAGCGCCAATCAGAACAAGTGAGTGTTGGGTTGCCCGTTACAATGACACTTGATTACTTAAAAGGTCAAAAGTGGGAAGGTAAGGTTGATTACATTTACCCCGCGCTTGATGCTAAAAACCGGACTCTGCGTGTAAGGCTTAGGTTTGAAAATGCAGATCATCGGTTAAAACCAAATATGTTTGCACAAGTGAGCATTCACGCTAAAGCGAGTAAGGCGCAATTTACAGTCTCTAAAGAAGCGGTAATTCGCACGCAGCATCAAAACCGTGTAGTTATTGCATTAGGTGAGGGTCGTTTTAAATCGGTAGAAGTCGACGTTGGGCAAATTAATAGTAATGAAGCGGTGATTTTGTCAGGTGTAATGACAGGTGACACGGTAGTGACTTCAGCGCAATTTTTAATAGACTCTGAATCGAGTAAAAGCTCTGACTTTAAGCGAATGGAAATGCCTAGTTCTGGTATTAGCTCAGGTATGAGCTCGGATTCTGGTTCAGACTCTAATATGAACATGGATATGCAGCCACAAAGCGCCACGGTTAACGGCACTATTAATGCCATAGATACACAAAATCGCATTATAAATATTAGTCGAGAAGCCATTGAAAAATGGAATCGAGAACCCGCCACAATGGACTTTGTATTAGCGCCAGATATTGATATTACTCAGTTTGAAAATGCCCAGCATATTAATTTTACTTTTAGCATTATTAATGATGAATTTGTAATTACTAAAGCGCAAAACGCAGAGCTGATTGATCATTCTACTATGCAACCTATGCAACATAGTTCTCACTAGGAGCCATTATGATAACTGCCATTATTCGCTGGTCTGTTGGCAATCGCTTTTTTGTGTTGTTGCTTACATTAATTTTACTGGGTGGAGGATTGTTTGCACTAAAAAATACGCCCGTGGATGCCTTACCTGACTTATCTGATGTTCAGGTCATTATAAAAACTACTTACCCGGGGCAAGCGCCGCAAGTAGTGCAAGACCAAGTTACATTTCCGCTCACCACTGCAATGCTTTCTGTGCCGGGTGCACAAACTGTAAGGGGTTTTTCGTTTTTTGGTGACTCGTACGTTTACGTTATTTTTGACGAAAAAACTGATTTGTATTGGGCGCGTAGCCGAGTACAAGAATACCTAAGCCAAGCAGCAAACCGATTGCCCGATAGCGCTACGCCAGAGCTTGGCCCTGATGCAACAGGCGTAGGTTGGATTTACTTATACGCACTAATTGATAAAACAAATAAACACGATATTAGTCAGCTACGAAGCTTACAAGATTGGTTTTTAAAGTTTGAGCTACAAACTGTGCCCGGTGTATCTGAAGTGGCTGCTGTTGGTGGCATGGTTAAGCAATACCAAGTCAATGTAGAGCCTGATAAATTACGTGCATATGGTATCCCGCTTAGCCTTATTCAAACGGCGATTCAACAAGGCAACCAAGAGATGGGCGCCTCGGTAGTTGAAATGGCTGAAGCTGAATACATGGTAACAAGCACAGGCTACATTAAAAGTGTTGCCGACCTAGAAGCTATTCCGCTTGGTGTAAACGCTAATGGTACTGCGCTGCAATTGCGTGATGTAGCCGATATTAGAGTCGGGCCGCAAATGCGCCGTGGTATTGCAGAGCTTAATGGCGAAGGCGAAGTAACCGGCGGCATTGTTATTATGCGCTATGGCGAAAATGCACAAAAAACTATTGAGCTGGTAAAAGCAAAATTAGAATCACTTAAAAAGGGATTACCAGAGGGCGTTGAAATAATCCCTGTGTACGATCGCTCCAACTTAATTAATAACGCGGTAGATAATCTAACAAGTAAGCTAATTGAAGAGCTGATTGTAGTTGCTTTGGTGTGTGTGGTGTTTTTGTTTCATGTGCGCTCATCATTGGTGGCGATTATTACGTTACCGCTTGGGATTTTAACGGCATTTATAATTATGTATTGGCAGGGGATTAACGCCAACATTATGTCTTTAGGAGGAATTGCAATAGCGATAGGTGCAATGACCGACGGCGCTATCGTCATGATTGAAAATATGCACAAACATATGGAAAAAACGCCCCTTACCAACGAAAACCGCTGGGAAGTTGTGGCTAAATCGGCGAGTGAAGTGGGTCCTGCATTATTTTTTAGTTTATTAATTATTACCGTCAGCTTTATGCCGGTATTTATTTTAGAAGCGCAAGAAGGACGTATGTTTGCGCCACTGGCTTACACTAAAACCTATGCTATGGCAGCGTCTGCTGGGCTTGCGATTACCTTGGTGCCGGTATTAATGGGTTACTTTATTAGAGGTAAAGTTATTTCGGAGCAAAAAAATCCAGTTAACCGATTACTCGTCGCAGCGTATCGCCCACTACTTAACTGGGTGCTTAAATTTCCAAAAATGACATTGGTACTCGCGGTGGTTGTTTCTGTTATTGGCTTTTACCCGGTAAACAAAATAGGCAGTGAATTTATTCCGCCACTTGATGAGGGCGACTTAATGTATATGCCCACAACGTATCCTGGTTTATCGGTAGGTAAAGCGCGCGAAATACTACAGCAAACCGACAAGCTAATTGCCACAGTACCCGAGGTTAAAACAGTATTTGGTAAAGTTGGGCGAGCAGAAACTGCAACAGATCCTGCGCCGCTTACAATGATAGAGACGTTTATTCAGTTAAAACCAAAAGATGAATGGCGCGATGGTATGACCCTTGAAAAACTTAAAAAAGAACTCGACGGTTTGGTTAAGTTTCCGGGGTTGACGAATGCGTGGGTAATGCCAATTAAAACACGTATTGATATGCTCGCAACCGGTATTAAAACTCCCGTGGGCATTAAAGTTGCGGGACCAAAGTTGAGTGAAATTCAAAAAATTGGTCAACAAATAGAAGTGCTTTTAAAAGATCTACAAGGCACTGCATCGGTTTACTCAGAGCGAGTAGCCGGTGGACGTTATATAAAAGTAGATATAAATCGTGAAAAAGCCGCGCGCTATAGCTTAAATATTAGCGACATACAGCAAGTTGTATCTACTGCAATTGGTGGTACAAACGTAACTCAAACCGTAGAAGGGCAAGAGCGCTACCCAGTTAATTTGCGTTACCCGCAAGCATACAGAGACTCGCCAGAAGAGCTAATGTTGTTACCCATTGTAACGCCTACAGGGCAGCGTATAGCACTTGGTGATGTAGCCAATGTATTTATTGAAGATGGACCGCCTGGTATAAAAAGCGAAAATGCACGTTTAAACGGTTGGAGTTTTATTGATATAGATGGCGTTGATATTGGTACTTACGTTGAGCACGCTCAGCAAGTGCTCGATAAGGACCTAATACTACCTGCTGGCTACTCAATTACGTGGGCTGGGCAGTATGAATACATGCAGCGCGCTAAAGACAAACTGACTTATGTATTACCACTTACATTAGCGATTATTATTGTGTTGCTTTATCTTAATTTTAGAAGCTTTGCTGAGGTCACTATTATTATGGCTACGTTGCCACTGGCAATGATTGGTGGCGTATGGCTAATGTATTTAGAGGGCTTTAACTTTTCAGTTGCAGTGGGTGTAGGTTTTATTGCCTTAGCTGGGGTAGCGGTAGAAATTGGGGTCATTATGTTGGTGTATTTAAACCAAGCCTATCAAGAAAAATGCATCGAAGCAGAGCAGGCAGATAAGCCACTTAGTTTAGTGCAATTACAGCAAGCTATTATTGAAGGTGCAGGGCTTCGAGTACGCCCGGTTATGATGACTGTCGCGACAATTATTATTGGCTTGCTACCTGTGCTGTATGGCACAGGCACCGGAAGCAAAGTAATGAGTCGAATAGCTGCACCTATGGTTGGCGGTATGGGCAGTGCAATTGTACTCACCTTACTTGTTATTCCTGCGGTTTACCTACTGTGGCGCAAACAAGGACTTAAATAATGTAAAGCAACAAGACGATAGAGCAGTGCGGTTACTACCCACGCATTGCTCTATAAAAATTACCTATAATTTGTAAGTTGTTCTATTAAAGAGCTAGTTATTACTCATATTTAAATTAACCAACTGTTTTTAAATGGCTTTTTAATTGGCACGCTTTACGCAGTGTATTACCTATACAGTCAACTAAGTAAGGAATGCACATGCAAGTTAAAACAATTAAAGAGGTATACGATTGGACCGTTTTGTTTCATACGCAAATGGCGGCTAATTTTTATAGCGTAAAGGATTTACTCGATGAACATAATGCAATGCTGGTGGACTACTACCTAAATTACGAAAAAAAACTCGCCGAAGATTTAGTCGGGTTTAAAGCGATAACTGAAATAAATACGCTCGATACGTACAGTTATGAATACTTTGCTAAAAATCCTGAGCTAATTACTTTCGAAGACATTAGTAAAGACCAGCAATTTGATGAGAAAGTTATTCAAGCTTACTTATCAGAGCGACATCAAAAAGTGATTGAGTTATATGAATACTTACTTGAACGCGCTGAAACTCAAAGTGGGCAAGAAAAGCTTCAACAAATACTAGAGCTTGAAAAGCAAGGTATAAAGCAAATGATGCAAAGTACTAATCGTCATATGGATATGTAGCTTTATAAAAGAGCGGGATTACTGAGTTTATCTCGCTCTTATTAGCTTTAAGGTGATTATTTAAAATAGCTGATGCTTGCATCGGCTTATTTTATGTCTGCGTTAAATAATCTGCAGAGCATTTTGATGGACTAAAATGGTATGCGTGTCAGTTGTATGGCACGCATAAATGGAGGTTAAACTTCTTCTGTATCTACAATTAAATCACTTGTAATTGATTCCAATGCTTCAATAACTTCGTCTTTATCCATACCATTTGGCAAAGTAACAGTAGCAACAGCGCTAAAAATAGGCACTCCCCAATTAGGTGCACTTTGTTGTCTTGAATTTAAGTGAGTAATATTAGCGCCTTTATGACGTATTACACTTGCCAGTTCTTGAACAATCCCAGGACGGTCGTTACCTGTTATAACTAGATTAATTTGCTCTAGTGTTGATGGTTCAATCTCTGTGTTTCCGGTTTCAATACGAACGTCTAACTTAGGTAACTTATTTAAAGCACTTTGTAATGATTGAAAATGCTCCTCAGCAACTTCAAGTTGAATAATACCTGCAAAATGACCTAATAAATGGCTTAAGTTACTACTAAGCCAGTTGCCATGATTTTGTAATACGACTGATGAGATGCTCTCTACTAAACCAGGGCGATCTTTCCCTAAAATAGTTATAACCAACTGCTTCATAAATAATTCTCTTTTTAAGCCCAAAGAAAGTAAATGCATAGGCATTAAGTGTATTGTCTAATCTAAATTGTGTGTTGTTGTACTTTCTATAAATCGTTAATTTTAAAGCAATAAAAATGAATATGGTTGTGTTGACTATACGCGGTATTAATAGTCATTCTTATTTAGTAAGTACTCTTTTAGTATTGACCTCGATAAATGCTTTGTCCAATTATTTTATAATTTAGTTCACTTAAAAATCATCTATATGAGACTTATTTAGCGATTTTCTTCGCTAGTTTTATTTAAAACCGTTTTAACGTGCTTATTATTACTGCTGTAACATTACTGTCATCTTGATGAAATATAATTTATTCAACGTTAAGATTTAAGGGTGTTTTGATGACTTCAAATCCGAATAAACCGACTTTTAATACGGATCGAAGCCGTCTATTTAAAGATCGGTTTGCCAAATTTGGTATAACCGCAGGTGGGATAATGGTATTGGTAGCACTGCTATTAATATTTTTTTACCTTCTTTATGTAGTACAGCCAATTTTTGAATCAGCAAAAGTAGAAAAACGCGATAGCTTTCAGGTCGCTAATTCGCAGCAAATAGCAGGCCTAGGTGTAGAAGAGCAAACTGAAGTTGCTTATTTACTCAGTCAGCAAGGGCAGGTTGATTTTTACAGTGTGCAAGATGGCAGCTTTGGTAAAAAGCTTAAAACATTAAACGCCGAGCTACCAAGTGATGCAACAAGCTTTGCAACTAGCGCGCCTTTTCAAGGGCATTATGCGTTTGGTTTAAAAGATGGCACTGTAATGGTCGTAGCACCTAAATTTTTGGTCACCTTTCCTAATAACGAGCGTAAATTAACGCCTCGTTTAGACTTTCCTCTTGGGGAAATGGCTTTGGAAGTAGATGAACAAGGCTCAGCTATTAAACGCTTTGCATTTAGCCACTATGAAGACAGAACAGCCGTTGTCGCACTTACAGAAGACAAACGGGTGCTGTTTAGCAGTTTTGTTGCTGAAGAGAATATGTTTACTGGCGAAGTTGAGTGGGTTGTTGAGCGCACAGAGCTAGATGTTGAAGGGCGTGTAGATGAGCTATTAATGTCTCCAGATACAACCCGTACTTTTGTACGTTCTGCTAATCAAGTTTACGTATACGATACACGTGACCCAAGTGATGTAGAACAAATTCAGTTACTTTCAGCTAACGAAGAAAATGCCAATATTGTATCTGCACAATTACTAGCAGGTGCAAACTCATTAATGCTTGCCAATGATAACGGCGAAGTTTCGCAGTGGTTTGAAGTTAACACTGACACTGGCCGCGAATATCAAAAAATACGTTCATTTGAAACGACTAAGCAAAGTAAATTAAATGTATTTACAGAGTTCTATCGTCGTACTTTTTTTACGACCAGCAGTAACGGTGAGCTTGGGGTGTACTACACAACAAGCGAAGCAAAATTATGGCAAGGTAAAGTAAGTGAAGGCGCAATACAAAACTTTGCAATTGCACCACGTTCAAATGCTGCATTAATTTTGGCGGATAACAAACTAACAGTATTAGAAATACATAACGAGCATCCAGAAGTCACTTGGTCAGCGCTTTGGCAAGAAGTGTGGTACGAAGGTTACCCAGAGCCAGGTTATATATGGCAGTCAACATCAGCCAGTGATGACTTTGAATCTAAGTTTTCATTAGTGCCAATTTCGTTTGGTACATTAAAAGCAGCCCTTTACGCGATGTTATTTGCAGTGCCTATTGCGCTTTCGGCGGCAATTTACACGGCATACTTTATGTCGAGTAAATTACGTAAGGTAGTTAAGCCCACTGTTGAAATAATGGAAGCATTACCAACCGTTATTTTAGGTTTTTTAGCCGGTCTTTGGTTAGCTCCATTGATAGAAGAGCACTTACCTGCAATTGTTGGGTTACTCATATTATTACCTTTAGGTATGTTAGCGACAGGTTTAGCTTGGACTAAATTACCAACCAAAATTCGTCATCGAATTCCTGAAGGATCTCATTCAATTATCCTTATTCCGGTCGTTTTACTTATTGGCTGGTTTTCGTTTGCGATGAGTGAATTTGTTGAGCTTTGGATGTTTGACGGCAATGTACGTCAGTACTTAACAAATGAGCTGGGTATGACATTCGATCAACGTAACTCGCTTGTTGTAGGTATTGCGATGGGGTTTGCAGTTATTCCAACTATATTCTCAATTGCAGAAGACGCCGTATTTAGTGTTCCAAAGCATTTATCAAATGGCTCATTAGCATTAGGTGCAACGCAGTGGCAAACACTAATACGTGTTGTATTACTTACAGCAAGCCCTGGTATTTTCTCTGCGGTAATGATGGGACTTGGCCGAGCCGTTGGCGAAACCATGATTGTACTTATGGCAACGGGTAATACACCTATTATGGATTGGAGCATCTTCCAAGGTATGCGTACGCTTGCAGCAAATATTGCAGTTGAAATGCCTGAATCAGAAGTAGGTAGTTCGCATTACAGAATATTGTTCTTAGCGGCCTTTGTACTATTCATATTCACATTCATTTTTAACACAGTCGCTGAGTTTGTTCGCCAGCAACTGCGTGAAAAATATAGCTCAATGTAAGCGGAGAGACATGACATGGTAAAGCAGTGGTTTAAGTCTGGTTCTCCTTGGATTTGGATGACCGGTGGTGCAGTGAGCATCAGTTTAATTTCAGTTCTAGGCTTATTAGCAATGATAGCCTGGAAAGGATTAAGTTTTTTCTGGCCTTCAGAAGTTGTGCAGTTTGAACTTGAAGGGTCAATTTCAAAACAAACCGTTATTGGCGAAGTTTATGACCGTGAATTAGTACCAAAAACGCGTTTAGCCGCGACAGGTATTGACGTTAGCGGATTTGAAAAAGAAGAAATAGAGCGCTTACTTATTAAAACAGGTAATCGTGAGTATGTAGATTTAGACTTTCGTTGGATATTAGAAACCGACATTAAAAATAAAACAACGCCTGCAACGCTTGCTGTATTTGAGCGTAGTAAAAACGGTAATTTTTATGGTTATGTTGAAAGTGTAATTAAAGATGGTAAACCAGTCGAAGGCGATAAAATTGAAGCTCTACATGAACTTGTAGAGCGTGCCGTGGATTTAAACGACGAAGCACTTGATTTACAAAATGGTGACATTGGGCATATTAACTACGCACTTGAACGCCTTCGTTTAAAAGAAAAGGGCTACTTACTCGATAATGCACTTACTGATGAGCGTGTTGCTGAGCTTGCTCAAGAGCGTGCTGAATTACGTGCACAGTATGGTGTACTTGAAAAAGATTTATTTGCACTACGCAAGCAAGCTAAGCGTGACCACGTAACTGTAAAAGATATGCGCGGTGAGGTTGTAACGATTCCGATGTACCAAGTACTTGATGTTTGGTTTCCAAACGACATGGGCTTTTTTGCAAAGCTAGGTCACTATTTTGTACAGCTAGGTAAGTTTGTATCTGATGATCCACGTGAAGCAAATACAGAGGGCGGTGTTTTCCCTGCTATATTTGGTACTGTGTTTATGGTTATGTTGATGGCTGTAATAGTGACACCGTTTGGCGTTGTTGCTGCAATTTACTTACACGAGTACGCCGCTAAAAATGCAATCACTAAAATGATTCGTATCGCGGTGATTAACTTGGCTGGTGTTCCTTCAATTGTATATGGTGTATTTGGCCTTGGCTTTTTTGTATACATGTTAGGTGGTAGCTTAGACCAACTATTTTATCCAGAATCGTCGCCAACGCCAGTATTTGGTACGCCAGGTGTAATGTGGTCGGCATTAACGCTCGCTATACTAACGCTGCCAGTTGTTATTGTATCGACTGAAGAAGGTTTATCTCGTATTCCAAGTACCGTACGTGATGGTTCACTAGCGCTTGGCGCAACAAAAGTAGAAACGTTATGGCGCATAATTATTCCAATGGCAAGCCCTGCAATTATGACCGGTTTAATACTGGCAGTTGCGCGTGCTGCAGGTGAAGTTGCACCGTTAATGCTAGTAGGCGTCGTAAAAATGGCCCCTACATTACCACTTGATGGCAACTTCCCGTATTTTCACTTAGATAGAAAGTTCATGCACTTAGGCTTTCATATATACGATGTTGGCTTCCAAAGCCCTAATGTTGAAGCGGCACGCCCGCTGGTATACGCAACGGCCTTTTTATTGGTGTCGGTGATTATTACCCTAAACATAACGGCCATTGGTATACGTAACCATTTACGTGAAAAATTCAGATCGCTTGAACACTAATTAGTAAAGATTTTATAGGTAACAAAAATGATTACAGTCGCTCCAAAAGTAAACCAAGCTAATATAGGCCAGAAGTTAGACCTAGAAAATTTAACGGATGACCAAAAAGCGCTAGAGATTAAAGATCTCGATCTTTACTACGGTGATAAGCAAGCGCTTAATAAAGTAAATATGAACATTCCAAAAGGCCAAGTAACTGCGTTTATAGGACCATCAGGTTGTGGTAAATCAACTCTATTACGTTGTATTAACCGCATGAACGATTTGGTTGATATTTGTCGTATTGAAGGTGAAATATTACTTCACGGTCAAAACATTTACGATAAGAGCGTAGATGTAGCAGCACTTCGTCGTAATGTAGGTATGGTGTTTCAGCGTCCTAACCCATTTCCTAAATCAATTTATGAAAATGTGGTTTATGGCCTACGCTTACAAGGCATTAAAGAGAAGCGTAAGTTAGACGAAGTGGTAGAGCAATCACTTCGTGGTGCTGCTTTATGGGATGAAGTAAAAGATAGATTACACGATAGCGCGTTTGGCTTATCGGGTGGTCAGCAACAGCGTTTAGTTATTGCTCGCTCAATTGCAATTGAGCCTGAGGTACTTTTACTTGATGAACCAACATCAGCACTCGACCCAATTTCTACTTTGGTAATCGAAGAGCTAATAAACGATTTAAAAAACCAATTTACCGTTGTTATTGTTACTCATAACATGCAACAAGCGGCACGCGTATCTGATCAAACAGCCTTTATGTATATGGGCGAATTGATTGAGTACTCAGACACAAATACCTTATTTACTACACCAACGAAGAAAAAGACCGAAGATTACATTACCGGTCGTTACGGTTAATTAGTCCGTTATAGCGTGTTGTGCAAGATAAAGAGAGAAGGTAACTATGGAACATAATATTAATAAACATATTTCTGGGCGTTTTAACCAAGAGCTAGAAAATGTACGTAATCATGTATTAAGCATGGGTGGATTAGTTGAGCAGCAGTTAAATAGTGCGCTTGATGCGGTGAGTCGTAACGATGCTGAGCTTGCTCAAAAAGTACGTCAGAACGATTATAAAGTGAATGCTATGGAAGTAAGCATTGATGAAGAATGTACGCGTATTATTGCGCGTCGCCAGCCTGCAGCAAGCGACTTACGTTTAGTGATTGCAATTGCAAAAACAATTGCTGATTTAGAACGTATTGGCGATGAAGCTGAGCGAATTGCTAAAGTTGCACTAGACTCATTTACTAAAGATCAGCAAGATTTATTAGTAAATATTGAAAATATGGGCCGTCAAGTTTTAAAAATGCTACACGACGTACTAGATGCATTTGCGCGTATGGATGTGCAACGCGCATTTCAAGTACATAAAGAAGATGCAAAAGTTGACCGCGAATATGAAGCTATCACACGTCAAATAATGACTTACATGATGGAAGATCCACGCTCAATCCCTAAAATCATGGACTTAGTTTGGTCTGTTCGCTCATTAGAGCGTATTGGTGATCGCTGTCAGAACATTGCTGAATACATTATTTATTTTGTTAATGGCAAAGATATTCGCCATACATCTCAAGAAGATATAGAAAAATCACTATGATTTTTCATCCATCACGTATTTCTATTAAAGCGGCTTAGTGCCGCTTTGTGTATTGCAAGCTTTAGTGAAGTAATAAAAAGCGTTCACAATCTTGGTTAATACTGTAAAATTCATGCTGCAAAGCATATCAATTTGATTAAAGGGTCAGTTATGCCTACAAACGCGTTTTTAGGAGTATTTGCAAAATCTCCTATCAAACCAATGGAAGAACACATCAAGAAGGTTCATCAAGCAAGTAAAGCTTTGATACCTTTTTTTAATCACGTATTTAAAGAAGAGTGGGTACAGGCAGAAGAGCTTCGCATCACTATTCGCAATTTAGAACGTGAAGCTGATGATATGAAAAGAGATATACGTTTACAGTTACCGCGTGGTTTATTCATGCCGGTAGAGCGTACAGATCTTCTCGAATTAGTAACTCAACAAGATAAAATTGCCAATAAAGCGAAAGACATAGCTGGGCGAGTAATTGGTCGTGAAATGACCATACCAAAAGTTATGCAAACTGACTTTTTAGCTTACTTAACTCGTTGTGTAGATGCGACTAAACAAGCATCAAAGGCAATTAACGAGTTAGAAGAATTGTTAGAAACGGGTTTTAAAGGTCGAGAAGTCACCTTAGTAGAAAAAATGTTAGTTGAATTGGATGCCATAGAACAAGACACGGACGAAATGCAGATAAAAGTACGCCGCCAGCTACGTGATGTAGAGGGTGAGTTAAATCCAATTGATGTGATGTTTTTATACAAAATCATTGAATGGGTTGGCGAGCTTGCAGATATTGCAGAGCGCGTAGGATCACGTCTTGAGCTGATGTTAGCTCGTTAATTTAAAATCAGTTCAAACACGAAAGATTAAGGTTTTACAATGGATATCATTGCATCTTACGGCACGGTATTAATTTTAATTGCCGCAGCAGTCGGCTTTTTTATGGCTTATGGTATTGGCGCGAACGACGTAGCTAACGCCATGGGTACATCTGTAGGTTCAAAAGCACTTACAATCAAACAAGCAATTTTTATTGCGATGATTTTTGAATTTGCAGGCGCTTACTTAGCGGGTGGTGAGGTTACATCAACAATTCGTAAAGGAATTATTGATGCGGCACCGTTTGCAGATATTCCGGAGCTTATGGTTCTGGGTATGATTTCGTCTTTATTTGCAGCGGGTGCTTGGTTATTAATGGCCTCGTTCTTAGGTTGGCCAGTATCAACGACTCACTCAATCATTGGTGCAATCATTGGTTTTGCGTTAGTTGCAGTAGGTACTGAGGCGATTCAATGGGATAAAGTAGGTGGTATTGTTGGTAGTTGGATTATAACGCCCGCCATATCAGGCTTTATTGCATACTTAATATTTATGAGTGCACAAAAACTTATTTTCAATACAGATGCACCACTAAAAAATGCTAAACGCTATGTACCACTTTATATGGGTTTAGCAGGTTTTATAATGGCCTTGGTTACAATTAAAAAAGGCTTAAAGCATGTTGGTGTTGATTTAGGTGCAGCCGAAGGGTATGCCCTTGCAATCGCAGTTGCAGTAGTTGTTGCTATTATTGGTAAAATTGCTATTTCTCGTTTAAATATCGATCCAAAAGCAGATAAACAAATGCAGTTCAACAATGTTGAAAAAGTGTTTGCTGTTCTAATGGTATTAACAGCATGTTGTATGGCCTTTGCACATGGTTCTAACGACGTCGCTAATGCAATTGGTCCATTAGCTGCTGTTGTAAATATAGTTGAAAACAATGGTGAAATTGCTAAGAAAGCCGCTATTGCTTGGTGGATTCTACCTTTAGGTGGTTTTGGTATTGTTGCGGGTCTTGCTATTTTAGGCAAAAAAGTAATCAAAACGATTGGTGAAGGTATTACGCATTTAACACCTAGCCGTGGTTTTGCTGCTGAACTAGCCGCTGCTTCTACCGTTGTTATTGCATCAGGTACTGGTATGCCAATCTCTACTACTCAAACCTTAGTAGGTGCGGTACTAGGTGTAGGTATGGCACGTGGAATTGGTGCACTTAACATGGGTGTTATCAGAAACATCGTAGTTTCTTGGGTAATTACATTGCCAGTTGGCGCTGCCCTTGCTATTGTTATTTTCTACGTACTAAGAACCGCATTTGGGGTTTAACAAAAAAGTACTCAAAGACTTTTAGCTTGAAAAGATCTCAATGCCCTAGGTGTTGGGGTCTTTTTATTTGTGGAAAGAAAAAATGACTAACCTTCCAAGTATCAAACAGCTACAGTATTTATTAGCTGTTCATCAACATCAGCACTTTGGCAGAGCTGCCAGTGCCTGTTTTATTGGACAATCTACTTTAAGCAGTGCTATTCAAAATCTTGAAGAAACTTTGGGTTGCCAGCTTATTGAACGCGAAAATCGCAGCCTTATGTTTACCAGTATTGGTGAAGAAGTTGTTGAGCGCTCTCGTAAAATAATTAACGATACAATTAGTTTAAAAGAGCTCACTAAAAGCTTTTTAACACCACTGAGTGGTAAATTAACAGTGGGTGTTATACCTACAATTGCTAGCTTTATAGCGGCTCCTCTGTATCACTTTTGTAAAGAAACCTTTTGTGATTTAGAGCTGGTTTTAATAGAAGATACAAGTGATAAGCTATTGGATAAACTTGAGCATGGGCATATTGATTTAGCGCTACTTGCACTGCCATACGAAACCGATAAATTTCATACACAAGTATTGGCAAAAGATCAGTTTAGTTTAGTGCACCATAAGGATTACAGCGCTGCAAAGGGCGTAGTCGACTTTAATCTATTACCAGAGGCTAGCGTATTCTTACTCGAGCGTGAGCACTGTATGACAGGCCATGCGCTTAGTGCATGTCATTTAAATCGTGCTAGTTGTATTAACCCATTCGAAGCAGCAAGCTTGCATACATTATTGAGTATGGTTGAGCATCAGCTCGGGGTGACTTTTTTACCACAAATGGCGATTAACGCCGGAATTTTAGATAATAAAAATATGGTGGCTACACCATCACAAAGTGATGCATATAGAGATATTGGCATATTGTGGCGTAAAACTACGGGGCGGATCCGCGACTTTAAGTTATTTAGTCAACAGCTTGAGGTATTTTTAAAGCGTCAATGTAGTTTAGATTTTTCTAAATTAGAATAGGAAATGAATGAAAGCAGCCTATAAAGGCTGCTTTTGATTTTGAAGATGGCTTTCAAAAGGTTCAAGTTCGGGTAAAAATAGTAAATAAATCCATACCACTAAGTTAAAGTAAGGCACGCAGCCTAATACAGTAAAAACCTTAACTGGGTAGCCTTTAATATTTGCGTAACGATAACACTGATACGCGATTGCAAAATGTATAATCAGTAATAACATAACTAGCTGTGTCATACCTTTCTCCTTAAAAGCCCAAATAGCTTTGAAACCTAATACAAATATCAGTACTACGTCGCCAAAAGGTAATGTCATGTTTTTAAAGTGAAATGCATTAAAAGATACGACATTTTTCATTTGATACTGAAAGTATAGGCAAGAAAAGTAATATTGGTAGTAACAAATTGTTTAATTTTGTTTATTTTAGGCTAGCTTGTTGTTGGTAAAACGTTTTATTTTTTGAAATTTTTTCAAGTTCATCTTTTACTTTTTCAACAGGTATTGGGCGTGCAATAAAGTAGCCTTGTCCATAATCAACACCTATCTCTTTTAGTGCAAAAAATATCTCTTCGTTTTCAACGTACTCAGCTACAGAAAGCTTACCGAGAGACCGACTAATATCATTTATTGCTTTTACTAACGCTAAGTCTATAGGGTCATTAAGCATGCCACTTACAAATGAGCCATCAATTTTTACATGCTGTGCCGGAAGCTGCTTTAAATAATTAAATGTACTAAAGCCAGTTCCAAAATCATCGATAGAAAAATGACAGCCTAAGCTATTAAGCTTCTCGATCATTTTACGAGTGGCTTTTAAGTTATTAATACTCGCAGATTCAGTTATTTCAAAAATTATCCGCGAAGCGGGCACGTTATACTTTTCAAGATTTGATTCAATTAATGGCAGTAAGCGTTCATCTAAAAATGATTGTGCTGACAAATTGATAGCAACTTGGTTTAACTCTGGGTGCTTAGACACACAAGCAACGGCATTACGTATAACGCATTGATCCATCAAAAATGTGTCGTTAAGCATCTCTAAAGAGGGAATAAATTGATTTGGGTATACAAGTTCACCTTTGAGTTTTAAGCGTAAGAGCGCTTCAAAATAAGCAACTTTACACTCTTTAAAATCCCAAATAGGTTGGTAATGCAGTTCAATATTATCTTGCTGCAGTGCTTGGCGAATTTCGTGACCCCATTCAAGCCCAGTTTGAAGTGTATTGTTTTGGGCGTCCTCTTTTGAATAGCAATGTACTAAGTTACGCCCTAAATTTTTGGCAATATACAAAGCAATATCGGCTTGTTTTAAACATTCATTAGGGTCATTGTTTTGTGTCGTAATTTGAGTTAAACCGATAGAGCAGCTAATTGTGTATATCTGATCTTCTGATTTAAAAGCATGTTTTTCTATTGCGCTGCACACACCTTCAGCAATAAGGTGTGCATCCAGTAAATTCATATTGGTAAGTATGACTGCAAACTCATCGCCGCCTATTCGGCACACCAAATGGTCTTCGCCAATATTTGCTTTAAATAATTGCGCCACTTCTTTTAATACTATGTCACCTTGGTGGTGACCTTTGCTGTCGTTTATTATTTTAAAGTGATCGAGGTCAATATAAATAACAGCATGCTCTATACCATCATACGTGTATTTATCTTGGCATATTTTATTAAGCTGTTGATCAAAGTAATAACGGTTATGTAAACCAGTTAATGGGTCATGGTGTGCTAAATGACGTAGTTGGATCTCTGCTTGTTTACGTTCGTGTATGTTGTCGATAGTGGCGGTTATGGTCGCGTTATTACGACTATTTTTGATTAGCTGTAATCTGCATTCGACCCAAATTAAATTGCCATTTTTATGGGTGAGCTTTACTTCTATTTGTTGCTGTTGCTCGCCACCATGTAAAATGTCATTAATCGTATAATTTAGTCTTCCTTTATCTTCGTTATTACAATAAACGCTTAATGGGGTTTGTAGTGATGATTTAACACCAAAACCGCTTAATGTCTCCCATGCAGGGTTAATAAAACGAATATGCCCTTGCTGATCAAGCTCTAAAACAACCGTATTCAAATGCAATAAAATACGCTGATGAGCCGAAAATAACTCTTTGTAACGCACTTCGCTCACGCTAAGCTGCTCTACTTTGTAAGCAAACTCAGCATAACTCACCATAAAATCTTCACGTCGTGCGGCGTGGTCACACACTTTATTTAAAAATGAAGGGTCGTATGGGGCTCTAATAAAATCGGTAACACCAGAGAGCAAAAGCTGCTCAGCGTAATCAGCATCATCACTTTCTATAATCGTAACAATAGCTTGTTTAGAATTGTGCTGTAGTATTTCTTCAACGAGTACACTCGAGCTCCCTGCACTTAATGTAGTGGCATCGAGTAGCACAATTGAAAACTGCTGTTGGTTGTAAGCGTTGAGTGCTGCTTTAGCTGAGGTAACGTGAGTAATAGCAAAGTTTAACTTTAACTGTTCACTAATTTTGTCGGCCGTATTTTGAAGTGGCTCTAATAATAATAAGTTTAGCCGGCTACTTTTTTCTAAGTGAGTAGATAAAACATTCGCAAGTACTTGAGGGAGCATATCTTTGTGCTCAAACGGTAGCACAGCATCTATCCCATAGCTTCGGGCTGTTGTTTCGGCAATCCGCTCACAGTAAATTGGCGGAATAAGTAAGATTGGTGTGTTTTTTGGTGTTTTTAATAATCCTGAGCGGATCATCCTAGAAAAGCGCCAGCCATCAATTTTACCAACATTAATGCCCGTTATTATAATATCAACAGGGTGTTGTTTCAAAAGCTTTAAAGCTTGTTGGCTGTCTTGGGCATCAATAAAGGTAAATACATTTAAGCTCTCTAAAGTGCCCTTAATCGCGCGACGTTCAGCACTACTTGCGTTTAATATTAGCAATTTAAGCTGGTTTGGCACGAGTTGAACACCCCTAATATAACTTATAATAATTTAGCCGAATAAGAATAGTGACATTTAACCATAAGAACAAGAGAATTTAATGGCAAACACGCAAACAGACATTATAAGTTTGGCTGATTTCTTGAGCTTAATATCCGATACATATACACTTGGCGCGATTTTAAATGATGTGGATTACTAATTATGCGCGTGGCTGACTTTAGCTTTGACTTACCTGATGAATTAATAGCTCGTTTTCCTAAAGCGGACAGAACCAGCAGCCGTCTACTCACTTTAGATGGCCCAAGCGGAACTTTAGAACATAAAGTGTTTAGCGATATACTTGATCTAGTAAACGAAGGCGATTTATTGGTCTTTAACAATACACGCGTTATTCCAGCACGTATGTTTGGTCAAAAAGCTTCAGGCGGAAAAGTTGAAGTACTTGTAGAGCGGGTATTAGATGAGCATCGCGTACTTGCGCATGTACGGGCAAGCAAGTCGCTTAAGTTCGGTAACGAAGTTATTTTAGAAGGCAAAGCCAAGGCAATAATGGTTGCACGCCACGATACTTTATTTGAGCTTGAGTTCGATCATAGCCAAAACGTGTTAGATATACTTAATGATATTGGCCATATGCCACTGCCTCCTTATATTGACCGACCTGATACCGATGCTGACCGTGAGCGTTATCAAACTGTTTATGGTGAAAAACCAGGTGCAGTTGCAGCACCAACTGCAGGTCTACATTTTGACGATAAGTTAATGACAGCACTCAAAGATAAAGGCGTAAATATGGCTTTTGTTACGCTACACGTTGGCGCTGGTACTTTTCAGCCGGTACGAGTTGATAGTGTTGATGAGCATGTAATGCACTCAGAATACATAGAAGTACCTGATGACGTAGTTGCAGCTGTTGCGCAAACTAAAGCAAATGGTGGGCGTGTAATTGCGATAGGCACAACTTCAGTTCGCTCATTAGAGTCGGCTGCTAAAGTTCACGGCGGCAAGTTAGACACGTATTTTGGTGATACCGATATATTTATTTTTCCGGGTTATCAATTTAATGTTGTTGATGCCATGGTCACAAATTTTCACCTACCAGAATCAACGCTTATAATGTTAGTCAGCGCATTTAGCGGCCAAGACAATATTATGGGCGCTTACAATACTGCAATAGAGCAGCAGTACCGCTTTTTTAGTTATGGCGACGCGATGTTTTTAACACGTAAGTAACAAAATATTGTTTAATACTCAGTCGAATATATTAAAACCCCCAGCTTAGTTGCTGGGGTTTTTGTTTGCGGCAATTGGCAAAACTGAATTTATCGCAGCTAATAGTATTAGTGAGGCAAAAAGGGTAGAATCAGGCGGTTAAATTATAGCTTGTTGGACTGTTTTTCCGACATTGAGGATGATATGAAATTTGAATTAGATTGTACTGACGGAAAAGCGCGCCGCGGCCGCTTAATTTTTGACCGTGGTGTAATAGAAACACCTGCTTTTATGCCTGTTGGTACTTACGGTACTGTAAAAGGTATGACGCCAGATGAAGTTAAAGCCACTGGTGCGCAAATATGTTTAGGTAATACCTTTCATTTAATGCTTCGCCCAGGTACTGAGATCATTAAACAACATGGTGATTTACACGACTTTATGAATTGGGACTTCCCAATTTTAACTGACTCAGGCGGTTTTCAAGTATTTAGCTTAGGCGCAATGCGCAAAATCACTGAAGAAGGCGTTTTATTTCAATCTCCAGTAAATGGTGATGAAATTATGATGTCGCCTGAAAAGTCGATGGAAGTACAGCGCGACTTAGGCTCAGACATCGTTATGATTTTTGACGAGTGTACGCCATACCCAGCAACTGAAAAAGAAGCTAAAGATTCTATGGAGTTATCTCTTCGTTGGGCTAAGCGCTCAAAAGAAGGGCATGGCGATAATCCATCTGCTTTATTTGGTATTATCCAAGGTGGTATGTACCCAGAATTACGTGCACAATCACAAGCTGGTCTTGAAGAAATTGGTTTTGACGGTTATGCATTAGGCGGCCTATCAGTAGGTGAGCCTAAAAACGAAATGATGAATATCCTTGATCATTGTGCGTTTAAAATGCCAGAAGACAAGCCTCGTTACCTTATGGGTGTAGGCAAGCCAGAAGACTTAGTTGAGTCGGTTCGCCGTGGTATTGATATGTTTGACTGTGTTATGCCAACACGTAATGCGCGTAACGGCCATTTATTTATTACCACGGGTGTAGTAAAAATACGTAACGCAGTGCATAAAACAGATACAGGGCCACTTGACCCTGAGTGTGATTGCCATACGTGTAAAAACTATTCACGAGCTTATTTGCATCACCTTGATAAATGTAACGAAATTTTAGGTGCGCGACTAAACACAATTCATAACTTACGTTACTATCAACGTGTTATGGAAGGTTTACGTAATGCAATTAGCGAAGGTAAATTAGAAGAATTTGTACAAGATTTTTATGCTCGCCGAGGCCAAGATGTGCCAGAGTTAGCAGATATAAAAAATTAAACTTTAAAATTAAAGAGGAAGTATCATGAGTTTATTTATTTCAAATGCACACGCAGCAGCTGGTCAACCTGCGGCAGGCGGTGGTTGGGAAATGCTAATAATGTTAGCTATTTTCGGTTTGGTTTTTTACTTTTTAATCTACCGCCCACAAGCTAAGCGCGTTAAAGAGCACAAAAGCTTAATGAGTATGATGGCTAAAGGTGATGAAGTACTTACCCAAGGCGGTTTAGTGGGTAAAATTGTGAAAATTTCTGAAGAGAAAGATTTCATCGTTATCTCTTTAAACGAGCAAGCAGAAGTTACAGTACAAAAATCTGCAGTATCTGCAGTATTGCCAAAAGGCACAATGAAGTCGCTATAAAAATAATAAGGACGACCCCGTGTTAAACAAGTTTCCAGTTTGGAAGTATTTACTTGTTTTAGCTGTGGTAGCCATTGGCCTTTTATATGCCTCTCCAAACTTGTATGGTCGCGATCCGGCCATACAAGTTTCAGGTGCTAAAGGCGCTGATGTAGATCTCAGTGTTGTAGACAAAGTAAACGCAATCCTTAAAACAAATAATGTAACCGCTAAATCGACAATACTTGAAGATGGACAAATTTTAGTTCGTTTAAAAAATGTTGAAGAGCAGCTTAAAGCGCATGACTTACTGCGTGATTCGCTGAGCGATGATTACATTTCTGCTATTAATATGGCACCTGCTCAACCAGCTTGGTTAAAAGCGGTTGGTGGTAACCCTATGAAGCTAGGTCTTGATTTAAGTGGTGGCGTACATTTCACCATGGAAATCGACATGGCAACAGCGGTTGATAACCAGCTTGAGCAAATGGAACAAGATTTTCGCAGTGACCTGCGCGAAGAAAAACTACGTTATCGTAGTGTTCGCCGTGTAGCAGGCTCCGATCGTATGCGTGTAGAAATGCGTACCGAAGAAGACAAAAATGCTGCAGAGAGTTTCTTAGAAACTCGCTACCCGCTAAATGTCTACATTGATGACAGCAGTAACGATAAAGCATTTTTTGCGACAATGAGTGAGCAAAAACTCAAAGAAATTCGTGACTACGCTATCAAGCAAAATGAAACGATTATTCGTAACCGTATCAACCAAATTGGTGTTGCAGAGCCTAACGTACAACGCCAAGGTGCTGAGCGTATTATTGTTCAACTACCAGGTATTCAAGATACTGCACGTGCTAAAGAAATTTTAGGCGCGACAGCAACACTTGAATTTCGTGAAGTAGACGAAAACGCAGATATTAGCGCTGCAGCCCAAGGTCGTATCCCAGCGGGTACTGAAATGATCATGAGCCGCGACGGTTACCCTGTTGTACTTAAAAAGCGTATTATTTTAGAGGGTAGCCATATTACGGGCGCGCAATCTGGCGCTGATGAATACCAACGTCCGCAAGTAAGTATTACGCTAGATAGCAAAGGTGGGGCAAAAATGAATGCCTTTACCAAGCGTGCTATTGGTAAGCGTATGGCAACGGTATTCATTGAGTACAAGCCATCAGGTAAAAAAGATGCAGACGGTAAAGCGCTTCCGCCTATTAAGGTTGAAGAAGTTATTAACGTAGCAACGATTCAAGCCCGTCTTGATCGCTCGTTCCGTATTACTGGCATTGATAACCCAGCAGAAGCACATAACTTAAGTTTACTACTTCGTGCTGGTGCACTTGTAGCGCCAATTCAAATTGTTGAAGAGCGCACAGTAGGTCCAAGCTTAGGACAAGAAAATATTGAAGCGGGTATGACTGCGGTTGCACTTGGCTTTGCGTTTGTACTTGTGTTTATGCTTGTGTACTACAAAGGTTTTGGTATGGTTGCAAACCTTGCGCTTGCGGCTAACTTAGTACTAATTGTAGGTGTTATGTCTTTAATTCCGGGCGCTACACTTACGCTACCAGGTATTGCCGGTATTGTATTAACGGTAGGTATGGCGGTTGATGCTAACGTACTTATTTTTGAACGTATTCGTGAAGAGCTGGCCGATGGCCGTAGCCCTCAACAAGCGATTCATTTTGGTTACGATAGCGCATTTAGCACTATATTTGATGCCAACATCACGACACTAATTGCTGCCATTATACTGTTTGCAGTGGGCACTGGTCCGATTGCGGGCTTTGCAGTGACACTTGCGATTGGTATTTTAACTTCAATGTTTACAGCCATCGTTGGTACCCGTGCGGTAATCAACTTATTTGTTGGTGGTAAACGCATTGATAAACTTTCGATTTAAGGAGCAGACATGCAAATTTTAAGTTTGGGTAGTAGAACCCTTCGTTTCATGTCTCTTCGAAAAGTGGCTATGGGTTTCTCGACGCTACTAATTTTAGCGTCGTTTGCATCAATTTTTATCAAAGGCCTAAACTTTGGTTTAGATTTTACCGGCGGTACTGCGGTAGAAGTGGGTTTTTCACAACCGGCTGACCTTAAAAAAGTACGTGATGCACTAGCTGATAATGGTTTTGCTGATGCATCAGTGCAGCTATTTGGTTCAAGCCAAGAAATTTTAGTTCGCTTAGCACCACGCGGTAGCGATGTAAAAGCTGAAGTAATTGGTAACCAAGTAATCGATGCACTTAAAAAAGCAGACGACAGCGTAGTAATGCGCCGTATTGAATTTGTAGGCCCAAGTGTAGGTGAAGACTTAAAAGAGCAGGGTGGCCTTGCCATGTTAACTGCGCTTATTTGTATCTTAATCTACGTTGCGTTTCGTTTTGAATGGCGCTTTGCAGTAGGTGCGGTAGGTGCACTACTACACGATGTTATCATTACTGTGGGTTTATTTTCGGTATTAGGTTTAGAGTTTGATTTAACTATATTAGCGGCAATTCTTGCGGTAATTGGTTATTCACTCAATGATACGATTGTTGTATCAGACCGTATACGTGAAAACTTCCGTAAGGTACGCATTGACGATACGATAGAAATTATTGATATTTCACTTACGCAAACACTTAACCGTACACTTGTAACATCAATCACGACTATTTTAGTATTGATTGCCTTGTTTGCATGGGGCGGACAAACCATTCATGGTTTTGCAACTGCATTACTGTTTGGTGTGTTTATTGGTACTTATTCTTCGATTTATGTTGCAAGCTCTGTTGCTATAGCAATGGGCGTAAGCAAAGAAGATTTAATACCTGAAGTGATAGAAAAAGAAGGCGCAGACCAAGACGCTATGCCGTAATGGTTTTGTAACTACTTTAAAAAACCGCTCATTGGGCGGTTTTTTATTGCCTGTAATATATTTGTGCTCACGATTGTTTTAGCTTTACTGTGCAAGTATGAATAAACAGTGCTAACTTTGTAGAGCACGCCATGAGTGTAACGTCGTACTATGTATTTAAAATAAGTATTAATAGCGCGGTTATTAATCATAATATCGTCATCTTATATTTAGGCGCTGGAAGCTGTTTAGCTTAAATAACGCGATAATTTAAACTATTAATAATAACTGTTAAAACTACCGATAATAACTAGGGTGATAATTATGTTGCCATTAAAGTATTTGATTAACGTAGTAAGTTTGTTTGTATGCAGCGCTTTAGCGAGTGAGGTAAATATCGTAAATGTAGCGCAGGAGCAGCGTGTGCAATATGCTCGTGACGACTACCTTAACGAGCTATTAGAAAAAGCATTGGTGAGCGCACAATACCCTGCAGAGATTAACCCCGTTTTAATTCATCCCCATCAACAACGTACTTTAATAGCACTAGATACAAAAAATTTAGATTTATACTGGAGTATGAGCAGCCCCGAAAGAGAGTCTTTAGCTATTGCGATTAAAATCCCATTATTTAAAGGCTACATAGGTAAAAGGGCGCTATTAACAAGTAAGAACAGCATTGCTAGATTTAAAGGTGTTACTAGCTTAGAGCAGTTAGGTAGGCTTTCTGCGGTACAAGGTCATGATTGGCCTGATACAAAAATAATGGCGTTTAATGGCCTGCATATAAGGCCGTTTGCAAATTATCAGGCTATGTTTGCCTTAACAAGTGCAGGGCGTATTGATTACTTCCCACGTTCATTTATCGAGGTTAATTCAGAGCTAGCGGCAAATAAACAAAGTAACCTAGTGATAGTACCTAATTTATATATGAGTTATCCAACAGGGTTTTATTATTTTGTATCAAATAGTAAGCCAGAGCTTGCAGTGGCAATTAAAAAAGGGCTTGAGATAATGCAAGAAAATGGCGAGTTTGATGCTTTATTTGATGAATATTTCGCAAAAGATTTAAACTCGTTACCTTACGAAAAAGGTAAAACAATAGAGATTAAGCTCGATAACCCTTATTTTTAGGCACAAAAAAAGGAGCCTAGGCTCCTTTTTAGTATGCTATTAATAGCATTTAATTAGCGAAGTAACGACTCAGTTAATACTGGACGAATTTCGCGGATAATTGCTTGAGTCAGTTTTGGTGAACCACAGATAATATTGCCGCTGTGGTTATAGTTATTACCACCGGCGAAATCTACAACCATACCGCCCGCTTCTTTAACCATTAGTTCGCCCGCAGCAGAGTTCCAAGGTTTTAAACCAATTTCAAAAAATCCATCAACACGGCCAGCTGCAACGTATGCCATATCTAAAGCAGAACAACCTGCACGGCGAATATCAGCAGTGTGTACAAATAATGCTTTAAACGCTTCAGTGTATGCATCCATGTGGTTCTTGTTTTTGAAAGGGAAACCAGTAGCAAGTACAGTGCCTGCAAGAACCGTAGTTTTGCTAACGCGTAGACGTTTACTGTTTAACTGAGTGCCTTGACCGCGAGATGCAGTGAAAAGCTCACCACGAATTGGATCATAAATAACAGCTTGGTCTAAACGACCTTTAACTTTAAGTGCGATAGAAACCGCGTAATGAGGGATACCTTTGATGAAGTTAGTTGTTCCATCGATAGGATCTACAATCCATTGGTAATCATCATCCTTGCCTTTATGCTCACCTAGTTCTTCACCAACAATTGAGTGAGTAGGGTAAGACTGTAAAATAGTGTCACGAATTACGGCTTCGGCTTCTTTATCAATGTTAGTTACTAAGTCGTTAGCGCCTTTTTGTTGCACTTCAACTTTTGATAAATCTTCACTTGCGCGAAGTAAAATTTTGCCTGCGTTGCGCGCAGCGCGAACCGCAATGTTTAACATTGGATGCATGGTATTACCTTTGGGTTGTAAAAGAACGTTTATATATTTCAGCCGGCGTATTTTAGCGACTTTTGCCATAAAGTAAACAATAAACCCCAAATACTTGTGTTTGTTTTTTATACAAGATTGAAAAGTTTATATATTTTTAAAAAATAATTATCTGCATTTAAATAAATTAAATTTAAATAACACTTTACCTAAAGTTAACTTGAGGTTTTATCGTACTCCTAACTTAACTGATAGGATAACATTATGTATTTAGAGCACGTAAACTTAGTCGCGAGTGATATAGATAGTATGCTTACATTTTATCGCGCTGTATTTCCACATTGGTCGATTAGAAGTGAGGGCAGAGGCGATTGGCATGGAAAACCAAGACGCTGGGTACACTTTGGGGATGACACGCATTATATTGCGATAAGCGATCATGGTGAGGCTGAAAACAGAAGCTTATCGGGCCATCAAGTTGGTTTTGCACACTTTGCTTATGTAACTAATAATTTAAGCGCAGTAGTAATGCGCTTAAATAAAGCGGGTTTTACTCTAAGTAAGCAAGGTAGTGAGAACCCTTTTAGAAAGAATGTTTATTTTATTGACCCCGCAGGGTTTGAAGTAGAATTTGTAGAATATTTAAGTGATATCCCGAGTGAGCGAAATAACGATTTATAATAGGTTAACCACCGCAAAGTGCGGTGCTTAACGAGGCTTTATGAACGATTATTTCCAGCGCCAAGTTGTGTTTTTAGCTCATTAGCAAAGCTCATAAATTTTTCTTTAATTGTGCGCTTTATTTTTACTTCGACTGAGCCCATTACTGCCTTTCCTTCAATGTGAATAGTAGGACCTTGGCGTTTGTTAAGCGACACAGATTTATTTTCAAGGCTACTTAAAATACAAAACATTTTAGACACTACATTTACATGCTCTGGTACGTAAATCTCATCACTACCAAAAATACAGTTAACGTGAATAGTTACATTTTGATGCGCAAAAATGGCATCGGTAAAATCTAGCACCACCGATCCCATAAAGTTACTCAAATATATATTCTTTGGCACGACCCACTGACCGCTTCGCTCGTTAGAGCCTAAAATGCTGCGTAATGTAAAATCATCATCACTGTTTTGTTGTGCACTATAATGTGGTGTAAATTGCGATTGTTTTTCTGCTTTATATTGCTGATCAGTATTAAGTGTTAAATCTTCTACTAAGGCTAAAAGAGCTTCGTTATTAAGTGCATCCATCGCGTTATCTAAGCGTCTCTCAAATGCATCAACAGAAATCACCCCATGACTGTAATTATAAATTAATTGATCAATTACTTGTTCGCGTACTTGCTCTATTGGGCGGTCTTCGACTTTTACAGACATGGGGCATTCCTTATTATGTTTGCTATTAATACTGCTTCTGATGTTTATATGCAAAGCACGCACCAAATATAATAATCTTAATTATCAATGGTTTAATTTTTAATGGTGTTTTATGTTTTGTTATATTAACGATAGATTAACCAAAAATGCAATTATCTAGTTATTTTCACTATTTGAGAAAGTTTTACCGAGTAGCCTGTAAATAGTTACACAGCTATAGATAGTGCCTTATCCCAGGGTTACATCAAGTTATTGAAATATATATATAAATAAAGTTGGCCTAAAGCTCGCATTAGTTAAAGTGTCTTTAATCAAAAGGAGAAAGATTATGAAAACATTTAACAAATCTATTATCGCAGCTCTAGTTCTTGGTACTACGGCTATGGGTGCCCAAGCAAACAGCTGGGAAAACGAAAGTAAAGATGCTTGGATTGATGGTAAGGCAGAAACAGTTCTACTTATGAACACTAATCTAAACAACTTTGACATTAACACTGATGTAAAAAATGGCAAGGTAGTACTTACAGGTAAAGTTAATAGCGAGCTTGATAAAGAGCTAGCAGAAGAACTTGTACTTAGCCTAGATGGCGTATCTGATGTTGAAAACAGCCTTACCGTTGTTAAAAGCATGGACACAAAGGATAGAAGCAAAGACATGATGGACGATGATGATAACGACCTAACGGACGCTAAAATCACCACTGTAATCACAACTCGCTTCCTGTTTGATTCAGAAGTTGGTGGTACAGACATCGATGTTGATACCGACAATGGTATTGTAACTCTGAACGGTTCAGTAGAGTCTGAAGCTGAAAAACAACTAGCAGTTAAAATTGCTAAAAATGCTGAAGATGTTCGTGACGTAGTTGATAAACTAGCTATTGTTGCTGAATAATACAGTATAGTTAAGGCCCACTAACACTGGGCTTTACGCCTTTCTAATGCTTAATTTAAATGGAGTTTGATCATGGATATTATTCGTATAATACTTTCGGTTTTATTACCGCCATTAGGTGTGTTTTTGCAAGTTGGCTTAGGTATGCATTTTTGGTTAAATATTTTATTAACACTGCTAGGTTATTTCCCAGGTTTAATACATGCAATCTACATTATTGCGAAAAAATAATGACAGATTATATATTGTGTAAGCCGACTACTGAGGCCTAATGATACAATTGCCACAGTACTGTTCGGCTCACAATATTAGTTTTTAAATTAAATATTTTTTATCAAAATCTAATTTTTAATTTACTCAAACTAAGTGATTATTTCTTGTAACTCACTCCCAAAATTCCCTCAGCCAAACCATTGCTTACTTCAATTAAGCTTTCTAACTAACTGCAGTGTTCTGATTCTGTATTGATGCCAGTTAGGAAATCTTTAACATTAGTTTGTTTATATATCTACAATACGCGATTAATTACTCTATTATTTAGTGACAATATTACCATCACTTCTAGTGTTATCATTAAACCAAGCTTTTACGCATATTGAGGTAGTTAATTGAATATTCGACTTATAATGTCAGGCGTTGTGTCATTCGTTTTTTATTTTAGTTGGGCCTACTGGGCAAATAGCGCGGCAGACATTGCTAAATCGGTCACTCTTCAAGCTGCATTAGTGCAAGGTTTGTATAGTGGATTTGTAACGCTTTTTTTTACCTTTATTTTAGAAATGGTCGTCAACAAGTATAAGTTTAGTTATGTAACGCTTGCGTTCGTAACTCCAATTATTTGTATGTTTCATTCTAAAACACCACAAAACGTAGCAATACGACAAAGTTTTAATAATGCAATTAACTCTAGCGCCTCGTATTTAATTAATAAAAAAATAGCAGGCGTACTTTTTGCGCCTATTATTCCGATTACTGTCCAATCGAGCTTAGTAATTATGGTGAATGTAATTAATCAGACACCTAATTTGGCACTGACAGTAGCCCCAAGCATATTTTTTACAGCCTTGTATGCCTACACATATATGTCAGCTTTGCTTAAAAAGTAGAGCGTTAAATATAAAAGACTACATGTGGGAGGAGGTTTTTTATAATTTAATGCAGAGAATATCATGGGAAATATCTTGTATTTTATGCTTATACCCACTTAAAAGATTACTATTTAAGCAGTTAGCTTGTTGATTGTTAAAATAAAGGTTTTTGGTAGTGACAAGCACCTAAAAAGTTTTTATACTGCAACCCGCTTTAGTCGCTCTGTGACTGAACGCTTCAAAAATTAACTGCCTAGCAGTTATATAAAGTTGGCCCCTTAGCTCAGTTGGTTAGAGCACACGACTCATAATCGTTAGGTCCCCAGTTCGAGTCTGGGAGGGGCCACCACTTTTACAAACTTTCCAAAAAATACCTACTCAAATTATTTAAAGCTACATGAACTTAATATCGTGTAATTTATTATTCTTTATTTACCCCTAATAATAAATATAATTTAAATAAAGTTAATCCATAGATTAAGCTAAGCTTTCTTAAATTTGAAAGAGTGCGAATGCACTATTAAATTCCAGCGTTAGATCAGATGCTTTGCTTTAATAAGTGACAGTGTTTAGCATTTAATTTCAGAATTAAAAAAGCCCCGATTGGGTAATGCCAGTCAGTTAAGCTGACTGGCATCTTTCTTTTTATGGGGATACTTAGATGGTTTTGGCTTAACCCATCGGGGATATCTTCTATCCTCTCGTCTAGCTGGAAGCTTAAATAAGACC
>NZ_JADYXA010000013.1:0-82136 GCF_015864495.1 Pseudoalteromonas sp. SWYJZ98 | reverse complement strand
GGTCTAATCCCATTTAATTACATCTGTGCTTGCCTTGATGAACTGTGCCAGCCTGAGCCCGATATCGACAGCTTGTTACCCTGGAATTTTAAAACATAGGTGTAGTTCGCTAGACGCTCACAATTTTTCCGTAGGGTAAGCTTGCTACAAATTCTTTTGATGGGGTGATCATCACTACATTGTCGTAATTAAGTGGTGACACTTTACGTTTTAAATTTTTATCGAACCACCCTGCTTTTGGATCGCTATTAAAATGCGGATATAAAATTAAGCCTGGGTTATTAATTTTTAAATCAAAGTGGTAATCGATAATTCCGCCGTCGCGATATATTCCTTGCGGCGAGCCTGCAATATTTTTTATGCCTTGCATAACAAGTGGTATTGAACCCGATGCAAGTAATGCATCTTTTAAATTATTTTGAGTAAGCGCTATGTTTTGCGTTTTAAAATTGTAGCTGTCGGTAATTGATAAGTCACTTGTTGCTGGGCCAAATATAAAACGCTCATACTGTGAGCCTAATAATTTTCGGTTAACGCGGTTTAGCATATAACTTTTTGATAAACCCAGTAGTTGTATTATTTTATTTTCGCTGGCAATAAAGCCATTCGATTTTGCTACTATAAAGTGCGCTTTAAATATTGGGTTATTTATAATTTCGGTTACGCCGTTATCGCCAAAAACATCTTCAAGTAATGCGCGCGCTTTTATTGTTATTTCACTTGGTGTTGGTTTATTACTTGAGTATCGGGTTTGCGAATACGATTTTGCTAAGCGCTCAATGGCAGCAACGGGATCGTTTTGTGCAAAACACGCAGAGCGAAAAGCGCCGGCAGATGAGCCAATTAAATTAAGTGGCCGGGTTCGGTTTTTAAAAAATTCACCAAAAATATACTTATCCAACCCAAATAAGGTAAACCACTTTGGCCCACCACTTGCACCTAAAAAAGAGGTGAAAAGTTCAGGTTTAAAGCCCTGTTCGTTAATAATTTTAGCCGCTGTTTTCCCTGCGTTAATCTCGATCATCTAAAAAATTGTGCCTTTTATTTTGGTTGCTTCTGTTATTTCTACAACACTGAAAGTGAATACTTATGCAAAACAAAAAGCGATTTCATGTTGCCATAAAACCGCTTTTTATAGTTAAGTGTGCTTAAAGTACGTGAATTAATCCCAAATGCCGTCTTCACATTTGCCCTGTACTTTTACATCTTTTACTTTAAATTCGGGCTCTAAACCTTTGTCTCTTTGTGCGTGGTAATCGCTCGTAACAGACAAAATAGTCGGCGTTAACAGTATAATAGCGATAACGTTAACCACTGTCATTAATCCTAAGGCAATATCGGCTAAATCCCAGACTTCTTTTAATGTGGCCGACGCGCCCCACAACATCATTGATAAATAAAGCAAAGTGTAAATGCCGCGCCCTACTTTGTTGTCGAGCTTAAATAAGTGCAAGTTGCTCTCTGCATAGGCGTAGTTTGCCACCACCGATGTAAAAGCAAATAAGGTTATAGCGGCTGCTACAAAGTAAACACCACCTTGTGCTAAGTGAGCAGTCATCGCGCTTTGTGTTAAACGAATGCCTTCCATTTCACCGCTTATGTCTATATCGGCCAATAAAATGATCACAGCGGTACAGCTACACAGTACAATTGTATCGAAAAATACGCCTAGCATTTGTATGTAACCTTGCGTTACAGGGTGATTAGGAATTGGGCTGGCACTTGCTGAAGCATGCGGCACACTACCTGCACCGGCCTCATTAGAATATAAACCACGTTGAATACCGTTTTTAATCGCAGCGCCCATTGCACCGGCGCCTGCTTCTTGTAAACCAAACGCTGATAAAAATATATCTTTAAGCATGGCGGGTACTTGCGTGAAATTTATAATCGTAATAATTACCGCCGCAAGTACAAACACAATGCCCATTATTGGCACAACGCGCTCTGCAAATCGGGCAATTGCTTTAAAGCCACCGAGTATAATTGAGCCCGCTAATACGGTAATAACTAGGCCTGAATAAAATGTAGGAACTTCAAACGCGTAGTTAAGTGCGTCAGTAATTGTGTTAGTTTGCATTGCGCTAAACGTAAATCCGTAACCTAAAAACAAACACGCGGCAAACACAATTGCGAATGCTCGGCTACCCAAACCTTGTTGAATATAATACGCAGGCCCGCCTCTAAACTCGCCGCCACTATCGCGCACTTTATATACTTGCCCAAGTACGCTTTCGGCAAAGCCTGTAGCCATACCCAATATGGCTATAACCCACATCCAAAATATAGCGCCGCTGCCGCCAAGTGAAATTGCCACTGCCACACCGGCTAAATTACCGGTACCTACCCGTGCACAAAGCCCTGTACACAATGCTTGGAATGATGAAATGTCGTTTTTTTTACATTTACTACTGCCTTTTAAAAGGCTAAACATATGTTTAAATTTAAGTATTTGAATTGCTTTTAGTCGTACTGAAAACCATACCCCCGTAAACAAGAGTATATAAATAAGTACCTGCCCTTCTCCCCATAAAAGGTTGTTTACGCTTTTGACGACGGTATCGAACATTGCTAATTCCTTCTTATATTTTTTATATTAATACCCTTTTTTGGGTATAACGGCATTTGCTTGCGACATCGACTAAAAATTTAATGCAAATAAGGCAGCTAAGCTGCCTTAAAACTATACATTATTTATTTTGCAAATGAACTCCTGCAATCATGCACCTAACTGAGCCACCAGCCGACTCAATAGTAGGTATAGGTAATGGCACAAGCTTAGCCGTTTTTTGTATAACTGTTATTTGTGCCGGTGTAAGTGCATTAAACGCAGTTTGCGATAAGGCTAAAATACGACCATTTTTACCCTGTAGCTCAATAGCATTGCCACAAAAGTTATTAATTTGCTCAAGCGTTAAATCGATAACTTGATGATGGCTTTTCAAAAAATGTTTAGCTAACTGTGCACGTTGTTCAATTGGCACCATATTTAAACTGATCATTACAAATTTTGTAGCAATACACATTAAAACATTAGTGTGATAAACCGCAGTTCCTTGCTCGTCATATGCGTTAAACACTATAGGTGATAGTTTTAATTGCTCACATATTGTATTAACCACCGACTTGGTAGTTCTTTTTGATTCTACCGCGTAAGCGAGTTTATTTTGATGATCGACAACCAGTGAACCAGTGCCTTCAAGAAATGAATTTTCTTTCGATAAAAATGAATAATCAGTCACTGAAGATACTTTATAGTGATCCGTTAAAAAATCAATAATATCTTTTCGATATTCTAACCTTCTGTTTTCTACAAACATTGGATAGATTATTAATTGGCCACTTTGATGAGTTGAAAACCAATTGTTAGGAAAAACTGAATCGGGAGTGTGTGTTTGCTCATCTTCAAAAAGGTGAACTGTTACCCCTTCATTTTTTAATATTTGTACGGCATTAGTCACTTCTTTAAATGCTTGTTCACTTTGATTTTGTGCTAAGCATTCACTTTGAAATGCGTTATCGAGCATTGTGTGTGGGTTAGATGTAAAGTGATGTGGCCTTACCATCACTACAGCTCTGGGGGCTTGGTTTACTTCGCTCATGCCACGTGCTCTTTTACTAATGGTTGATCACTAAGCACTGAAAATAAATTACGAGGGTCCGCTTGTTGTGTAATTAAATCAAGCAAAGCAAACTCGCCCGTTTTAATTAGCTCATCGCGTATAAATACCAGTGCTGTAAAGTCTTCGCTCGCAAAACCAACGCCGTCAAAAATGGTTAATTCATCTTGGCTAGTACGCCCAAGCGACTGCTTATTAATAACTTTATGAAACTCAGTTACTGTAAAGCTTGGACTCATTTGTTGAATTTCGCCCTCTATTCGAGTTTGTGGCTCGTACTCAACAAATACATTAGCACGCTCAAGCAATCTAGCATCTAACTCTGTTTTACCTGGGCAATCACCACCTATGGCATTAATGTGCACACCTTGTGGGATCATGTCATTTGTTAAAATAGTGGCGTTAGTTTTATCAGCAGTACAGGTAGTGATAATATCTGCCCCTTTTACTGCCTCTTGTACACTATTACAAATAGCCACGTTTAACCCGCATGCACTTAAATTAGCAAATGCTTTTTTAGAGGCGCTTTTATCTATATCGTATAAACGAATATGCGTAATACCTAGTACCGCTTTAAAAGCGAGTGCCTGAAACTCTGATTGAGCGCCATTGCCTATTAAAGTAAGGGTTGTTGAGTTTTTAGGTGCTAAATATTTAGCTACCATTGCAGAAGTTGCAGCTGTACGTAGTGCTGTTAGTAAACACATTTCGCTTATCATAACCGGATAGCCACTATCTACATCTGCTAAAATACCAAATGCAGCGACTGTTTGAAGTTCTCTAAAGGTGTTTTTTGGGTGACCATTTACATATTTACAGCTGAACATTTGGCCATCACTTACAGGCATTAGCTCTATTACACCCTCTGGTGAGTGTGCTGCATAGCGAGGTGACTTATCAAACTCAGTCCAACGGGCAAAGTCGGTTTCTAATTTATGTGTTAGATCTAGCAAAACGTTTTCGACCCCTAAGCTATTTATAAGCTTAGCCATTGCCTGAACGCTAATAAATGGAACGCCTTGTTTTGGCTGTGCTATAAAATGACTCATGCTGAAACCTCTTGAATAATGTATTAGTTAATTTAAAACAAGTTTAGCGAGGCTACGTGCTATTTAATATGGCAATTAATTACACAAATAGTACTAATTTTTATCATTTTGCTATGCAGTTATGTACAATTTATGTATTTTGGTCAGTAACTTCTTTTAAAGGTTTGATTTATGACTCCTTATATTTATGACTCTCTTGATAATGCTTTAATAGCTGAATTACGAAAAGACGGCCGCGCTTCTATTTCAGCTTTAGCCGGTTCTTTAAATGTATCACGCGGGACAGTGCAAAATAGGTTAGACAGATTAGTTAGCTCAGGCGCAATATTAGGGTTTACTGTACGCGTTCACGAACACATAGAAACAGAAGCCGTGCGCGCAATTATGATGATAGAAGTCGTTGGTAAATCTACCTCACAAGTAATTAAAACAATGCGCGGAATACCCGAGCTTATAAAATTACACACCACCAATGGTGCATGGGATTTAGTTGCAGAGCTTCAAGCTGCAAATTTAAGTGAGTTTGATGGAGTGCTAAGGCAAGTACGCGAAATTGACGGTATTTTAAATAGTGAAACAAGCATATTACTTTCATCAACTTAAGTTATTTTTAATATTTAAAAGAATACTTAAATGACACCTATTTATAATGTTTTAAGTATTCACGACAGAAAATGTGCGCTGAATGTGTTACTTGAACGAGTTTCTAGAGTGTGTCATATCACCAAATTACCATCTAAAAAAGCTCTAGCGACATCGAATGCAATATGTAAAAAACTATCTATTTACCCACCGAGTGCTTGTTTATCGATAACTTATGACAATGGTTCTGAAAATACAGAGTTTAAAAAAGTAGAAGCCATTTTGAAAAATAAATCTTATTTTTGTGAGCCTTACCACAGCTGGGAAAAAGGTGCTGTAGAACAAATAAATGGTTTAATTAGAAGGTATTACCCGAAGAAAACAAACTTTAGCAAAGTAAGCCATCAGCAATTAAAAAAAGTAGAGGAACAACTAAATAATCGCCCTAGAAAATGTTTAGGATTTAAAACACCAAATGAAGTCTATAATGAATTAGGTGGTGCACTTCCAATTAGAATCTAGGGGTTGATAAATGTACAAATTAGGGTGGGTGTCATTTAAATAAAAGGCATTTAAATGAATAATACTGCAACTTTTAGTCGCAGTATTATTCATGATTTGGGAATCCGATTGGCTTAATTGTAACGATACTCGCTTTGTGAGTAATTATGCGTATTGCTGATCTCAGATTGGCTTTGCTGCGCTAAATAAGATCGACCTGCAGCTAAGCCTAATTTATGATCAAAACGTAAATCGTTATTTGAACTACCTAATAATTTGCTATGCAGTTTTTCGTCTGCAAAAATTTGTATTATTTCCACATCACTTGGTGGATTTGCAATAAACTCAAGCTCATCTAAATACGCTTTTTCGTGCTGTATCAAGTAGTCCAATGTTTTTGGACAATAGCCTGATGCTATAGCAAATGTTCTTAGCTTTTGTACCCATGCAGATTGCGCTTGAAAATTAGCGTCAACCGTTCTTATTACAACAATTTTACGAGCACCTCGGTTGTAAGCCTCACGCACGGGGAGTGGAGCGGCTAAACCGCCGTCTAGATAAAAATCGCTCTGTGCTTGTTCTTCAACAAGATGTGTTTCATTCGCTGCTTTTGCGTTTAACCAAGGTGTTAACTTTACACCTTGTTTGTATAAAAACGGAAGTGCGCTAGAAGCCTTTAACAAATCACGCCATTGACTGCTATCACCTGTAGGCGATAAGTAATAAGCTTTTCTGTCTCGTGCATTTGTGGCTGTTATAAGTAGTTCACGCTCACCTAAACTAGTTTTCGCTGTTTTGAAATCTATAGCTCTGTTTACTTCAGTGGTTTTGTCAAAGTACCAATCTAGATCAACTATATGCTTACCCACTAATCCGCGACCAAGCTGAAAAAAACGCTTATTGCGCGAAAGTCCTCTAATCAGGCGTTTAGCGTAGCCTTTTTGACGCGCTAAGTAGCTAGTTAAGTTTTGTGAACCCGCTGAAGTACCAATAAATAAATCAAAAGGGTCATAGCTTTGCTCTAACCACGCATCAAGTACGCCAGCTGTGAATATCCCTCGCTGCCCGCCACCTTCAGCAATCAGAGCAACTTTTGGCTGCGCTGTTTTGTTAACTGAATTAGCTGTTGCGGTGTTTAGAGAGTTCACGGTGTACCTGCCTTTAATTTTATGATGTCTGGTTTAATAGCTACATTATAAAAAACAAAAGTGATATCTTAAAATTGATTATTTAAATCAGTTCAATTGAAAAAACAGAACGGTATATAAAGCAAAATATGTACTAAAAATAGAAATCAAATTTACTTTTAATATTTAAATAACAAATACAGACATCACTTAAAGTTAATAAAATGAGTTAAAAAAGTTTAACTTTTGATGATGTCTGTATATTAACAAGCCCAGAGTGTACGCTTGCTTAACTAACTATATTTTAGTGTTTTATTTCCATTAAAATTTCGAGTGCACGGTGGCGTTTTTCACTATCAAACACATCATTGGTAAATATAAACTCATCTACTTCTAGCTGTTTCGCTATCATCTCTAACTTGTGTTTAATACTTACATGCCCGCCTACTACGCTTAGGCTTAAAAAGTTCTCTACATGAGCGCGCTCTTGCTCGCTCCATAACCCGTCCATACTTTCAACGGGTGGTTTTAACCACAGCTCATTACCGCGTATAAGTTCGAGTACACGTTGCTTAGAAGTAGTCGACAAGTATTGCGCTTCATCGTCGGTGTCTGCTGCCACTAAAGGCAGTGCAAGCATTACGTATGGCTTATCAAGTACGCTTGATGCTTTAAATTCGCGCTTATACAGCGCTATTGCGTCGTGCACAAAGCGCGGTGCAAAATGCCCTGCAAATACGTACGGTAACCCTTTTTGCGCTGCTAGTTGCGCGCTAAATAAACTCGAGCCTAATAACCAAATCGGAACTTTTGTGTCCTCACCCGGTATAGCGCGAACAGGGTGACTACCATCGTAAGGGCCTAATAAAGTTTGCAGTTCAGTGACTTCATCGGCAAAGTTTTCAGCGCGTCGTTCATCTCGGCGCAGAGCACGACTGGTTATATGATCGCTACCTGGTGCGCGGCCTAAACCTAAATCAATACGCCCAGGGTATAAACTCTCTAATGTGCCGTATTGCTCTGCAACAATCAGTGGCGGGTGATTTGGTAACATAACGCCACCAGCACCTACTCGTATAGTTTTAGTTTGCCCTGCTATGTGGCCAATTAATACAGAGGTTGCCGCGCAGACAATTCCCGGCATATTATGATGTTCAGCCATCCAAAATCGGTTAAAACCGAGTTCATCAGCTTTTTGTGCATAAGCGACACTATTTGCAAGAGTACTTGAGACGGTGGCATCTTCTTTCATTGGGCTAAGCTCAAGTAAAGAAAACGGTATTGCAGATAACCCAGACATGTTTACTCCTCATTGCCTTTAATTAAGTGATGAAGATAGTCAAAATAATTTAACCATCATTCCATTAATGGGTCTGCTGGGTGGTTAATTCAATCATTGATTTTAACTAATCAATTGATCCTGTCTATTAAGCTAAGTGCAGAGTGATTATTGCATTAGATGCACTTACACTCATTCAATGCAATTACACTCATTCAATGCAATTACAATACATAAATAAACTACACACGTTATTAGCTGTATCAAACATAACAATATGATTTATAAAAATTATTTTTATTTTAAATGTTTTGGATCAGGTATGCGTAATTGCTTAACGAGTGGGTGATTTATTTTTTTCATTTCTATTAATACTAATTGAGCAACTTCTCGAGCACCGAGTTCATTGAAATGGGTATTGTCTTCTACGCCTATAGGGTAATTTGGATGCAAGTTAGGTGCTATATGCATAAAACGTAAGCGTGAGTTGATCCCACCAAGCTTTTGAAAATACTGTTGGGTCACCCGTTCCATGTCAATAAAATCGACCCCTGTCTGTTTAGCTACATCTCTTACTATATCAGCGTAAATAGGATGGGTGTCCTTGATCTGACCTTTTTCATCAAAATAACGTCGCGTTACCGGGGTCATCAGTAATGGCTGTGCCTGCTTTGCTCTTACTTCAGCAATAAAATTAACTAGGTTTTGCTTATATTGCTCTGGTGTAGTGTAGCGGTCTACTTTCTGTTTTGACTGATCGTTATGACCAAATTGAATGATCACAAAATCATCTTTATTAAGTTCATTTATAATGCCCGCCCACAAGCCTTCACTGATAAAGGTACGTGTACTACGACCATTTTTAGCACGATTTTTAACGTCGATGCTATCATTAAAAAAGATACTAAAGGGCATTCCCCAACCTGTTTCAGGGTAATCCTTCACTTCTTTAATTGACATGGTTGAATCCCCTGCCATAAAAAGCTGAACTTTAGTAGTTGCTGACATACTTGAAAAACTCACCATGATAAATATTGCTGCTATTAATTTTACCATTCTACTCGCTCTTTATTGTTTTTAAAAAATCAGTTTAGCTCTTTATAAAATTATCTTTTGTAATTGAGTGAAAAAATAATTTTACTTAATTGTGGTTGTCGTTATAAACATACCACCAACTGCCACCGGTGGCAAATAACAAGTTAAATCATGGTGCTGAATAAAATTAAACCAGTCCTTAATGTACTTTTACTGCAAAAAATGTAAATGAAGTATGAAAAATGTAATTTACTAGGTTTGACAATACGCTTTTTTAGATATAACTTGATTTTTATGCCACCGGTAGCAATTTTATTTCCCTGATATCGCTACTGATTAAAATAATAGTTTTATGACTTTTAATCATAGACTTACATTTTACTGGCTAGATAAAGTGATAAAAATAAAAGCTCAAATCAACAGCATAAAAAAGGAACACACAATGAAGACTGCAAATAAGTTCGTTATCAAACCACTTAACTGCATTGTTAGTGCCTTACTACTGGGCACAACATCGTATGCAATCGCAGCCGATGAACAGCCACAAACAGATACTAAAGCCCAAAATGACATAGAGTTAATTCAAGTAACTGGATTTAGATCATCATTAAATAAATCCTTAGCAACTAAACGTTTTGAAGTAAATACCACTGAATCCATCGCGGCTGAAGATATTGGTAAATTCCCTGATCTGAATATCGCAGAATCATTACAACGTATTCCTGGGGTAGCTATTTCTCGTGAAGGTGGTGAAGGACGTCAAATTACGTTGCGTGGCTTAGGTCCGGCTTTTACCCGCACAACACTTAATGGTATGGAAGTACCTGCTAGTACCGATGGCACCGACTCTGGTGGCGGCGTAAACGGTGGCCGTGCATTTGACTTTAATATATTTGCATCCGAACTATTTAATCGTGTTGATATCCAAAAAACGCCCACGGCCGCAACTGAAGAAGGTGGTATAGCGGGCACTATTGATATGTATTCTGCACGTCCTTTTGACACAACAGGCTTTCATGTTGCAGCGTCCGCGCAAGCCGGTTATAACGACCTCACTGAAGAAGTCGACCCACGGATGGTATTTATGATCAGCAACACATTTGCTGATGATACAATCGGGGCTTTATTCTCTGTCGCAAAATCTGAACGCACCGTACGCCAAGAAGGCTTTGGTACAGTTCGCTGGACCACCCCCGTACTCGATGGTGGCGGTATCTATGCTGACACCTCTAATACTGAAGTTATTGGCACACCCAATACAGGGGACTGTGAGTTCGAAGGTCAAACAGTCGATGCTGTGAACTGCTTATATACGCCTCGCCTGCCTCGCCCTGATTTTTTTGGTAATGAACAAGAACGTTTAGGCTTTACCGGTTCATTACAATATGCTCCTTACGATGATCTGGTCCTTACACTAGATACATTACATTCAACTCTTGATAATGACCGCACTATGTACAACTTTTTCGAGATGTTTAGAAACACATTCAGCGAAATTACTCCTGAATCGATTACGATTTCTGACAATGGAAAACAGGTCCAAGCAGCGACATTTAACGGCGTTAAATCTCGAGTAGAAAGCCGTCAGCAGATTTCAAAAACAAAATTTCAACAGTACGTATTCTCAGCTAAATATCATTTATCTGATTACCTTCGATTAGACGCTATGGTGGGCACTGCTGAATCGGATGCTCGCTCTGAACAGTATCGTTATAACATGACTAATAACACACCTCATAGAGTATCGATGGATTTTGGCACCAGCAATAATACCGCTGTAATGAATTACGATTACGATACTCTAGATGCCAACTCTTTTGATTTAGCCGATGGGCGCTTACGTGCAACAGATGTACTGCGCGAAAATGACACCGCTAAAATTGATTTATCATACGAGATGGATCTGATGAATATCAAAGGCGGTATAGCCTATAACGACAGAACGGTTAGTTACGATGAATCACAAATAAACGGTTTTCCTGATCAAGATTCTGCAGCTGGATTTTCTCAGCTAATACCCTACGATGATTTTGGCACCGGTTATGACGGCACGTTATCACCCTTTCTAGTGGCTGATTTTGATGCAATAAATTCACAGCTTTTACTTAAAGAGTGGGTGCCACGCAGTGCGCAGAGCTGGAAAGTTGAAGAAGAAACAATGGCTGCCTACATCGAAACAAATTTTGAGTATGAAATTTCAAGTATGCTGCTCAGAACTAATGCAGGTGTTCGTTATGTAAAAACTGAAACCACATCAACAGGTTTTATTCAAACTGATGCGGTATCAATTGACAATAGCTATGACAATATTTTACCAGTGCTAAATTTAGCCCTTGATGCAACCGATGATGTGATTGTAAGGCTGGGTTTATCTAAAACCATGACCCGCCCGAGTTTGAGTTCACTCAATCCTGGTAATCCATCGTTTTCTTATTTAAACGGCACTGTTAGTGCGGGTAACCCATTCTTAGACCCATTCACCTCTACCAATACAGACGTTGGTGTTGAATGGTACTTTGCAGAAGAGTCGCTATTAGCAGCAACAGCGTTTTACAAAGATATTGGCTCTTTTATAAAAAGTGATAGTGAAGAAAAACTCGTCGATCCTGCTTATTTACCCTTTATTGATAATGATCCGCAATATGATCCATCAAGTGCACTCGATCCTAGAACTACCCCTTACACACATTTCGTCCCTGTAAATGGTCAAGGAACTGTGATTAAAGGGCTAGAACTTATTTATCAGCAACCTTTTTCATTCCTACCTGGGTTGTTAAAAAATATGGGGTTAGTGTCTAACTATACGTATGTCTCTGCAGGTGAAATTACGGGTCTTTCTAAAAATTCTTATAACTTTACCCTGTATTATGAAGAAGAAAACTATGGCGCTCGTGCTTCAGTGAATAAACGCGACAATTACATCACTGATTACACAGGTAACAATGGGAATGCTGAAGAAGCGACATCTGGTCCAACACATTTTGACCTATCAGCCTTTTATAATATTAATGAAAATGTAACCGTAACATTTGAAGCAATTAACCTTACCGATGAGTATGAACGCCTGTATACCACGGGTGATGGTAGTTTAGATTTACCACGTGAATATAATCATACCGGTCGACAGTACTTTTTAGGAATACGCTACAACTTATAAAGCAATGCTTAAACTTTAAATTCCCCTAAAGTAAACAGCTTAATTAACATTTTAATTAAGCTGTTTTTCTATGACTAAGGTAGTGCACCAGTTATTTATAATTAAAACGTAGTGCAGCCGATGGCTAATAATCAGTTAAATCACAGTGCTTATAAATAATGTTGCACTTGAATGGTATTCGCACGCCATTGAAAATGTAAATTAAAGATGAATTATGTTATTTTTTTCGTTTGACATCACATCAATAACATTATACTTCTCACTTATACCACCGGTAACAAAAATAATTAATCAATACTTCGCTACATACTTTCTCGTTTTTTTCCCATTATGAATTATTAGGTTAGGTGTAATAAGAATCAGAACAAGTACATGACAAACACACTAATTCAAGTCATGTTAACTTAATAACAATAAGTAGAACGTGGAACCACTATGACAACCAGCACACATAATTTTAAACTTAGTAAGTTGATGACCAATTTAATACTCAGTGGCGCATTAACCAGTGGCTTAGCATATGCAGCGCCTCAAGATGAAGCTGTTGCTGATGATCAACTTAAAGTGATCGAAGTAAAAGGTTTTCGCGGTAGTATCAATGCCGCTTTAATGACTAAGCGTGAAGCCGTTGGTACACGTGAGACTATCATTGCTGAAGATATTGGTAAATTTCCTTACTTAAATGTTGCTGACTCACTTTCGCGTGTACCTGGTATCTCCATTGAAGAGGATGCAGGTGAAGGTCGTCAAATTACCATTCGCGGTTTAGGTTCTCGTTACGTCAAAACCACAATTAATGGTATGGAGTCGGCATCTGCTGGTGCTGCAACAGACGCTGCGGGTGGTTCAAATACATCTCGTGCATTTGATTTTAATGTATTTTCCTCTGAACTGTTTACCCAAATAGATATTAATAAAACCGTTTCTGCTGAACTTGAAGACGGTGGCATCTCAGGCAATGTTAACTTACAAACGGCGCTTCCATTTCAATATGATGGCTTTAAAGGGGCTTACAATGTCAATACTCGTTATAGTGATGTTGATGAGGATGTATCGCCTCGTGCTTTTTTTATGCTCGCTACAAGTTAACAGAAAAAATGAGTGTTTCATTTGAAGCCGTTAATTTAACAGATGAAAAACAAGATATGTGGAATGATATTTATACCCCTCGCCCTTATGAAAATCTGTCATCAGGTCGCCAGTTTTTACTGGGTGTAAGGGGCACTTTCTAAACTTAATTAACACATAGCCTCGTTAATTGAGGCTATGTCTGCAATATAATACTCCCCCCCGTGCATAATCGATGGTTTTTACTGTCGATTATTTTATTAGTTACTAATTTTAAATAACTTTTTCAAAAACAATAAATCTTTGATAATTTAAACTAAGTAGTAAAATGATATTGCCACCGGTGGCAATAACTGCTAATGTTAGCTTATTATAATAATTCCAATTTACAGCAGCAGGATACAAGATGAATAATCAACGACGCTATTTTCTCAAAGCATTAGCTTCTAGCACTTTGGTAACAGCAACTTTAATGGGCTGTCAGTCAGCACCTTTACTCAATGTTTTTGAAGCGCCTATTAGCGCAGACGATTGGCAAATGGCTGAACAAATAAAAGCCAACATTGTCGTCCCGACCTTCCCTGCTAAGCAATTTAATATTAAAGACTTTGGCGCTAAAGAAAATGGACAATATGATTGTACGCAAGCAATTAAAGGCGCCATTGAAGCCTGCCACGCACAAGGAGGTGGTCAGGTCTACATTCCAAATGGTACCTACTTGACCGGTGCCATTCATTTACTTTCTAACGTAAATTTACACTTGGCTGATAAGGCAATATTAAGTTTCAGCACTGATCCTAATCATTACTTACCCGAGGTATTTACTCGCTGGGAAGGCTTAGAAATGATGGGGTACTCACCACTGATCTATGCTTATGAGCAAGAAAATATTGCCATCACAGGTAAAGGAACACTCCAAGGAAATGGCGATAACCAAACGTGGTGGCCTTGGAAGGGACCACACAAGGAAGGCCATTGGGATTTAATTAAAGATAGTCAAGGTAAAGTATTGCACCAGCGTGAAGCACGGGATCAGTTGATGGTTGATGCCGAAGCTGGTGTGCCAGTAAGCGAACGTATATACAGTACTGGCGCCTATTTACGCCCTCCCTTTATTCAACCGTATAAATGTAAAAATATTTTAATCCAAGGTGTGACAATTAAAAACTCGCCATTTTGGTTAGTGAATCCGGTTTTATGCCAAAGTGTTACGGTTGATAAGGTTAATTTTTCAAGCCACGGGCCAAACTCTGATGGTTGTGACCCAGAGAGCTGCGATCATGTACATATTAAAAACTGTGTATTTGATACCGGTGATGACTGTATCGCGATTAAATCAGGGCGAAATGCAGACGGAAGACGTGTCGGTGTCCCCTCACAAAACATTGTTATTGAAAACTGCCATATGAAAGAAGGCCACGGTGGAGTGGTTATTGGTAGCGAAATATCAGGTGGTGTAAACAATGTCTTTGTGCAAAATTGTACTATGGACAGCCCGCATCTAGAACGCGCTATTCGTATCAAAACTAACTCAGTACGTGGCGGTTTGATCGAGCATATACGCATTCGTAATGTTGACGTTGGCACCGTTAAAAACGCTGTGGTGATCAACTTCTATTATGAAGAAGGCGATGCAGGACAATTCGATCCAACAGTTCGCGATATTCAAATTGAAAACTTACATTGTAAAAATGTGCTCAGTAAAGCGTTTTATCTTAATGGCTTTGAACGCGCACCAATTAACGATATTCATTTTAAAAACTGCCATTTTGACCAAGTAGGCAGTCAGTCAATCGTAGCTCATGTAAATAATATGAGTTTAGATAATGTCACTTTAAACAAACAGCCACTGACAATGGCGCAATTACAGCAATCATGATAGGAACCGATGTATGAACGCGTTTTCAACATTATTAGGCACCCAACCAATACTGCCTATAATACAAGCAAATAGTAGTGAAGAAGGTGTCGCTATTGCGACCGCGATGCATAAGGCGGGTATCCAATTAGTGGAAGTTGTGCTGCGCACGCCAGCGTCACTTGACGCATTAATCGCGATTAAAAAAGCACTGCCCGATTTATGTGTAGGTGCAGGCACCATTACCGATCAAGCGTTACTTGCAAAAAGCCTTGCCGCAGGCAGTGATTTTATTGTTACGCCTGCTATATCGCCACGGTTACTCGATGCCCTTAGCCAATCGTCGGTCCCTGTTGTGCCGGGTGTTTCAAACACCGCAGATATTTTACTTGCTAAAGAATATGGCTTTACTGAGCAAAAATTGTTTCCTGCTTCTTTGTGTGGTGGCGAACAGTTTTTAAAAGCAGTCAGCAGCGTATTTGCTGATATTCGCTTTTGCCCTACAGGCGGCATTAATGAGCAAAACTTTAAAGACTATTTAGCACTTAGCAATGTGATGGCCGTAGGCGGTACATGGATTGCACAACCACAATGGGTGCAAAGTAAAGACTATGAAAAAATCACTCAAGCCTGCCTTCAGGTACTAAACAACAACTAATTAACATATTGACTGCCATACGTTGACAGTGTAATTTACTCTTACATGCCACCGGTGGCAAAATACAAGCAGAACAGTTAAGGAATCTTCAATGCCGAGCAATATCGAACCTTTAGAGTTGCACCCAGATCGTTTATTTTCAAGCGTTCCTAGCGTCGTTGCTATCGCTAGAAAGTTATATGAATCAATTAAAGACTTACCGATTGTTAGCCCACACGGTCACACTGATCCACGTTGGTTTAATGAAAATGAAAACTTCGGCAATGCAACCGAGCTGTTTATAAAACCCGATCACTATGTGTTTAGAATGCTCTACAGTCAAGGTATCCCAATGACTGATTTAGGTGTGCCAGAACATGGCCTTCAAGGCGATATGGCTCGCTCTAAAGCAGCTGAACCTGAAAAAGTATGGCAAATTTTTGCTGATAACTATCATCTATACGCAGGCACACCTAGCGGCTATTGGCTTGATGCCGTATTCAGCGATGTATTTGGTTTTACTGAAAAACTTTGCTCGGAAAATGGTCAGCACTATTATCAAAAAATTACAGCTGCGTTAGCAACACCTGAGTTCAAGCCTCATGCACTGATGGACCGCTTTAACATTGAACTGATTGCCACAACCGAAGGTGCTCTTGATCAACTCCCGCACCACCGTGCAATTGCAGGCTCTGCAATGGCAAAACGTGTGATCACCACCTTTAGACCGGATGATGTGGTTGATGCAAGCCGCGAAGATTTTATCGACAACGTAATTAAACTTGGTGAGATAACCGACCAAGATACATCAACTTGGCAAGGTTATTTAGCAGCAATTCAAATACGTCGTGATTACTTCCGTATTGAAGGCCGTGCAACAGCAACCGATCATGGCCACCCTACTGCATTAACTGCTGACTTATCTACAGCTGAGTGTGAAGCATTATTTGAAAAATGCCGAACAGGCCATTCATCTGAGCAAGAACAAGAGTTATTCCGAGGTCAAATGCTTACTGAACTTGCAGGTATGAGCATTAAAGACGGCTTAGTGATGCAAATTCACCCTGGTGCACATCGTAATCATAACCAAGCGGTATTTGATCAATTTGGCCGTGATAAAGGCTGTGATATTCCAAGCCAAACTGAATACGTTAATGCGTTAAAACCACTATTGAGTAAATACGGGAATCACCCGGATCTTAAAATCATCTTATTTACGTTAGATGAAACTACCTATAGTCGTGAACTTGCGCCACTAGCAGGCCACTACCCTAGCCTAAAATTAGGCCCAGCATGGTGGTTCCATGACAGCCCGGCAGGTATGCTACGTTTTAGACAGCAAACAACTGAAACAGCAGGTTTTTACAATACAGTTGGCTTTAATGACGATACCCGTGCATTTTTATCTATCCCCGCTCGCCATGATGTTGCACGCCGCGTTGACTGCCGATACTTAGCTGAATTAGTAGCTAATCATCAAATTAGTGAAATCGCTGCGCAGACACTGGCTTATCAACTAACCTATGGGCTAGTGAAAAAAGCATATAATCTCGATAAATAACAATAATAGAGCCACTTAATTTAAGTGGCTCAACCATTGAGGACACACCATGACTTTAAAAACATCACTGTTATCAAAGCGCATTATGATGGGAACAGCTCTAGGCTCTAGCCTTTTACTGGCTGCCTGCCAAGAACAAGCTGACCTTAAAAAACCATTGCAAGCAAGTGAGACTAACTCTCTCAGTAGCGCACTAATTGCTAAAGTAGACATTGTTAATCCATCTTCGTTTAAACGCCCTGACGAGCCTATCTATCTTAGCTATTACGATTTAGGTCTTAGCCAAACTGCTGCTTTAACTGTAAAAACAGCGCAGCAAGTATTACCAAGCCAAGCAGTAGATATTGATTCAGACGGTGAACTTGATGGTGTGTATTTTATTGTCGATTTAAATGATAAACCGATTGAAGTCACCATTACACAGCAAAGTAGCCCATCAATCACAGCACAAACAAAACGTGTTCAAGCTGATCTTGCCCATAAACAAGGTGGTCAATGGCAGCCTCATTCTCGTCCGCCAAAACACCAAGTTGGCACAGGTAAAAAAGAGTATGTAGGCGGTGAATTTAAAAATGTTGATGAGTTAACACCACCAGATTATTACACCGATCATTCAAATTGGATCCGTTACGAAGGCCCAGGTATTGAGTCGGATAAAGTCGGTTACCGTTTTTATCTAGATTGGCGTAATGGTTTTGATATTTTCGGCAAATTAACAACACAACCTGTGCTACATACTGTCGGCCTTGATGGTTATTCTTCGTATCATGACAAACAAGACTGGGGCATGGATATCCTTAAAGTGGGTAAGTCTTTAGGTGCTGGCGGATTTGGTTTGATGGGTAGTAATGATGAGCTGGAACATGTATCTGATGTTAGCAAACGTACAGCACGGATTATTGAAAATGGCTATTTACGCGCCAGTATACAAATTGAGTATCAAGGCTGGCAAAATAGCTATCAACAGCAAGATTTAATAGCCAATATTAGTATGCACGGCGGCTCACGTTTGGCACATGTAGAACTGAACACTGATAAAGATTTGCCTAATTTAGTGGCCGGTGTGGTCAAACACCCAGATACTGAGTTTATTCAAGGTGATCTGGATGCAATGAGTAATTATGGCTATATTGCCAGTTGGGGCAATCAGAGTTTAGATAAATCAGCTTTAGGTATGGCGGTATTTTTTAAAAAAGGTGATGTTATTGATGTACGCCAAGACAAAAATAACTACCTTGCAGTGCTTAAACCTAAAGGGCAAAATACACTGCATGCTGATTACTATTTTGCCTCTGTTTGGCAACCTGAAAGTGGTATCAACGATAAAGAAAGCTTTATTGAGTACCTTGATCAACAAGCTGAAAGATTGACAATTAAACCACGCATTACTTTGCATACCACAGTTACAGCAAAAAAAACGACGCAACCGCTTAATGATAAAATAGCCCTTGAATGGGCCCGCGCCCTTGCCGATTCAGAGCTGAAAAGAAAAGCACTAGGCTATCATGCCAATGGCTGGGATGTTAACCGTAAGCGCAGCCCAAAGTTTGAATACGACATTATCGGTTTACAACCTTATGCTTATTATCAATTAGGGCTGGCAACTGATGAACAAGCTTATAAGGATGTGATTGCGCATGTTACTGGCAGCTTTATTGATCAGCAAGGGAAAATCAGCGCCTATAAACAAAGCAATTTCAATATTGATAATATTCCACCCGGTCGCAACCTTATTCAGCTATACCAAGATACCCAGCAGCAACAATACTTATCCGCTGCAAAAGCTTTGCGAGCACAATTACAGTTACAGCCACGTACATCACAAGGCGCATTTTGGCACAAAAACAAATATCAACATCAAGTGTGGCTAGATGGCGTTTACATGGGTATGCCTTTTTTAGCCCAGTACGGTAGCTTATTTGAAACGGGCCACCAGCAACAAGAAACCTTTTCAGAGGTTGTAAACGAATTTAAGCTCACTCGCGAAGCACTACGCGATCCAAAGACAGGGTTGTACTATCACGGTTGGGATGAATCTAAACAGCAAGCATGGGCGAATAAACAAACCGGTGTTTCCGCAGAGTTTTGGGGCCGTGGTATGGGTTGGCTCGCTATGGCAGTGGTTGATGTACTCGATTACATCCCAGCAAAAAACACAGAGCAACGCGATACCTTACTCGCCATGGTAAAAGAGTTGGCCACTGATATAGCCAAAGTTCAAGATACTGATACCGGCACATGGTGGCAAGTTTTAGACAAACCAACGGCTTTAGGTAACTACCAAGAGTCAACTGCAACAGCAATGTTCGCTTACTTTTATGCAAAAGCACTTAATAATGGCTATATCGATGCTGATTATCAAGGCACCGCGCTTGCAGCGTATCAAGGTTTACTTAACCAATTTACATTAGTCCATAGTGATGGCACGGTGAGTATGACCAACCAATGCTATGTTGCAGGCCTTGGCTTTGGCCGTGATGGTAGTTATCACTATTATATGAGTGAGCCGGTCAGCAATAATGATCCTAAAGGAAATGGTCCCTTCATTCTAGCAAGCCTTGAAGTAGCTAAGCTTCTAGCTGGTAACAACTAACCAGTCATAGATTAGTCAGCCGGTAAGCAAAGTTCATCGCATTTTTGCTTACCGGCTAACTCTCACTTCCCTTCAACAACATCAGCACACTAAGCTCATAAGGATTTATGATGCGTATAATTAAAACCAATAAAGACAGCGCAAATAAAAATATTATTTCATTTTTTATCTGCTGCTTATTCTGCTCAATAATGAATGTGTCTGCGCAAAATAATAACAACTCACTGAGCTATGCCCTGCAAATGGCTAACTCTGAGATGACTCGTAATCCACAGGCGTACACCATTGATTGGCGCACTGAACCGCGCTGGGACTACACCCATGGCTTAGTGTTACTGTCATTTGCCAAGCTCTATCAGCATCAACCAGAGCAACGCTATTTCAATTACATTAAAGAATATGTAGACGCGTTAGTAATGGAAGATGGCAGTATTAAAACCTACGTAATGAGTAAATATAATCTCGACATGCTCAATGCCGGCAAGTTACTGTTTTTTATGTTTGATGAAACAAAAGACCGTAAATATCGCCTTGCCCTCGATACGCTATATGCACAGTTCAAATTACAACCTCGCACAATTGATGGTGGCTTTTGGCATAAAAAACGCTATACCTCGCAAATGTGGCTTGATGGTTTATATATGGCAGCGCCCTTTTATGCCGAATATATCCGCCGCTTTGGGACAGCAGATCAGTATGATGATGTTATAAAGCAGTTTCAATTAATTGAAAAACATACTTATCGCAGTGACACCGCTTTACCTTTACATGGCTGGGATGAGTCTAAACAACAGCGTTGGGCAGATAAAAAAACCGGACAATCACCTAATCATTGGTCGCGCTCTATCGGTTGGTACGCCATGGCAATGGTTGATGTATTAGATCAACTACCGAATGATTACCCTAAAAAAGTGTGGCTATTACAGCGCTTTAATACATTGATTGATAACATGTTAAAACTACGTTCTGACTCCGGTGTATGGTATCAAGTTACAGATAAAGGTGAATTACACGGCAATTATTTAGAGTCATCAGGCAGTGCTATGCTCAGCTATGCGATTGCAAGAGGTGTTAATCAAGGTTACTTGTCTGATAGCTACCAAGCGATTGCAAAAAACACCTTTAATGCTGTAGTTAGCAACTTTATTAAACCACAAGCAGATAACACCTTATCAATCCAACAAGTATGTGAAGTAGCAGGACTTGGCGGAAAACCCTATCGAGATGGCAGCTTTGCTTATTACATTAGTGAAAATGTACGTGCGAACGATCCTAAAGCAGTCGGGCCTTTTATTCTTGCTAGTTTAGAAATGGAGAAATAACCGATGCTAAGCAACCAATACTATTTCTATTTAGCACTGTTGGTTGTTTGCTTAAGTGGCAGCCAATGTTATGCAAAAGAGTCGCAATTACTATCGCCAACACACACTCAAAGTCCGTGGCAAGCAGATCTAGGTAATGTCGAATATAAAAACCCAATCTTGCATGCCGATTATTCCGACCCAGATGTGGTTGCTGTTAATGGCGATTATTACATGACAGCATCTAGCTTCAACTCTGCACCTGGCTTGCCTATTTTACACTCTACCGATTTAGTCAACTGGCAGTTAATTAATTATGCGCTGCCAATACAGTTGCAACAAGCCCACTTTGCAAAAGTACAACATGGCAACGGCGTATGGGCGCCCACAATCCGTTTTCATGATAATAAATTTTGGATTTTTTACCCTGATCCTGATTTTGGTATTTATGTAACCACAACAGATAATCCTGCTAGAACTTGGTCAACCCCACAGCTTATTTTAGCGGGTAAAGGATTGATCGATCCGGCACCTCTATGGGACGACAATGGTAAAACCTACTTAATACATGCATGGGCAAAAAGTCGTGCTGGCTTTAATAATGTACTCACACTACGTGAAATGAAAGATGACGCGAGTAGGGTCAGTGATAAATTTACACACATTGTCGATGGTAAAAATCACCCTGGATATCGCACCATTGAAGGTCCTAAATTTTATAAACGTAACGGTTACTACTATATTTTTGCGCCTACTGGTGGCGTAGATTTAGGCTGGCAATCGGTATTTAGATCAAAAGATATTACTGGTCCCTATGAAGCCAAAATTGTCATGGCACAAGGCAACTCAGTCATCAACGGTCCTCATCAAGGTGCGTGGGTTCACACCCAATTTGATGAGGACTGGTTTATTCACTTTCAAAGCAAACAAGCGTATGGCCGTATCACTCATTTACAACCGATGCACTGGGACAATGATTGGCCAATCATTGGCATAGATAAAAATGGTAATGGAACTGGGCAACCGGTTTTACAGCACCCTAAGCCTCGAAGCAAAATTAGCCCACAGCCCACCAGCATAGTGAACAATGATGAATTCAACAGCCCTGAGCTAAGCTTATTATGGCAATGGAATGCAAATCCAAGTAACAGCTGGTATTCATTGACAGACAACCCCGGCTTTTTACGCTTATACTCGCAGCCAATTACAGCCCAAAATAATACTAATTTATGGTCGACGCCTTCTTTGTTACTGCAAAAGATCCCTGCAGAACAGTTTGCTTTTACAACCACATTGCAGGTCAACAAAACAGACTCAGCTAGTTCCTCAGGACTAATTTTATTTGGTGAAGACTATGCATGGCTGGGTATCAAAACATCTTCTACTGGCGAACAACAGCTAGTTTATGTGCACTGTTTTAATGCGAGAAAAGGCTGTAAAGAAAGTATCGTAGGGCAACAACCATTAACACAACCCTATCTTGAACTAAAAGTCGTTCTACAACCAGGCGCCACAGCCATTTTTAGTTATAGAACCGCTGCAAGTGCTGAGTTTCAAATTATTGGTGAACACTTCCAAGCTAAAAAAGGCCGCTGGGTAGGTGCTAAGTTAGGCTTATTTAGCCTGTCGCACACGCCTGGCGCTAGCAGCTATGCCGATTTTGACTATGCCCGTTACGACACTTTGGATTAAATGAATATGTTTAAACATCAAAAGTTGAACTTTATTGCCGTATTATTGCTATTTGTTGAGCCATGCATAGCAGCTGATTACACCGTTAAAAATACTTATAAAAAACTAATCAAACACTATCCACACATGCAGGTGCCCGCAACGACACTTGCTGACTCTGTCATCGCTCATAAAGCACTGGTTTACAAGCAAACTAAAACCAGTGCACAGACTTTAGATATTTATCAGCAAAAGCAGCAAACGCAAACAGCGCCTTTGATCATTTTGATCCACGGGGGTGGCTGGCAATCAGGCACCCCCGCATTAATGACAGCACTTGCAATTGCGCTGGTAGAACGTGGTTATATTGTTGCTGCGCCCAGTTACCGCCTCAGCGAGGAAGCGCCTTATCCTGCAGCAATTGAGGATTTAGTTGATGCGTTTTATTGGCTTAAAAATAATGCTACTCAGTATAATATAGACAGCACTAAGATTGCTTTATCTGGCGGCTCTGCAGGTGGCCAATTAGCCGCGCTGTTAGCCTACTGCGGCGGAATTGTTGATAGCAGCGACACTAACTCCAAGCGATTTAATGTTCAAGCGCTGATCAATATAGATGGCTTAAGTGACTTCACGTCCCCTGAAGCACTGCCCTTTGAAAACAACCCAACCAAAACCGTCACGTCAGCCAGCAAGTGGTTGGGAGGTAGGTATGAAACTATCCCACAGCGTTGGCGCGACGCATCGCCTATTTTCTATATTGATAAAAACGCGCCTGCGACACTTTTCATTAATAGCTCAGTGCCACGCTTTCGTGCAGGTCGAGACAGCGCAATACAAAAGTTACAAGCGTTGCATATACCCAGTGATGTTTACCAGTTCGATGATGCGCCGCATTCATTTTGGTTATTCCAGCCGTGGTTAACGCCTACGACCAGTGTTATTGATGACTTTTTAACAGCACAATTTGCTAAAACTCGTTGATCATTATTGTTGTTAAAATTAAAGCCTTGATGAGTTAATGGTTATTTTAAGTCATCAAGGCGTTCTTTGTTAGTCGCTAAGCGAATTTAAGTACTGCTGCAAAACCTGCGCTGCAGTTGCATTTTTTAATTGAGGCTGATGCTGTTTGAACCAATCATCCGCAACACCATCTTCATTAACATCAACGATTACGGGAGCACCTGTAAATTCCTGTTTATATGCATCCCAATTACCAATAAGCTCAAACTCATGATCAATCAAACCATTTTTCTTTATCGCGACACTATCAGTGAGCTGTTGATAAACAAGCGTATCAATACTGTCATGGAAATAGCCATGTGCATTACGACTTGCACCTATATGTTGCCCTTTAATGGCATCAGTAAATGCCTGCTCAGCACTAACATAAACCATCGTTGTTTGCATAGGTGATGTAATGATTGCTTTATCACTTAACCTCTGACTATTTTCATCACTAATAGTGCGTTTTGCTTTAACCGCTTTGCGATAATTTACACCTAAATAATTATGCTCAGTCAGTTGTGGGTTATTCTCAAGTACATTACCCATAATATATGCCTGATTTTCTTTGATCTCTGGGGAATACCAAATATCAGCAAACTGCATGATCTTACTTGCTTTACCCGGCTTATAGTAATTATTAATCAAGTTAAAGCGACCATTTTCTGATCCATAAACATTATTATGTCCCCAGTTAAAAATAATATTATTGATAAGCTCAACAAACTCTTCATTTTGTGAATACGGTGATTTTAGCCTATGACCATTAAGCCTAGGAGTTCTACTGGCATGATTGGCAATTATATTATTAATAAAGCTCGCATTTGCCCCGCCCCAAATGCCACCATAGCCATGATCGCCTTTAGGGTGAATTGAATGGCTTAAACTATGTGAAATAATGGAATTTTGTAATGTAAAGTTACGGTTATTATAGAAACTCGCAGTTTCATCCACTGACCAACTCAATGAACAATGATCAATAATGACATTCTCACTGTTACGCACCGTTAATGAATCATCAGCATAGCCAAATGTACCTAAGCGAAAGCGCATATAGCGGATAATCACATTATCTGCGGATGAGACCGTCACAGGAGCACCAACAATGGCAATCCCACCTGGCGAACTTTGCCCCGCGATGGTGATATTACCATGTGATATTTTAAGTTCCCCTGCCAATTTGATCACACCTGATACCGCAAATACGACAGTGCGAGGATGTTTTTGCACAATTGCATAGCGAAGGCTGCCTGGTTGGGGCTTATCTAAATTATCTTCCAATGTAGTCACTCTATAAAGCGTGCCATTAACTCCCCCTGTTGCGTATTTACCAAATCCTTTTGCCGTTGGAAAAGCCAATGTTGTATTGACTTGTGCAGCGTATAAATTAGTCGAAACAAAAACCGTCAACACAGTAATGATGCTTAGTATTACGATATTGAGATAGTTTAAATTATTATTCTTCAGAACTTGCATAATGTTCCTTGGCTATTTCGTTTTTAATGCTGGTTAAAATAAAAAATTGTCAATATGTAAATTGACAGTTTCATTAATACAGTGTTAACTTCATGTTATTCCATTTTGCCACCGGTGGCAAGCTGGGATTTGAATCAACGGGAATCGCATATCTCGCACACACAATTATAAGCCTGAAAAAGGAACAAAGATGAAGAGCATGAGATTAAGCACGATCGCAGCAGCATTAATGGTAGCTATGCCACTTTATGCGCAAACAACTGATCCTGCACAGCCAAAGGTAGAGAATGACAAACCAACAACAAGCGCCGAGAAAACAGCAGCTAAAAAAACCGTAGAAGCTGAAGATGATATTGAAATCATTGCTGTAACAGGCGTTTATCAAGCAGATTTAAAAGCACGTTCCATGGAGCGCGATGCTAAAGCGTTTAGCTCAGTGATTGCCACGGATGACATGGGAAACTTTGTTGATCAAAATGTCGCAGAGTCATTACGCCGTATTCCTGGTGTCACTTTAGAGCGCAGTGAAGGTGAAGGAAAATACATTGCAGTACGGGGGTTAGGTCCTAAATTCGTATCGGTGAGCATGAATGGTGCAGAACTATCTGGTGCGGGTGATGAACGTAAAATTGGCCTTGATGGTATCACTAGTGATTCATTAGGAGCCATTGAAGTATTTAAAACCCTTACCCCTGATATGAATCTAAATTCGATAGGTGGCGCAGTAAACGTCAAAGCTATCTCAGCATATGACCGTGGCAAAAACACCCTAAAAATGAAGCTGCAAGATTCATACAGTGAACTCAGAGAAGAACACTCGCCAAAGTTTAGCCTTGATGGCACACAGCTATTCTTAGACGAAAAAATAGGCGTTGGTTTTGCACTTTCTTATGAAGATAGGAAAACTCAAGTAGATGAGGTACGCCATCATAGCACTCGAGAATTAAACTTTTTACAAGGTGGCATTGGCCTCAGTGAAGAGCAATTAGGTGTTGCACCAGAAATATTGATCCCCGCGCAACTCGAAAACCGCCGTGAAATTGCTGATCGAACACGTACCACCGCAACTTTAAATGTTGAGTTTAAGCCAACCGCAGACAGTTTTTATTACATACGAGGTAACTACTCTAATTACACTGATGATGACGTTGCACAAAGAGAGTTTTATAACTTTTATAATGGCGACCAAGCCGATGAAATTATTTATGTAAATGCTGATACAAAAGAGTTTGCCCTGTCTGATATCGATATTTATAACCAATTTTTCATTCAGGAAGGTGAAACGACTACAACCAATTACAGTATCGGTGGTGAAAACTATATTACCGACACTTTACGCGTAGATTATGAATATGCGTATTCAAAAACAGATGATAAATCAGTGGGGGATCGCCGAGTTCAGTTTCGTGAGCGTGAGAATATCGTTTACGGTCAAGCAACTAAAAACAATATTGTTGCACAGGTGCTAACTCCTGAAGAAGCTGCTGCCTTAGGTGGTTTTGCGTTAGATCCAGATAATGATGTTTTTGCCGGTGAAGCCGATGGTGATATCAGCGATTTATCAAATATGGAATACGACAACTTATTTATGGAAGACAGTGTCCGCACTGATGAAGTCACCAGTATCAAGTTAAACTTACAAAAAGACTTTGATTTTGAGTACCTTAATTTCATTAAAATTGGTGGCACTTATAACGAACGCGAACACTTCCGTGATAAAGATCGCTGGAGCTATGCAATAAACCCTCTCGATTGTGGAACGGATGAAACCTGCATTACAGTCGCCAACTCAAATGTTACTGATTATAACTTTGCGGTTCCTGAGGGTGGCTTATTTACCTATCCTTTTGTTAGCAACGAAGACCTTGAGTACATAGTTGACTCAACTAAAATTACGCGCGACAGTGCCACCGGTGGCGAGGTGTCAATTGACAGCACCAAAGAAGACTATACCTTATACGAAGATACCTACGCAGCTTATATTATGACTGAGCTGCAGCTATCAGAGCAGGTCAGTGTTATTACCGGTGTACGCTATGCACATACCGAATTTTCATCAACCGGTTATATGTCATTATCAAATGATGATTGGAATTTTGGCGGTGATCACACCTTAGATATTTCGGTACCTTTACCTGAGGCATCCATTACCTACAGTGAATTTTTCCCAAGTATTCATATACGCTACGAACCAAATCCTGAAATGTTGGTTCGTACATCACTGTGGACTAGTTATACCCGCCCTTCGTTTAAGCAAGCGCGTGGTTATGCGCGTTTTGATAGTGATATTAGTTTATGTGATCCAACGACTAATGAATGCTACAACTCACCAGATGGACAAAGCGCAATTGATTTACAAGGCTATATTTTAGGGCCAGACAATGCGTTACAAGTAGGTAACCCAAATTTGGTGGCAATGACTTCGGATAACTTTGACGCTTCGTTTGGCTGGTATCCATCAAAAGAGTTATTTATGGAAGCTGCAGTATTTTACAAAAATATTGATAACTTCATCGTCGATGTCACCGGTATTCAAATGAGCATAGATGAGCTCCCGCTTACTTTACCTGTAAACCAAGTATCTGATTTTGCAATTCCTCAAGATCTTGCTCTAAATCAGGTTGATATCACCCTCAATGGTGATAAAGCCACAGTCTACGGGATTGAGCTTAGTTACAATCAGTTCTTCGAAAATGGCTTATTTTGGCAAAGTAATATGACCTTTGTAAAAAGTGAAGCCGAACTCGACGCCACTATTCGTCAAGACAAAATGCAGCTACCAGGCCAAGCAGATATCACCGGTAACATTGCTGTTGGTTGGGAAGATGAGACTTTCTCGTTACGCCTAATTAGTAATTACCGCTCAGATATCCTTGAAGAGGTTGGCTCTTGTCCAGTATCAGCTTCTGTATCAGACCCACATACCTGTAAGTCATGGGCTGATATATACCAAGACGATATCTTAACCTTTGATATGAAAGTGAAATATGATTTTACGAAAAGCCTCAGCGTGTATTTTGACGCGATTAACTTAACCGATGAAGCAGATCTACGTTATTTCAAAGGTAATGATTTATCCGGTGGTGAAATCCTCTATCAACGTGAAGATTATGGTCGTACGTTCCAGTTAGGTATGAATTATAAATTTTATTAACAGCTACTAATAATGAAAAACGTTAATTTCACACACAATTAACGCGTTAATGACGCGCTTTCATCCTTGGAGGGATGCATGAATAATACAATAAAAATACCATCGTGTTTGCTGATCACCGCGATCTTAGCAGGCTGCGGTGAAGATAGTTCTATCAATGTCAAAGAAGCTCCGTTACCACCAGTGCAAGGGATATTTGTTGACAGCCCTGTTGCTGGTTTAACCTACAACAGCCCATCAATAAGCAATGGTGTAACAAACGCAAATGGACAATTCGATTACTTTAGAGGTGAAGCTATCGATTTCTCAATTGGTGCACTTACCTTCCCTACGGTCTCTGCCGCCAATGTATTAACTCCACTTGCTTTATTTTCGACAGATACCGTGTTTCATCCTGCTGTTATTAATAGTTTGCGTTTATTACAGTCACTAGATGTTGATGGTGATCCTAGCAATGGCATCACCATCAGCGAGCAAGCAGCACAAGCAGCCGTTATGACTTTAGCCGAAGGACAAACGATTACGGACTATTTTAGTAGCGATGAGTTTGAGGCAAACGTTAATGCGTGGCTCGCTGATGCAGGCTCAGCTAATAATACCTTAATTCCAGCTGATCAAGCGATTGTGCACTTTGTTGATTTTATTTTTAAGCAATACAACAGCACCCAACCTTTAGCATTTAATACTGCCGATTTTAGCGGAACATTGTATAACCCATTAGTACAAGGCAGTGAGGCAAGTATTGCACAGTTGATATTAACACCCGTTGATGAAGCAAACCTTAGTGGCACATTCAGCCAAGTAGTGGATGGTAGCGAAACAGTAACAGGCAATTATTCGTTTTTATTTGGTAATCGCGTACTTGCACTGACCTCAGGTGAAGGCGAATCAGCTACCACAGAGTATATAATTTCTCGTTCCCATAATACGGTTAATAATACCTATAGTGTTTGTGCCACCAGCGATCCAAGTGCATTGGCAACACTGGTGCTTACTTGTGATAGTAATGATGATGCTAAAAACAATATTTTAGTGTTCTCCGAACAACAAGCTCAAGAAGAGTTAATCAAACTCAACGATTTAGCTCAGCAAGCTGGTTTAGCCTTAATTGAAAAGTTTGATACTGACACTGAAACATTTTTCTCATCGAGCTATAAAAGCTTATCGGATGAGCAAGGCAGCGGCCCGTTATATTTTAAAAGTGGCGGTAGTGCAAAAATTGACGATGTAGCAGGCCAACTAATTCTTGAAGGCGACCGTATTACCATCGGTAATACCCTGCCCGGCAAAGAATCAACAGCGACTGATAGCTCAGGTGTGGGGATTTATAATTTAAGCGAAGGGTTTACCATTAGCTTTGATGTTGTTTCTCATAATAGTGCTGGTGGATTATCGCTTTATGTTGATAATAATACTGCCAGTCAAAGTAATTCAGTGCATGGTGGCGCTTCAAAGTTTTATGGTAAAGACATAAACGAAACCAACACCCCTGCAGGTCAACAGTTTTCATATATCTACATTCCAGGCGAAGATGTAAATACTGGCCCTGATCTGACTCATGTCGATGCCCGCGGTATTTTAAATCCTGAGATTAAAAATTCATATTTCCAAATACGCACTGATTCAGCGGCAATGATTGTCATTGATAACTTAACCATTGAAACAGTGGCAACCGACGTACCAGATGTTGAACCGCCGGTTGAACCACCGATTGATCCTCCTGTGGAAGGTGAGATCCCAACAGTAGAATTACCAATTACCACTGACTTTACCGCACTTACTGCGGATATTTTCTCTGTTGATCATCAAAAAATTATTGATGCAAACGGCGATGAAATCCCCATGTTTAGCAAAACAGGCGGCTCAGTCACTGTGATTGATACTGGATTAGAACTCAATGGAGGTCGTTTCACATTAGGTAACACCACCCCAGGTATTGAAACAGCAGCAACGGATACCACCACCAGTGGAGCGCTGGATTTGTCTCGTCCTTATCAAGTGGTGATGGATATTGTCAGTATAAGTGACCCTGAAGGTGATAATAAATTCCAAATTTATGTGGATAACAACTCATCAAGCAGTTCTAAATCAATCCATGGTAATGACTCACGTTTTTATAATGAATTGATCAACTCGCTTACTGCTGGTCAAACTTTAACAGTACCCGGAAAGCTTGCGACTAAAAATTCATTTTTACAGTTACGTACCGAAACAGGCGGCACTGTGGTTATCAATAACCTCAGAGTTGAGTATGTTAAAGATCCATCTGTATTTAGCTGCACGGATGCACCTGAACTGTATTTTTGTGATGATTTTGCCAATGGTGATTTAAATAATTGGCAAATTTTAGCCAAGCCAGATAACACTGAAGCCCCAATGGGTGAGTTTGATGTACTTGATATCATGGGTAATAACATGATGCGATACACCGCAGGCGGAGCTGGGGGCGAGCTAATTTTAGCCACTGAAGAAGCTATGGCAAACGTGCCGTCGACAGGTAACTACTTTGTTGAAGCGAAAATTCGCCCACGTCAGAACTCTACCACGGCCAATAAGCAGATCTTTTTGATGGCACGCTATTTAAATGCCGGTAATTGGTACGCCGGTGGCTTAAATGTGCAAAACTCATCAAGCAGTACGCAAGTGGAAGTTGCCGTTAGTAGCGAAGGGTCGATTGCGCGTCCAGTGCAAACAAAATCACCAATCTTACTCGGTGAAAAAGGCGCTACAGAAGACGGCGTTTGGTACACCACTCGATTTGAGATGATTGATGATCAACTTACCGTATACTTAGATGGTGAGAAAATGGGCTCTGCGACTGATACCAGCTATACAGCGCGTGGCTTAATTGGTGTGTTTACGAATAATCGTTCGTTTGAAATTGATGATGTAAAAGTGGGCGACCCTAGCATCAAGCCAATTCAGTTAACCCTTGATTACAAAGAGCCTAATTGGGATACAAGTACCAGTATGGATCCATTGTTGATCAACGTTACAGCGATTAAAAACGACGGTATCACAGCCGATACCTACACGGTCACTTCAAGCAATGAAGCAGTGGTGAGCGTTACAATCGATGCAAATACGATCACCCTTACACCGATTGCTGCAGGCGATGCAACGATCACATTTGTATCGGATTCAGACCCAAGTATTACCCGTACTATTAAAGTCTCTGTTGCAGAAGGCTTTGTTATGCCAACTGCTGACTATGGTGATTTAACAGCTAAAGTAATGCCAGCGATTGCTAGCGATAACCAATTTGTTGATACCCAATTATCGCTTACTTTTGATAACGCCCCTACCTTTGGTAGTTTAGGTGAAGTTCGTATTTATAAGCAAAACGACAACACGCTTGTTGATACCCTCAAAGTGGGTAAAAATGTCGATGTGATAGGCTACACCGGCCAGGATAAAGTCCGCTCTGTGTACTACTACCCGCTCACAATTGAAGGCAATACCTTAACCATTAAACCGCATAATAATGTGCTTGAATATGGCCATACTTATCGTGTTGTCATTGGTGATGATGTGGTATTAGGCGCACAACTCAACGGTACTGATTTTATTGGCCTCGGTGATAATAGCCAATGGACGTTCACCACTAAAGTGACAACGCCGGCAAGCAATCAACTATTGGTTGATGATGACGGTGTAGCTGACTTTAGAACCGTGCAAGGTGCACTTAACTTTGCAATGGCAAATCTTGCTAAAGATGAGCAAACCACCATTTCAGTCAAAGATGGTGTATATAATGAACTGCTATTCTTACGTAATAAAAATAACGTAACTATACAAGGGCAAAGCCAAGACAATACTATTATTCAGTACGAAAACTTCGAAACACTCAATGGTGGCTCAGGTGGCAGTGCGCCTGTAGGTTCTGGCACACCGGGTGGCGGTCGTGGTGTATTCTTAGTTGAAGGTGCGGATATGTTAGTGATCAACAACCTAACATTGAAAAACACGCATTTGCGTAACAAGGTTGATTCAAACCAAGCTGAAACAATTTACTTTAATAGTAATGGTCGTTTAGTGGCTAATAATGCCAGCTTTATTAGCGAACAAGATACCCTATTACTGAAAGGTTATAGCTGGTTCTACAACAGCTTAGTTGCTGGTAATGTTGACTTTATTTGGGGCTACCCAGTTACCGCATTATTTGAAAGCAGTGAAATACGCACTATAGGTGACTCTAAAGACAATGACCCAACGAAAGACACCTCTGGAGGCTATGTATTACAAGCACGCGTACCTGTGCAAACAGATCCTGGCTTTATCTTTTTAAACAGTAGTTTTACTCATGGCCCAGGACCAATTGGCAATGATGTGTTAGATAATTCAACCTATATTGCACGCAGTGGTGGCAGTGACACATATTTCGATAACATAACGCTTATCAATAATAAGTTTGATACCCACATTGCAACCTCAGGTTGGGCTGTGCAAGGTGTTAACAGTCAACCTGCACCAAATCCAGAAATTGCAACGGCTACCAGTGGCTGGCGCGAGTATGGCAGCATGGATTTAGCAGGTAATGCCCTTGATTTAAGTGCCCGTGTTGGCGGTTACATTATGCAAGACAGCGACGTGGTTAACTTACTTGAGCGTAATGCTATTTTTGCAAGCTTTAATGATGGCCAAGGTTGGACACCTGAACCTCTAGCAATCCCAATCTTGCCAGATGAGCCAATTGCAATTACACCGGTGAATAATAGTCTGGGTTTTGCTGGTTATAATTTTAACCTAACCGGTGGCGAAGGTGGAACAGTCGTGACCGTTGATAATGGCACAGCGCTTAAATCGGCTTTAGCACAAGCAAAATCATCAGGTGTTCCAGTGACTATTTATGTCGACGGTGTCATTACTGATGCAAACAGTGGCGGCGATAATTCTTCTATCGAAATTAAAGATATGGATAATATCTCAATCATTGGTGTGGCAGATCGTGGTGAGCTAAGTGGTATCGGCATTGCTATTCGTCGTGCTAATAACATCATTATCCAAAACTTAAAAATCCATGAAGTACTTACCGGCGGTAAAGATGGTATTTCGATTGAAGGTGATGAAAATAAACCTACCGCGAATATCTGGATTGATCATAACGAACTCTATTCATCGTTAAATGTTGATCAAGATTATTATGATGGTTTAATCGATTCTAAATCGGGTGCTGAAAACATTACCATTTCATATAACTATATTCACGATAGCTGGAAAACGTCACTCCATGGTCACAGTGATGATGACTCGAGCAGCAACAAGAATCGTCATATTACCTTTCACCATAACCGCTTTGAAAACATCATATCGCGTGTTCCGTTGTTTAGATTTGGTCTAGGCCATATATTCAACAACTATTATAACAATATCACCTCTAGCGCGATTAACTCACGAATGGGCGCAGAGCTACATATTGAGAATAACTACTTTGAGCATACTAAAAATCCTGTGGTCTCTTTTTACTCAAAAGTAATTGGTTATTGGAATACCTCTGGTAACTACCTAGGTGAAGGCGTTACTTGGGGTGATGTGGCTGACGGCGATGTGGCAGCAGAGGTTACTGCTACAGGTATGACACCCACCAGCTCATACCAAGCACCTTACGAGTATAAGTTAACTCCAGTAATGGACGTTAAAGCGCATGTTATTGCCCATGCCGGTATTGGTAAAATAGATCAAAGCGATTTAGACATCCCTGACATTGCAGCGCCAAGTGAGCCACCTGTGCAACAGCCGCTTGGTTTACCATTTACTGAAAATTTTGCCGCAGCAAATGCTGACGAATTTTTTAGTAATAGCTACCGCGACCTATCAGGTTTAGCGGGTACGGGGACCCCGCTGTTTCATCGTGTAACAGGCACAATCGATGTATCCGCTGGGCAACTAACCATGACAGGTGCACGTATTAGCATTGCCAATACCACCCCTGCGGTGAATACCACCTCAGCGGATGCAAGCACAACGGGTCTACTTGATTTAAGTAACAACTATCAAGTGAGCTTTAAAGTCGCGGCTGTAGCAGGTAACACCGCAAAAAGCTTCCAAATATATGTAGATAACAATACCTCAGGTAGCGCTAATTCGATCCATGGCGGCTCTTCAAAGTTTTATTCAGTAAAACTTGAAGAGCTCGTCCCTGGTCAAACGTACACCGTCGATGGGTTGGTAGCCACAGCAACCTCATTCATCACTCTCAGAACGGAAAGTGAAGCAACTATCACATTGGATGAGATAACCATTCAGTAGTTGTAATGAGAGCAGCCAAGCGCTGCTTTAAGACAATTTGATAGTTACCAATACCCTTGCCCCGCACAGCAAGGGTATTTTTTATCCATATCATTCCTTTCTCTTTGCGCAACAAAATCTTCAAGTTAATAATTCACAAAGAGATTAACAGGCGCTGCGGTTAAAGAGCGAGGGCATGAAGTTAACGTTATTAAATTGAGTTAGTAATTTTTCAAGTACGACTGCATAGATGCAGGAGGTAGAGCAATGCAGGAGTAATTGCCAAGAACACCCTATCAAAATTTCTGCCTTGTTATCACTGTATTTATCTGTCGCTATAAATGGTCAGTAACTTAATACAATTGATATCAGCCGGGGCTTACAGCACTTAAAATGTTCCAGGTATTAAAAACGAGCGCTATGCATTTTACGCTTTAAGCAGCATATCGGCCGTTTGGTTTAACAGCGATATTTCATGCTATTTTATCAAAGGTGCTCCTCAAATTTAATTAACTCATTAATTAAATCAAAAAAAGTATATTGGATTACGGATAGAAGTAAGCGCCCTACTGTCAGTTAGGCGCTTTATATGTCTGTAACAAAAAGGTTATTATGGGGGGGCAATCGGTACTATTTAGCGCATCTGTTGGTAGATTCACGCTTCACTAAGTAAGGAGTGACTACGTCATCTAATTTAATTTTTTCACTTTGTGTCGATTGGCTTTTATTGATGAGTTTTTGTACCGCTAAACATGCCATATTTTGTACCGGTCTTCGAATAGTCGTTAGCGATGGAATGATCCGTGAAGCCAAAATATTATCATCAAAACCTGCTACTGATAGCTGTTCTGGTACTTTGATATTTAAATTACTGGCAACCCGTAATACCCCAGCCGCCATTTCGTCGTTGTTAGCAACAATGGCCGTTGGTCTTGGTTCAGTGCTTAACAATGTCATAGCGCACTCAATACCACTTTCGTAACTATTTTTGCCTTCAATAATACGATTTCCTGGCAGTTGCACATTACATTGTTGCAGTTCAGCTAAAAATCCAGCTAAGCGTTCGATTGAAGAACGATAAACTTGCGGTCCAGAAATAAAACCAATGTCTTTATGACCAAGTTCAACCAAGTAGCTGGCCATTTCTTTCATTGCTGCGCGTTCGTCTGAGACCACAATATTATCAGCATCATCTAAATCTACCGATGCTAAGCGCACATAAGGACAACCTGCTTCACGAATTGCTGCAGCCAACTCTTTGTTTTCAGATACTGGCGGTAAAATAATCACGCCATCAAGCTTAGAGCGAGAGATAAATGACAGGCAATCGTCGATAAATTCAGCACTTTTAGAGTAACTAGGATGAACAGCCAATTCATAGCCAAGTTCAGAGCAGACGCTTAATGCACCTCGTTGCACCTGATCAATATACAATGCATCGGGGTTATCATAAATTAAACCTAATAAATAAGAACGACTTGATGCCAGCCCCCGTGCTTGTTTGTCAGGAGAAAAACCAACTTCGCTGATAATTTTAAGCACTCGCTCCCGCGTCGCTTCACCCACAGCGGGAGAACGGTTGATCACACGTGAAACTGTGCGCTTTGAAACACCGCACAGCTTAGCTACATCATTAATCGTTACTGACATAAAAGTTCCTATTTAGGATGATTGCAAAGTTTAACACTAACCGTAGATCCATAGAAGTAGTTAGTCAGCTCTTGTTATACATTGACTACTTTGATTTAAAAGAAAAATGGAGCTGTAGAGCTCCATCACAGATTTGTTTGATTAAGTTAACCTAAACGCTGACAAATAAATTATCCTAAGTTCAGGTTAGTTACTCGATTAAACCAAATAAACGCGGTAACGTTTCACTGATTGCCGGTACATATGTGACCAACATCAAGACTAAAAACATCACAGCATACAGCGGCATCATTGGCTTAATTATTTTATGTAACGATGTTTTCGCCACCGCACAACTGACAAACAGCACACTCCCAACTGGCGGAGACACCAAGCCAATTGATAAGTTTAATACAATCATAATACCAAATTGAATCGGCGACATACCAAATTGCTCAGCTACCGGTAAAAAGATCGGTGTAAAAATCAATACCGCAGGTGTCATATCAATAAACGCGCCAACCAAAATTAAAATCAGATTGATCAACAACAAGATTAAAATCGGATTATCACTGAGTGTTAAAAAGAACTCACTGACCAGCTGTGGAATATGTGTGTATGACAATAACCACGACATGCCCGATGACGCGGCAATGATCAGCATTACAATAGCCGTTGTTTCACAAGCTTTTAGTAATATAGCGGGCATTTCAGCTATATTGATTTCTTTGTAGATAAATACCGACAGTACTAAAGCATAAATAACGGCAATAGCGCCTGCTTCAGTTGCGGTAAATACACCGCCAATAATGCCGCCAATAACAATAAAAATAAGCAATAAGCTTGGCAAAGCTGCGAGTATTTTTTTCATCACAATGTTAAATGGCAGTCTTGCTGTTACAGGGTAATTGTTGCGAATAGAGTAAATAGCGCAAACAATCATCAACGCCAGCCCCACTAAAATTCCCGGTAAGTAGCCGGCAATAAATAATGCCGCAATCGACACCCCACCACTGGCGATGGCATAGATAATTAAAATATTACTCGGTGGTATTAACATGCCCGTAGTCGCTGCACTTGCGGTAACCGCTGCAGCAAAACTGGCACTGTAACCATGTTTTTTCATTTCTGGCACCATAAAACTACCAATCGCCGATGTGGCTGCAACGGCAGATCCTGATATTGCACCAAATAACATGCACGACATTACATTTACTAGTGCCAAGCCGCCGGGTAAAAAGCCTATCATCGCCATAGCACATTCAATCAGCCGTTTAGCAATGCCGCCTTGACCCATTATCAATCCAGACAAGATAAAAAATGGGATTGCCAATAATGCGAAACTATCAATGCCACCGGCCATTTGCTGGGCTATGGTCGTGGTGGCAGGCGTAAAATCAATGTGCATTAATAGCGCTGCTAATGTTGATAGCGCAATACACAAAGAAATAGGTACATTAATAAACAATAAAGCAAAAAAGCAAATAATTAAAACGATGGCTGTTAAGTCCATTACGCTTCCTCCGTGAATGTTTGCTGTGCATAATTGATCAGGTTTTCAATGCAATTAATCACAATCAACACCCCGCTTAGCGGTAAAACGACATACACATAACCCATGTTGATCTCAAGCGCCGCTGAGGTTTGCTTTAATTCAAAGCTCAACATCATCAATTGGCTGCCACCATAAACTAAAATACTTAATGCTGTGATCAGCACGCAGATTTCGATTAAAAATGAACACTTATACCTAAGTGACGGGATCATTTTTTGATAAAACAGATCAAGTCCTAAATGTGCTTTAGTGCGATACGCGTAAGATGCGCCCAATACCCCAATCCAAATCAGGATAAAACGCGCTAACTCTTCGGTGTATGAGCTCGGTGCACGTAAAATAAATCGTGAAAATACTTGCCAACAAACAACGGTTACAATTGCTATCATGGCCAAAATCAGTAATCGCTCGATGATGCGATTTAAGTGTGTGTTGAGTTGTCGCATTGTTTGCTCCTACATGCTTTTTATTTTTTTTATGTGAGCTGCAACCGCTGTATCAGCGAACGAAGCATGAAAATCAGCCACTTTATCTTGAAACGCTTGTTTGTTAGGATAAGTCACTTGTACGCCTTCTGCGATCACGGCTTTAAGCGCCTCATCAGATGCGTTTTGCCACAATGAACGTTGGTACTCAACTGAGTCGGCCATTGCTTGGGTTAACCACTGTTGTTGTTCATTGTTAAGTGAGTTCCAAACTTTTAAGCTTGCTAAAATCACATCAGGAACAAACGTATGTTCGTCCAGCGAATAATATTTAGCGATTTCGTAATGACGAGATAAGTAATAGCTTGGCGGATTATTCTCTGCGCCATCAACTACACCTTGTTGCAGTGCGGCATACAATTCGCCCCATGCAATCGGTGCTGCAGCGCCGCCTAACGCTTGTACCGTCGCCACAGCTGTAGGGCTATTTAACACGCGAATTTTTTTTCCTATTAAATCATCCGGGGTATTAATCGCGCCATTGGTGGTATAAAAGCTGCGGCTGCCTGCATCGTAATATCCCAAACCTTTAAGCCTTGCAGTGCTTACTTTATTAAGTAGCTCGGTGCCTAAGTCACTTTTAAGTACACGCCAAAAATGTTCACTATCGCGAAACAAATACGGAATGCCAAACACTTTCATCTCAGGTACAAAGCCTTCCAGCGGGCTTGCCGATACTTTAGTGATTGATAAGCTACCTATTTGCAATAGTTCAATGAGTTCACGTTCAGACCCCAACTGACCACCTGGATAGATAACAATTTCCATTGTGCCATTTGAATAAAATGCCAAACGTTCAGCCATATATTCCATTGCTTGATGCACCACATGGCGCGTGTCTAATGTATGTGCCAAAGTTAATCGCACTGTTTTTTTGTCATCAGTGCAACTAGTTAGTAAAAATAACGACAAAACTAGCATTATCTTTATGAGAAGATTTCTATTCATTATTATTTCTTCTTATCGCTATATGATCATGAAAGAGCTGATTATCTCAGCTCGCCCGGTTGATATTTATCCATATCATCATAATCGAGGTTTTCGCCTGCCATGCCCCAAATAAAACTGTAGTTTTGTGTGCCAGCACCTGAGTGAATTGACCATGGTGGCGATACCACTGCTTGCTCGTTATGTACCCAAATATGGCGAGTTTCAGTCGGCTCGCCCATAAAGTGACACACCGCTTGCTGCTCTGGCACTTCAAAATAAAAATACACTTCGTTGCGACGATCATGCTGATGAGCTGGCATGGTATTCCAGACGCTGCCTGGTTTTAATTCCGTTAGCCCCATTTGTAGTTGGCATGTTTGTACTACGGTATTGATCAGCATCTGATTAATATCGCGCTCATTGGAGGTTTCAAGCGCACCTAAATGCAATACATTGGCATCATTACGTGTCACTAACTTATTTGGATATTTGTGGTGAGCTGGTGCAGAATTAAGATAAAATTTTGCAGGATTGCCACTGTCATGACTAGTAAACAGCACCTCATTGGTATCTTTACCTAAATACAAGGCATCTTTATAGCCAAGCTGAAAATCTTCTCCATCAGCAGTCACCGTGCCGCTGCCGCCAACATTGATCACACCAAGCTCTCTACCCGTTAAAAAGTTTGCTGCTTTTAAGTTGTCTACCGTTTCTAACCTAAGCGGTGCGCTGGTTGGCACCGCACTGCCCACCATAAAACGCTCGTAGTGGGTGTATAACCAATAAATGGTGTTCTCTTGCATGAGTTTGTCGACCAAAAACTCATCTCTTAACTGTTGGGTGTCATAGCCTTTAACTTCATTTGGACCAACGGCATAACGTGACTCTATTTGTGTGTTCATAATATGCTACCTAAAATTAAAAATTATCGTGCTAACCAGCCACCATCAACCGCGAGAATATGGCCATTGACATAGTCACTGGCTGTTGATGATAAAAATATGGCTGAACCAATTAAGTCTTCTGCTTCACCCCAACGCCCCGCAGGGATACGCTTTTCAATTTCACTATTACGGGCGGCATCATCTTGTAATGCTTGGGTGTTGTCGGTTCTAAAATAACCTGGCGCAATAGCATTAACCTGAATATTGTGTTGCGCCCATTCGTTTGCCAGCGCTTTAGTAAGACCCGCTACCGCATGTTTGCTCGCGGTATATGCTGGTACTGTCATACCGCCGCTGTATGACAGCATTGAGGCAATATTAATTATTTTTCCAAACCCTTGTTTGATCATGTTTGGCGCAACCGCTTGGGCCAATAAAAAACTGGCATCAAGGTTTACTTTCATCACGTTCTGCCACTGCTCATACGGGTAGTCAACCGCTGGGCTGCGAAATATAGTGCCGCCAACATTGACCAAAATATCTATTTCGCCATGTTCCGTTAACGCTTTGTTTGCTAATGCATTAACTGAGTCTGCATTACTCAAATCAGCAGCATAATCAAAAGCCACACCGCCACGTTCTTCGATCATCTGACACGTTGCTTGGCAGCCACGCTCTTTGCTACTACTGCAAATAACCTTTGCGCCAGCAGCGGCTAAACCCATTGCAATTTGTTGACCCAGGCCGCGGCTTGCACCGGTGACGAGTGCTGTTTTTAAAGTTAGATCAAACAAGGTAGCTGTCATTTTAAACTCCTGTATTAAAGTATTTATTACGTAATTACTAATTCAATGTAAATTGAATTAACTAAACTTGTTAACACTCATTCTTCGCTACCGGTGGCAATTTGTCAAATACTATTTGCCACCGGTGGCAAATATGACTAAGATATAAATATCAATCAGCCCATATAACATTTATAGGTTCTTATTATGCAAGCACTGAATAGAAAAAACTTTAATAAAGACAAATACCCAACAAAAATAATGCAATACGGTGAGGGGAATTTCTTGCGTGCATTTATCGATTGGCAAATTGATAAACTCAATGAAACAAGTGTTCTCAACGCCGGCGTTGCAGTTATTCGTCCTATTGATTATGACGCAATTCCTTTACTTAATGTTCAAGACGGTTTGTATACCACTATTATTCGTGGCTTAAACGAGCAAGGTGAAACCGTCGCCGATCATCGTATTATTAGTTCAATCAATGAAGAAATTCCTGTCTATAAAGATTTTCCGCGTTATATGGCATTAGCTGAGAATCCGGATCTGAAAATTATTTTTTCAAATACCACTGAAGCTGGTATTGAATATATTGATACTGATAAACTCGACGACGCTCCCGCTAAGGCATTCCCAGCTAAATTAACGCAGTGGTTGTTCCATCGCTTTAATCACTTTAACGGCTCAGCTGACAGCGGTATGGTGATCATCCCTTGTGAGTTAATTGACTACAATGGCGAGAAACTCAAAGAAATCGTGTTTCAATACTGCCAACTTTGGCAACTACCTGAGGCGTTTTCAAGCTGGTTGAATGAAGCTAACCACTTTTGCTCAAGCTTAGTTGACCGTATTGTCACCGGCTTCCCCCGTGATGAGCATCAACAACTACAAGAATCGTTAGGTTATTTAGATAACTTTATGGTGACCGCTGAGTACTTTCACTTGTTTGTTATTCAAGGACCGCAGCATCTAGCACAATTATTATGCTTGCAAGACAGTGATCTAAATATAAAAATTGTTGATGATATTTCACCTTACAAACAACAAAAAGTCGGTATTTTAAATGGTGCTCATACGGCTTTAGTGCCACTAGCTTACATGGCGAACATTGATTCTGTGGGCGATGCGCTGGCCGATCCTTTGTTTGAAAAATACCTAACGCAATTAATCTTTGCTGAAATTATTCCCACTCTTGATTTACCTGAAGATGAATTAAAGCGCTTTGCCAATGATGTACTGAACCGCTTTAGAAATCCGTATATTTGCCATTTATTACTGTCTATTTCACTCAACAGTATGACTAAATTTAAGACCCGTATTTTGCCGCAGTTGCACACCTATGTGAAAACAAATAACGCCGTACCGAATATGATGGCATTGGCTATTGCAGGGCAAATTTTGATGTATAAAGGCCTACGTAATGAGCAGCAAATTGAATTGAGCGATGCACCACAATGGCTAGAACTATTTAATACCCTGTGGCATGACTTTGATAACAACACCCTATCCTTAAACACGCTTGTTGAACAAGTACTAGGGGCACAATGGCATTGGGAAAGTGATTTAAATGAACTTCCTGAATTAACTGCCACCGTTACAGCTCACCTACGTAATATGCTCACTGAAGGTGTAGCTACTACGCTTACTAACCAGTTAGGCCAATAATATGAAACCATTAATTAAACTACACCCAACTGATGATGTTGCCATTGCAATGCGTAATATCACCGCTGGTGAAATATTGCCCGTTGATGGCGAAGAGATCTTAGTCAATGAGAACATTGATAAAGGCCATAAAGTGGCGCTGCGTGATATTAATAAACAAGAGAATGTTATTAAATACGGTGCCCCCATTGGCTTTGCCCTAGAGAATATTCAAAAAGGCGGTTGGGTGCATACCCATTGCGTTAAAACCACCCTCAATGATGAACTGGATTATCAGTATATTCCTGAGTTTATTGAGCAAAGTGAAGCGACCCCTTCGCCTGAAGTAAATATTTATCGTAGACAAAACGGTGAAATTGGCATTCGTAATGAAATCTGGCTGATCCCTACGGTAGGCTGTGTTAATGGCATGATCAACCAAATGATCAAAGAGTTTAAACTGCGTCATCCACAATTAGAAATTGATGGCATTTATGCGTTTCCTCACCAGTTTGGCTGCTCTCAACTGGGCGATGATTTAGACACAACACGGATACTGCTACAAAACATGGCACTGCATCCAAATGCTGGTGGCGCTTTAGTCGTTGGCTTAGGCTGTGAAAATAATCAATTACCGGCATTTCGTGATGGCTTAGGGGATTACGATGAAGGCCGAATTAAGTTTTTGATCACCCAACAAGCGGATGACGAAATTGAAGAAGGCGTTGCGCTACTTGAACAAATTTATGCCCAAGTAAAACAAGATAAACGTCAACCAGGTACTTTATCTGAAGTAAAGTTTGGCCTTGAATGTGGTGGCAGCGATGGTTTGTCTGGTATCACGGCGAATCCGATGCTGGGTTATTTTTCAGATTATTTAATTGCTCAAGGTGGCACAACGGTATTAACCGAAGTACCTGAAATGTTTGGCGCTGAAACTTTATTAATGTCGCGCTGTAAAGACGAGGAAACCTTTAACAAGCTCGTTAACATGGTTAATAACTTTAAAGGTTATTACAAAGCTCATAATCAACCTATTTATGAAAATCCGTCGCCAGGTAATAAAAAAGGCGGGATCACTACCTTAGAAGATAAATCATTAGGGTGTACGCAAAAAGCCGGCACCAGTAAAGTACAAGCGGTTTTACACTATGGTGAACGCCTGCAAATACCTGGATTAAATCTATTAGATGCACCAGGTAACGACCCTATTGCCACCAGCGCACTTGGTGCTGCAGGTTGTCATATGGTGTTATTTACCACTGGCCGCGGTACGCCTTATGGTGGATTTGTGCCAACGTTAAAAATTGCTACTAATTCAGAACTTGCCAATAAGAAAAAACGCTGGATAGATTTTGACGCTGGCGTTTTAATTAACGATGTCTCAATGGAGCAAGTCCACGGGGAGTTTGTTGAACTGCTAGTCAACATCGTAAACGGCCAACCAACTTGCAATGAAATAAACGACATTCGTGAAGTCGCTATTTGGAAAAAAGGAGTGACGTTATAAATGACACCTAAGTCCATCGCAATTATTGGCGAATGTATGGTTGAGCTTAGCGGCCAACCATTTACTGCTATGCAACAAAATTATGGCGGCGACAGCATGAATACCGCCATTTACTTAAAAAAACTCGCAGGCAATGAAGTAAACGTCAATTACGTCAGTGCCATGGGCACTGATCCACTAAGTCGTGCACTGATTGAAAAATGGCAAGCTCACCATATTAATACTGACAATGTGCTGCTCAGTCATAACAAACAACCAGGTTTGTATATGATTCAAAACGATGTGTCAGGGGAGCGTACTTTTCAGTATTGGCGTAGCGACTCAGCCGCTAAATATTTATTGCAACATACTGATTTTAAAAAAGTACTAACCAACCTTGCCGAAGTTGATGCTATTTATTTATCGGGGATCTCGCTGGCAATCTTAGCAGAGCAAGATTGCCATACTTTACTCAGCCATTTAGCGTTACTAAAACAGCAAGGCATAAAAATTATTTATGATAGCAACTATCGCCCTGCATTATGGTCAAGCAAAATGCACTGCCACCTTGCCAATAATAAAGCATACGCACTAGCCGATTTAGCATTAGTGACCTTTGACGATGAAGCACAATTATGGGGAGATAGTAATGTTGCGCAATGTACCGAGCGTTTGCACCAACAAGGCGCTCATGAGGTCGTTGTAAAACTCGGCGCGGATGGCTGCCAATACAGTAAAAAACACCTTGATAATTCAATTTCAGTCGAGCTGTTTAATACTGTCGCTGTAGAAAAAGTGATCGACACTACCGCCGCAGGTGACTCATTTAACGCCGGCTTTTTAGCCCAGTGGTTAACAGAGCAACCTATAAAACAATGTGCACAAGCGGGTAATTTACTGGCCGCCCAAGTGATCCAAAAGCGTGGAGCAATTGTCGAGATTAACATTGCGACAATCAAAAACTACTAATGCAGTTAGCGCTTTATTTAGCCCGCTAGAAGTTAAATGCTTAAATCGATTAGTTAAGACTCTTTAACGTCTCGACACCGAACCTGAGTGCATACCTAAGTTTACTTATTCTAAAGTAAGTGCTGTGAGACGCTTATTTTGTTTAAGTAAACTTCCTCTCATGGGTATGCACTCTAATTTATCATTACTACAACATTCACTTATGGCTAAGGGGCTGGTTTGCCATCGGCATCGATGCCACGCTTCCAATACGCTGAACACACTATTTTTGCACTGGGGACCGCAAACTGCTCTTTCGCAAGGTTTTGAATTGTGCGCACAAGTGAGCCTTCAAGCCCCATAAAAATTAATGGTGTGCCCGTGTACTTATTTAAACAGTGCGCGACCTGCTCTACTAACTCTATTTGTGGCTCAGTCGTAACTAACCACTTAATACGATGTTTAGTATGCACCTCTATTGTATCTAATTTGATGATATCTTGGGAGTCTGTAACGTGTATGACCACATCAACATCAGCTGTTGCAGGTAGTTGTTGTAAATAGCCGTTAATAGCATTAACTGAGGTTAAATCAGCAATCATCAAATACTGCGACTGACTAAAATCACCCAACTTTTTAGGGCCAGGGCCTGCAATTGCGAGTTTATCACCAGGTTTTGCTTGTTTAGCCCAATCAGTTGCGATACCACGATGCTGATTGACGACAAAATCAAGCGTAATTGTATGGTTAATAGTATCAATCGCTCTGATTGTATATGAGCGCTTAGGTGCAGGTTCAGCTGCTTTGAGGTCAATTTCAACCTCATCTTGTCCAGCATGTGGTAATAGTACTTTTACGTACGCACCTTGTTGATCCGCAGGAAAATCATGAAACTCATCTGAACCAACAACCAAACGCTTTAAATGCGGAGCTATCGCTGTTGTGCTTATTACGGTTGCACGACGTACTTTTCTACTCATTTTGATCTCCTCAGAAGGTTTATTACATGTTTAATTGCACAACGCCCCATTGGTTGATAAAATCAACTATAACAAATTAATTGACTTTGTCAACTACATTGAGGGTTTTATGAATACACCTTTATCAAATACGCTGTTTGAATTGATGCAAAATTACCGCGTCACAATTCGTGAAGCAATTAACGCAGGCGAACTTGGTATAAATGCTATGCACGTACGCTGCATACATATTATTGCGAACGTAAATAACTGTACGGCTAACGATATTGTTACTAAAACGCAGCGCGACAAAGCGCAAATAGCACGTTTAATTAAAGATCTTATTGGCTTAAATTTAATAAATAAGCAGGCAAGTGAGCACGATAAGCGCTGCTTTATTTTGTCGCTCACAGAGCAAGGTAAAGTTCTTTTTGATAAGTTATTAGCCTCAGAGCAGAAAATAAATAATCAAATGTGTAAAAACTTAAACCCTCAGCAAATCAAAGACTTTTTAGATATCGCACAGCAAATGATCAAAAATATGGATTGATCGGTTATACATTTCTTGGCATAACTTACACAAAACGCATATACTGTACATTTATACAGTATATGCGTTTTAGGTTGTGTTATGTTTGTCATTCCCATTTATATAGAAGCAGGCGTGTGTGGTTTTGAATCGCCCGCAGCGCAGTACACCGAGCTAGGTGTAACCCTTGATGAGCTTTTAATAAAGCACCCAAATGCTACCTTTATTGGCCTAGCATCGGGTAACTCTATGCAAGAAGTCGGAATTTTTGAAGGGGACTTATTAGTTATCGACCGTGCAGAGCCTGCAGAAAATGGTGACGTTATTGTTGCTAACTTAAATGGTCTTTTTGTATGCAAACTGCTTGATAAAACCAATGCGCGGCTGCTTTCAGCGTCTTCTTTACATAAGCCTGTACAACTCACCTCTGCAGACGAGTTTCAGCTCGAAGGCGTAGTAACGCTATCAATAAGAATGCACAGGCAAAGCCCAGAGTTACTAAAATGTATGCCTTAGTTGATGCTGTGTCGTTTTATGCCAGTGCCGAAAAAGTATTTGACCCTGCTATTCGATCAAAACCCGTGGTTGTACTTACCAATAACGATGGCTGTGTATGCGCTATTTGCCCTATTGCTCGGCGCTTAAATATTCCTAAATTTGGCCCGTACTTTAAAGTTAAGCATTTACTTGAGCAAAACAACGTTGTTATTCGCTCTAGTAATTACGAGCTTTATGCTGATTTAAGCGACAAAATGATGAATATTATTGGCCGCTTTTGCGATACACAGCACATATACAGTATTGATGAATCGTTTTTGCACTTTGATGGCTACACATCATTAATTAAAGACTGGCATGAATACGGTCATACAATAAGGCGCACAGTATGGCGCGAAACAAAGCTTCCTGTAGGTGTTGGTTTTGGCCCGACCCCTACTTTAGCAAAAGCCGCTAACCATGCCGCTAAAAAGCTCAGTGGTTTTAATGGTGTTGCAGTAATAAATAGCGAACAAACTCGCCAAGCTATTTTACAAAGAATGAGCTGCGAAGATGTGTGGGGAATAGGCCGGCGGCTAGCTAAAAAACTTAAAATAATGAATATACACACCGCCTGGGATCTTGCTCAGCAAAACCCTAGAGCAATGCGCCGTGCATTTAGTGTGGTTGTTGAACGCACAGTAAGCGAGCTTAACGGGATAACATGTTTAAACTGGGATGATGTACGACAAAATAAGCGGGAGATTTATTCGACCCGTAGTTTTGGAGAGCGCATATGTGAGCCAACAGCACTTAAAACAGCGCTAATTAACCATGTAACCACAGTGGCTAATAAATTAAGAGCGCAACACTCGCTCACTCACCAGCTTTATATTTTTGCAGCCAGTGGCGCGCACAAAAATAGATATTATAAAAAGTCTTTTGTGTATAAGTTCCCCTCACCCACTAACGACACCTGCGTGATGGCTAATGCTGTATCTGAGGTATTTAATAAGATTTACCAACCCGGTATACGGTTTTATAAGTGTGGTGTGGGTGCGGTAGAGCTAATATCAGAACAGTTTCAGCAAAATGACTTATTTAATAAAAGCCCTGATAATCCAAAACTTATGCAATGCTTAGACACAATTAACAATCGATACGGAAAAGGAATGCTAAGCCTTGCAAGTAGTAAATTAAATGACCGGTGGCACATGAACCGTGATTTTTTGTCGCCGCAGTACACTACGCGTTGGCGCGATATCCCTAAAATATACTGCGAATGATTTGCTACTTACTACTTACTAGATGCTTTATTTACTCTCATCTGCTTTTTTAAATGTGCACTCTACATTGGGTTCGCTCAATGTATATTTGAGTGTGTTATCAGCTAAAAATTTGATACTTTGACTGATTGTTTTTTCGTTTGCAGGGCTTTCACAACGGCTCATTCTTAAGCCGTTTTCAAGGCCATCACTTTTATATTTAAGCGTGCTGGTTATAAAGCAAAAGTTTGGTTTTTTAATGGTTCGGGTACCATTGTGGAGCGATCCAAATACAATTTGCTCACCAAGTTTAAAACCAGCACTTAAATCACTTTCATCTGTCAAACTCAAATTGCTGTTAACGCATAACCCTGAGTTGCTCGACACAACTTCGTAGGCCCCCAATTTTGACTTTAAAAGCGGTATAAATCGTGTTTTATTACTCGGCTCAGAAAAAGCATTTGCACTTGTAAAAGCGACAGTTAATAAAGCGAGTGTTAAATATTTCATTTCGTGGGTGTATCCTCGTGAGTCAGCGTGTTAAATAATAGCAAAATGCCTAATCACTTAGCTTTTATAACTTTTAACAACTATAACAGAGATTTACTATAAAAGGAGAGAAGTCGTATTCAGGAACTAAGACACGAGCAGCTAAGGGAGCTTTGCTCGACTATACTGATTCTTACATGTGTGTAAGCCAGTAAGATAAAGCAAGAGCAATTACCGAGCCCATTAGGTTACAAACCTCGTGCCGCAAATAAATCCCTTAAATTGAACACATTTAAATCCACAAAGATTCATCCTAGATACTGCATTACAAACCATTTTGCTGTTAAGTACTTTAGTTAATACGTGCTTAAACAGCAAAACGATTTATATCAATGCGCTTACTTGAAGGGAAATTGAACTCATAAAATTGTTTGAATAGCGCTCAAATTACTGTTTGTTTTATTGCCAGTACTTTGCAAATAATAAAGGGTAGCTTTGCTTTAAGAACTTAGGTTTGTCTTTAAAACGTTTACCTTTAGGTTCATCACTGCCTGATGGAATAAACGGTAATTCGTCTTCGCTGCGTTCTTCAAATAATAAACCGGCTATTAAATCATACTCATCAATATACGGGTAAGGCTGCTCGTTTAAGTAATAAACAGGTGTACACTGCGCTAACGAATCAGCATTTTCTAAAGCGTTTTCGAATACTGTTTTACCGCGCGAAATTAACCAACATCTAAACTCGCTAAAACCGTAATCGTCGTTACATCCAGCCATCACAAAAGCGGCACCAAACAAATCCCAGGTAAAACATTTACGCATATGTATGCCAAAGTGTTTATCAAAATCAATAAGGTGCTGATCGCTTAAATCATTAAGTTTAGTTTTTAGGTTATCGCTCACACTTTGCGGATCGAGCCCTAAATCAGGCGTTGTTACTAAATCCCAAAAAGCCTGCTCTGTTAACGTTGCCATTATAAAATCTCTTTTACTCGGCCAACTTGACCATCTTCTAAACGTACTTTAATACCGTGTGGGTGATTTGGTGATTTTGTTAAAAGGCGCTCAACAACACCTTCTGTTAATGTGCCGCTGCGTTGATCTTCTTTTAATACAATATTTACTGTGGTACCTGGTGAAATTTGCGAACGCGAAGGAACAGCCATAATTTAAACCCTAAAAATAATTTATCTAATTATAACGTCCATGTGATGTCATACCAACTAAACCGCTGTTAATTGGCTAAAAATGAGATGTGTGCTGGTTTTGCGTTCAACTTAATAGCTGCTAGCTGGCTAAGTATAATCTGCGTTAACTCATCAAGTTGCGGTTTTGCATCTTCACGGGCTACCTCATCAATAAAGTAACATTGTACTTTTAACGTGTTTACTTCGTTATTTAAATCAACTGTATGCGTTAGATAATCAAAACCAATTACCATTTCTTTAATTGCTTCGCATGCATTAGTAAGCGCTAAGCGAATTTGCTTATCGCGCTGTTTTTGAGTTTTAGTCATAAATATAAAGGTTACTTATTTAGTCTGGGCTTGTTGCTGTTTTTTAAACTCTTCGTAGTTAGAGTCTTGTTTATCTAGGCATTCGTAATATTCTTTGTCAGCTTTATAGTTACACTCATCAAGGCGCGCCGATTGTAATTCATGAAAACGTGCATCAGAGCTGCAGCCAGCCAAAACACATGATCCAATAATAAGTAATGCGCTGCTTTTTAGTTTATTGATAAACATTAAATTTCCTTACACTTTCTATATCGAAAAAGCGTTAAATTATTACGATACTATTGTATATTAGCGCCATAAAATCTTAATATCCAAAGGATCTATTACTATGATGTCGCAGTTACAAAAGTTGTTTCAGCGTATAGACAAAAGCAAGATATTTCAATCATTTGTTATAGCTGTAATTATTGTTTCTGCCCTTACAGTAGGTGCACACACTTACTCACTACATCCTACCGTAGAGCTTGCTCTAAATTGGATGGACGTTGGCATTACTGCATTCTTTTTTAATTGAACTAATAATCCGCTTTGTTGCAAGTAAAGGCATTAAAGACTTCTTTTCTAAGGGATGGAATATATTTGACACTATCATAGTATTGGGCAGTTTATACCCTGCTGCTGGCTCTACAATGTTAATTGCTAGGCTGTTGCGCATATTTAGAGTGTTACGATTGGTTTCGATGATCCCAGAGCTACGCTTATTAGTTAACTCATTGCTTAAAGCAATTCCGCAAATGGGTTATATAGCTCTATTAATGTTTGTTATTTTTTATATATACGCCGCTATGGGCAGCATGATGTTTGCTGAAATAAACCCCGTACTTTGGCAAGACGTCTCAATCTCAATGCTTACTTTGTTTAGGGTCGCAACGTTTGAAGATTGGACCGACATCATGTACGAAACAATGGCGGTATACGAATTAAGCTGGATTTATTACCTTACGTTTATATTTTTAACCGCATTTGTATTTTTAAACATGATGGTAGGTGCAATACTTGAGGTAATGAGTGAGGAGCACCGAAATGCCCGAGAAGAGCTTGCGGATAACGATTCTCTACCTGCAACACAAGGTCAGGTAAATGAGCTACAAGTTCAAATTGCAGAGCTTAAAGCGCTATTGAGTAACCGAAAAAACTAATCTGATAAGAGTACTAAAGCACCCACTTAAAGTTTAAAAAGTGGGTGCAGTTTAGGCATTCAACGCAAACATACATTACCAAAGTGCTTTAATTTTCCTCGTTATCAGGTTTGTCACCCGTATCTTCAAACGAAATGATGTTATCTACTTTCATCTTAAACGCATCAAAAAATGCGTTTTTTAGTACAGAAATAACGGCTTGAAAAGTCGACACATCCGTATTATCTAATTGCCCCTCTATAGGAATGCGTGCAGCAACGAGTTTAGACTCATCGTTTTCGAGTATAGAGCCCAGTAGATCTACACTGCCTTCAAATATGGCAGTAAAGATACCGTCATCATCTTTTTCTATATCTTCTCGCCAAGAAAATACACTCAGGTTTTGAACACCCGCTTTTACATAACCATTTAAGTTATTATCTTTAGCCACAAGCTCCATTGCACCATCAATGCCCCCCGCTTCAATATCAAACGGAGTATACACTTTAAACACAGTGTCGAGATTTTTAACTGAGAAGCGCTGTACCTCTGCGTTAAAATCAAAATTAGCGCGTTTGCTAAAAGGGTCTAGTTTGCCATCAAGTTTTAATGCGGCCTCTCCCATTAACGCCCCCTCTACGTTTAAAGTAGTCACAAGTGTTTTTGATAGGTTTTGCGCATTCGTTATATTTTCAATTCTGGCATTAATATTTGATATAAAAGTGGGTTTTTCACCGTTATTGGTTGAGTTAACTAAGGTTAACTTGCCTTGCTCAATTATTAAGGTATCAATAGAAAACAGTACTAAATCATTCGCCAGTCCCACCCAAGTGGTTTCATCTTTTACTTGTTGATTTTGCTCAGAAGCATTGGGGTCTTTATCGTAAATAACTATCTCAGGACGCGTAAAAGCCATGTTTGTGACTAAATTCCCTTTTAAAAGGGCTGACCACGCAAGTGAAAAATCGAGAGTTTGAATACTCAGTAAAGGCTTAGGAGCTGAAGTTGCATCAACAGCGTAAATTTCAACGTCGTCAATCGCGTAGGCACCGCGATATAAAAACAAATCTACATCACCAACATGCCCCGTAACACCTTCCGTATGTTTTAGCTGATAATTTACGTACTGCTGAAGCGCATAAGGTGCAGCTATTCTGGCAATAATAAGGACTAATAAAATAACCGCAAATGAGTTAAACCATTTGCTATGAAATACATTAGAAACCGAGCTCATTGTAATTTCCTTTACCTAATACTTTCGAATGAGCATTTTAAACATGTAAGAATTACGCAAAATTGTAACAACACTACGTAAATCGTATTTAAAATACATCGTTAATAGCCTAAGTGAAGTTAAAGTGGCTAATTTAAGTATTAACAGCAAAGGTTATACCAATTTAAAATTGCTACAAAAAATTGGGTTTATGCAGCAATACTTAACTAAATAAAAACAGCGAGTACCTTTAATATATCAAGGATAGTGCTTGATCAAATCTAACTGGTTTACTGAATATAAAACCTTGGTATTTATCAATTTCTAAGCTTTGTAATAACGTTAACTGAGCGGAGTTTTCTACGCCCTCCGCTATTACTTGGCAACCAATCATATGCGACATGTTAGTTACCGCAGATACAATACTTTTGTCTTTTGAGCACTCACAAATATTATCAATATAAGATTTATCTATTTTAATGTAATCAACTGATAGCTCTTTTAAAACCGATATAGAAGAAAACCCAGTACCAAAGTCATCAATAGAAATACGCACACCGGTATTTTTTATGGCCGTAATCACTTTTGACAAATACGGTAAATTTTTAATCATGACTGTTTCTGTTATTTCTAAATGCACATTGTATGGTTTAACTGCGTATCTATTTAAAAGCGCAACTAAAAAATCTAAAAAGTTATGATTTTCTAGTTGCAGCACCGACACATTAATCGACAATCCAATATTACTATTTACGGTATTTAGCTTACTTAAGCTCGCAATAGCTTACTCTAGTACAAATTCGCCGAGTATATTAATTTTTCCATATCGCTCTGCAATATCTATAAATTCTGAAGGGGGAATAAATTCATCATTAAACTGCCAACGAAGTAGTACTTCAAACGTAGTTATTTCATTTGTGCTTATATCAACAATAGGTTGATAGCACAGATGAAAGTCACCTTTTTCTACGCACTCTTTAATTGAGCTGCGAAGTACTTCTTCTCTTTTAAGCGATTCATGCATTCGCTCGTCAAATACTGATATTTCATTACGGCTTTTCTTACCTTCATACATAGCTACATCAGCGTATTTAATCGCCTCTGCAAGATTAAAATTTTCGCGCGTAAAATACAGCCCAACCTTAAAAGAGGGGTTTACTTGATAGCTATCCATGCTTACTGTTTTCGTTAAGGTTTTAACTAATCTAAAAACACAGTCAAAAAGTTCATCTTCGGTGTTAGTGCGAGAATAAAAAATAAACTCATCACCTCCCCATCGACAAGCAATAAAGTCGCCTTGGGTTTGTGCTTCAACTAATCGTTTACCTGTTTGGGCCAGCACAAAATCACCAAAATCGTGACCGTATTTATCGTTGATGATTGGCTAAATCAAGTTCAACATTAGAAACAAAGCTCCCCCTGTTAAACAATTTAGTTAAGTTGTCTTTTTGCTCTAAAGAAATTATTTGTTCGGTACGAAGTTGTACTTCGTTTTCTAAGTTTTCAATAAATTGATCTAACTTAAGTTCATTATTAATTGATGACTTTACATCTTTTGCACTGCGTGAAGCCGTTATAAAACACAAAATAAACCATAAAACGAGCCCTAAAACACCTAGTACATTCTCATCTTCAATAGGCTGTAAAAGTAATAAAATACTAAAAGGAACCAATAAGCAGGTTATATACGACAAGGAGGAACGAATATCAGAAACTAAAACGTTTACACCGCCACCAGCAAGGGAGCTAAAAACAACCAGTGATACAAATTTTTCCTGCATTTGCATGTTTTCATAAAACAAAATAGGAAAAGCAGCCCATGTTAAAGCCGTTAATAATAAACCTATAAAATACAGATGATATTTAAAAGCATGGGTGTTGTTAACAAATACATGGCTTGCTATTCGAAGTAATGAAATAAATGATAACGTAAAAAGCCAGTAAAGCTTTTCTTGCGAGGCGCTGTGGTTAATACTGCTAAAAATAAGAAAACAAGAAACAACCGTGTTTATAGCAATTGCAGAACTAAAATAGGAGCTAACAAATGCTAATCGCTTATTGGCAAAGTTATTTGTGTGAGATAAAAAAGTATTGTTTTAGCCTCTTAAGCGGTTTTATAAGCCATTAAACTAAAAAGGGCTGGCAAATTGCCAACCCCTTTTGTTAAAACTGATTATATATTATACCAATTCGCTTAATTAAGTGATCTATTTTGAGGGAAGAAAATCGTGTCGATAACATGGAAAAAATTTCTTTATTTAGTTGTTCTATATCAGAAATATTTAACGTAGTTAACGTCAGATTTAACCCCTCAAATTGATTAAGTATTGCGAATTAGTATTACTCACCATCAACAATTATGCGTAGCATACGACGAAGTGGCTCTGCCGCGCCCCATAAAAGCTGATCGCCTACTGTAAATGCGCTAATGTATTTTGGTCCCATCGCTAATTTACGAATACGCCCAACAGGAATGCTTAAAGTGCCCGTTACTTTAACCGGTGTTAAATCTGTGGCACTAATTTCACGCTCGTTTGGAATTACCTTAACCCACTCATTATGAGACGCTAAAATTTCTTCAATTTTTTCTACGCTAATATCTTCACGTAATTTAATGGTCATCGCTTGCGAATGACAACGCATAGCACCAATACGAACACATAAACCATCAATTGGCACTGGTTGCTTAGAAGAGCCTAAAATTTTGTTGGCTTCTACTTGCGCTTTCCACTCTTCTTTAGACTGACCGCTTGGCATAGGTACGTCAATCCACGGGATTAAACTGCCCGCTAATGGCACACCAAATTGGTCTTGTGGTAAGTCATTTGACGCCATTGTTTCACTGACTATTTTATCAATTTCTAAAATAGCAGAGCTTGGGTTATCTAATTGCTCGGCAACACTTGCATGAATAGCGCCCATTTGTGCAATAAGCTCTTTCATATTTCGTGCACCAGCACCAGAGGCTGCTTGGTAAGTCATTGGGCTTACCCATTCAATTAGGTCTTGCTCAAATAAACCGCCTAATGCAAGTAGCATTAGCGATACTGTACAGTTACCGCCAACAAACGTTTTAATGCCTTGCTCTAAGCCTTGTTCAATAACATCTTTGTTTACGGGATCTAGCACTATTATGCTGTCCTCACTCATACGCAGTGCTGAAGCTGCATCAATCCAGTAACCATCCCAACCCGACTCGCGTAATTTTGGATATACCGCATTGGTGTAGTCACCGCCTTGGCAAGTAACAATAATATCCATTTTAGCAAGTTCGCTAATGTCACTTGCATCTAGCAATGGTTTTGCGTCGCCTGCTATATCAGGGCCTAGTTGACCCGCTTGTGAGGTGGTGAAAAAGGTGGTGTCGATATGGGCAAAATCACTTTGCTGCTGCATACGTTCTAATAACACAGAGCCAACCATGCCACGCCAACCGACTAATCCTACTTTTTTCATTGTTTGTTCCACTGTTTGATTCATAAAAGATGCCTTAATACATTAAAAATTAAATTCATTGCGTGAGATTTAATTTTCATTAACGTCAAAATAACACCACCAGCGCGCTAAAACTAGTGAATAAAGTAGAACTTAAATATTTTTCATAGTCATAAAAAAGCCCTGTATTAAATACAGGGCTAATAGGTAATTAGGTTTTATTATATCCCCCTTCCTTGGGTAGAAAATTAAAACTCGTAGCTAAAGCTTAAACTAAACTCAGTGCCTTCTTCTTGACGCCAAAGTGTTAAGTTTTCTTGTTCAATTTCTTTTTCTTGGCCAAGTATATTTTTAACTTTAAAATTAACTTTAGTATTAAAGTTAGGGAAGTAAGAATAAACTAAATCAAGAGAATGAAATGACTTTTCTTCTGCGTCTTCGTTACCACGCGTACCTGGTACGATTATGCGCGGCCCAAACACGTTATAAACAACTGAGGTAGAATGAAAACCATCAGCAGAGTCATAACCCATTTGTAAGTTTGCTACCCATTCAGAATGACCAACTAAACGACGTTTATTATTAGTAACAATGTTAGAAACAGAGTCAGCTTCCAACGCCTCTTTTAGTTGTTGTTCAAATAATGAATCAACCCCATCAGCATCGTTTATGCCAAGCTCAACACTTGAATCCGATAGAGTAACGTTACCTGATAAAAATATGGCAGATAAATCATTATGAATAAAACTAAAGTCAGTTAAAAAGTCTACCTCAATACCTGTTAGTTCACCCGACTGCGCATTTGCTGTTAGTAATTGCGGAGCAGCTCCACCAACACCCGCTAACTCAACCATTTCAATTGGGTTTTCAATATCTTTATAAAACAAAGCAACTGATAGATTGTTTCCTGAAGGCATGTACCACTCAAACCTAAAGTCAGCATTTTTTAGCTTAGAGCTTTGAAGTGTAGGCGAGCCTCGCACTAAAAACTCTGTTAGTGGGTCAACATAATAAGTTGAGCTTACATCACGCATATCTGGGCGAATCGTCGTTTCACTTAAGTTTAAGCGAAACTGCATTTCTTCATCCATAATATAAGTAATTGCTAAAGAAGGAAAAAAGTTATCTTCTTTTATTGCAACTTCGCTCACTTCTTCAATTGTTCCATCAAAGAAATTAGTATGAGCCTGAAAAGGCACTGATATTTGAGAAAAGTCTTCCCAACGAATACCACCGGTTATACGCCATGTGTTTTCGTAGAAAAAGTCGGCCATAAAATAATAAGCGTCTAACTTATGTGCAGCGCTGTACTTATCACCATCTGCGGTACCATCATCAAAAATACCAGAGCCTGTAATACTTGTATAAAACTCACTATTAGCTAAATTTTCGTCAGAAAAAATTTGGTCTATGTTTGAGCCAAATGTATATTCATCTGTTATACCACGGTGCGTAATACCAAATTGAATATTACTTGCATCACGTTTTTTTTCAGAAAAATCGCCACCCACCTTAAGCTCTAACTCATAGCCATCACCATAAAACGGGATGCCCATATTCCAACCATATGTATCTACGTCATCATGCAAAGTTTGATAATCACGCGTTACGTTTGTTGCAGCAACATCTTGTAACTGCTCTGATTCAAATACACCATCATTTAAGTTAGTTTGAAAAACAACATCCAATGCGCCAGGAGCATCTCTGTTGGCGCGGCTTGTACCGGCATACCAATCAAAAAATAAATTTTCTAATTCAGGAAAGTTATGCGTCCCTTTGAGCTGCGTAGAGAACATTTCACGCTCTTCATACATAACGTCAACACGGCGTAACTCAGTAACACCTTCTTCTGACTCGTTAGCATCGAAAAAGTCACGATTACGCACTCTGTCACTCATATCATGAAGCGCTATATTCGTTAGTTCAAATTTATGGTTATTATTAAATTCATAACCTAAATTTAATGTGCCACTCCAACGAACGGTTTGTTCAGTAGATATGCCATCATAAGTTTGTGCAAAACATTTGTCTTCGCAGCCCAAACTACCTAAATTTGTACCGCTTTGCTCTTTAACTACTTCCCATTCATTGTCATAGGAAACAGCGGCTAGAACGCCAAAAGTACCTACTTCAGACTCAAACCTATCACCTAGTGCTACTGAAAAATTCATGCCTGGATCAACGTCTTTCTCAGTAGGTCCAACTTGCCAATCTAGAGATTGTAGGAGCGCTTGACGCTGCTCAAGCGTAGTACTGCTGTCACCTTCAAGTCCTGCATCACTTTTAAGCGCTGTAGAAATTAATGAAGGTAAAGCACGTGTACCATCATCGCGCCCCATCCAATCATCATCACCACCACTGTAAAAATAACCGGTGTCACTGTTAGAGGTGTTATATGAAGTACCTAACTGTATTTTAAACAAAAAATCAGAAGGAATAGATTTGGTGCGTATATTTACATTACCACCACCAAAGTGCGCTGGCATATCAGGAGAAAACGATTTCTGCACACTTAAACTTTCAATAATATCCGATGGAAATAAATCCAGTGGAACAACTGATCGAGTGGGATCTGGGCTTGGAACATACATGCTATTAAGTTGGGTACTTGAATAACGCTCACCCAAACCACGAACATAAATATATTTACCATCGACTAAGGTTAAACCAGTCACACGACGAAGCGCTGAAGCTGCATCGCCATCACCTGTGCGTGATATTTGATCAGCACCCATAATATCAGCAACAAATGCCTGATTTTGACGCTCTTGCAGTACCGCACCCGCACTGCCTTTTAGTCGCTGGCCAACAGCAACTACTTCTTCTATTTCTTGCTCTTCGGCTTCGGCTGCTATAGCTGTGTTTACTGATAGCCCCATAATTGCAGCCATAACTGCGCAATTTAGTTTACATAGAACAAGAGAAGAGGGTTTAAAAGATTTCATTTTTATACTCCGAAACAAAACAAGACATTAGCCGAGCTTTCGCTCGGCTATAATGTGGTTTGGATTAAAGACCTACCTTAACCCAACCTGCTGTCCAGTCTGTTTGTGCATCCATTGCACCAATATAATCTACTGAATCAAAGTAACTATCTAGGCTTGAAGAATCAAAACCATTACCTAACAGTAATGACTCAGCCGAAGGCATATAACCGTTATCTGCTAAACCAAGGTCTGTGGCTGCTTGCACAGAGTTACCTGTTTGGCCTAAGAACCAAGACTCAACATTACCAGTACCAATTGCTTGCGTACCAAAGTTATTTGCCGTTTCACATGCAACAACTGAGTGAGTAACAGTTAATGTACCATCCTCTGCGCGAGGAGCTGAATCTGAACCTACACGTAAACAATTTGAATAATCTGCCCCACCTGTCACAACCACGTTTTTAAGCATACCCGCAGTGCCTGCACGTAGACGTATACCGTTAACCCCAACATTACCAATAATAGTAACATTAGAAATTGTAGGCATTGTGAGTGGAGTTGCACTTGAATCAAACTCAGAGTTATCCGCCTCAATTGCATTATCACCTGTTGAGTCAGCTTGCTTGATAAGTACGTATTGCGCTTTACCCGTCCAACCAAATGACCAATCTAGTGAGTCATCACCAATATTAGTTAAAACCAGGTGACTGATGTTTGCAGTACCACCGAAAAATTCAACACCATCGTCCAGATTTTCATGAACGTGAATGTAATCAAGCTCTGTTTGACTACCAACACCCGCAAGCGTAATGCCGTTTAACTCATCTCCGTTACCTAGCGTTTTACCTGCTTGTTTAACTGCCACGTATTTTAAAGTACCTGAGTTATCTTCTGGGTCATTACCACCAAATTGGCCAGCATCACCTTCAGCAGACACACCACAGTTCGCAAGCTCATCAGCGTTAGCTTCGCCTTCTTGATCGCCACACGAGTTAGCCGGTGCATTACCTAAAAGCACTAAACCGCCCCATTGACCAATAGTCGTTTCGCCACCAGTAACATCTTCAATAGACGTCATAGTAATTGGCTGAGTTGCACTGCCCACAGCCTCTATTTTAGAACCACGACGAACAACTAAAAAGTCATCACCCGACTCGCCAATAAGCGTAGTACCAAATTGAACATATAAAGTCGTTTCATCAACGCGGTCATTACCTACGGCTGTACGGCCTTTGAGAATCCAATGGGCATCGTTAGTTAATGTTACGTCTGAAGTGAATACAACATCAGAAGTTAACTGATAAACTGGCTTGTCTGTGATTTCAGGAAAGCTCGCTGATACATCAGTAGCAAAACCCTGCTCTAAGGCATTTTGAATATCATCCGGAAAACTTGGTGTTATAGCAACTGTCCAACCATCCATCCAGTTATTATCGCCATCAAACGCACCAATATAATCTGTTTTAGTAAAGAACGAATCAAGGTCTGACGAATCAACACCCGAACCTAATAATGGTGAGCTAGATTTAGGTGTAAAGCCATCGGTTGCTAAACTAAGGCCAGCAGCTGTCAGCGTTTGGTTGCCTGTTTGGCCTTCAAACCAAGATTGAACATTACCACCACCAATTGCTTCACTGCCAAAGTTATTATCTTCACTACATGCCACTACTGAGTTTTCAATAGAAAGCTCACCAGATTCTGCATTTGCTACAGAGTCAGAACCCACACGTAAACAGTTTGAGTAACCTTCAGGTCCTGTAATTACTACATTACGTAGAACGCCCGCTGTACCTGCACGTAAACGAACACCGTTAGTACCATCAGCACCTACAATTGTTACGTTAGAAATTAGTGGCTTTGTTAAAGGTGTAGCATTTGAATCAAATTCTGAGTTATCCGCTTCAATAGCGTTATCACCACCAACAGCACTTTGTTGAATATAAATATTTTGCGCACGACCTGTCCAACCAAACGACCAATCAAATGCATCATCACCAATGTCAGTAAGTACTATGTTACGAACATTTACAGTACCACCAAAAAACTCAACGCCATCATCAAGGTTTTGATGAACTTGGATATATTCTACTTTTGTTGCAGAGCCTACACCCGCAAACGAAATACCATTAAGCTCATCACCGTTACCGAGAGTTTTACCTGCGTGCTTAACGACAATATAACGAAGTACACCTGAGTTATCATCGCTAATATCGCCACCAAACTGACCAGCGTCACCTTCAGCTGATACACCACAGTTAGCAAGTTCTTCAGCAGTCGTTTCGCCAGTTTGATCGCCACACGAGTTAGCAGGAGCATTACCTAAAAGTACTAAACCGCCCCATTGACCAATTGTTGTTTCAGCGCCTGTTACATCTTCAATAGATGTCATTGTAATAGGTGCAGTTGCATTACCATTTGCGTTAATTTGCGAACCACGACGAACAACTAAAAAGTCATCACCTGATTCACCAATTAATGTCGTGCCTGCTTGAACATAAAGTGTTGTAGCGTCTGCACGGTCATTACCTACTGCGGTACGGCCATTTAAAATCCAATGTGCGTCATTTGTAAGTGTTACATCCGCTGTAAACGTTGTATCTTCAGCTAAGCGATATACTGGCTTATCTGTAATTTCTGGAAATTCGCTAGATACATCTGAGGCTAAACCTTGTGATAGCGCATTATCAATATCAGTAGGGAAGCCACCATTGATACCAACAGTCCAACCTTCCATCCAATTAGTTGAGCCATCAAATGCACCAATTTGAGTATTTGCAATAAGTGGCGAGCCAGCAAGTGGTGTATAACCGTTGTCATCTAGCATTAAATCAGCTGGGGTAAGCGTTTGGTTAGCGTCTTGGCCTTCAAACCAAGATTGTACATCGCCACCGTTAATAACTTCGCTGCCAAAGTTATTCGCTGCAGTTTGACAAGCAACAATAGAGTTTGTAATCGTAAGTGTGCCATCCTCAGCACGAGGTACTGAATCTGAACCTACACGTAAACAGTTTTCATAAGTAGCTGGGCCCGTTACAAATACATTTTTAAGAACCCCAGCAGTACCCGCACGTAAACGAATGCCGTTATTGCCCTCAGCACCCACAATTGTAACGTTTGAAATAGTAGGTAAAGTTAATGGTGTTGCACTTGAATCAAACTCAGAGTTATCAGCTTCGATAGCGTTATCGCCTACGTTAGCCGCTTGTTGAATGTAAACATTAGTAGCCGAACCCGTCCAACCAAAAGACCAATCTAGCGAATCGTCACCAATATTTGTAAGTACAACATTGCTTACATTAACTGTGCCACCAAAGAACTCAATACCATCATCAAGATTTTCATGTACTTGAATATAATCAACCGTAGTTGCAGAGCCAACACCGGCAAACGTAATACCATTTAACTCATCACCATTACCTAACGTTTTACCGGCTTGCTTAACAAGTACATACTTTAAAGTACCTGAATTATCATCACTGATATCGCCACCAAACTGACCTGCATCACCTTCAGCCGACACACCACAATTAGCAAGTTCATCAGCTGTTGCTTCACCTTCTTGGTCGCCGCAAGAGTTTGCTGGCGCGTTACCTAATAATACTAAACCGCCCCACTGACCAATCGTTGTTTCTTGAGCTGTAACATCTTGAATTGAGGTCATTGTAATGGGCTGACTTACAGTCCCTACCGATTCAATTTGTGAACCGCGACGAACAACTAGGAAGTCATCTCCTGTTTCGCCAATAATCGTTGTACCTTGCTGAATATAAAGCTTGGCATTATCTGCGCGATCATTACCAACCGCAGTACGGCCATTTAAGATCCAGTGTGCGTCGTTTGTTAACGAAACATCAGTAGTGAACACAGTATCTGCAGCTAAGCGATAAACGGGCTTATCTGTAATAGATGTAAACTCACTAGAAACATCAGTTGCTAAACCTTGAGTTAGTGCATTATCAATATCAGTAGGAAAGCCAGTGGTAGCATTTTGTGAATCATCACGTGATGACGTTTCACCACTTGTATCGTCACCGCCTTCAATAACGTTAGTTACTGTATCACCTTCATTAATAGTTGTGTCGCCTTCAGATACTACTAAGTCTCCACCACAACCAGCTAAAGATACTGCAGTTGCAATCAAACTTACTTTGAATAAGTCAGATAATTTCATTGTTCACTCCGTTAAAGTATTTAATTATTTTTTAGGTGCTCAAATAAACTCAAGTCACCATAAAACACTTAAATAATGCTTTAAGGTCACTTGAGTTTAGCTGCGGTTACAATACGGGAGACTTATGACAAAGTAGTTACAGTTTAATAACCATAAGATGACAATAGTAACTTATTTAAAATCAAACAATTGGATGCTTTTAGAGACGATAAAAACCGCCCTGAGGCGGTTTTAGTATTGCGATTATGAACTGGTTTTACACGCGTTACTTGTTAATTAGTAAAGCGCTTTAAAATTTACAGTAAAGCTGTTCTAAGTGTTTCTGCATGCACTTTTTCGCGCTTTACATATTTGATCCACTGCTGTGCTAAACGCTGAGATTTTTTATGTTTTTCTGCCTGCTCAAACGCTAAAATTGATGCATCAAAGTTTTGCATGTTGTACTGCGCCATACCGAGTGCAACAAATGCATTTGATTCAAAATCAAGGCCACCTTTATCAAGTGCTTTACGCGCTGCATCGGCGGCTTCTTCGTATTGCTCTGTGTTAACAAATACTTCGGCTAAACGTTGATCGTATTTACCGTGCTCAGATAAATCAGCAGCTTTTCCAAAGTAGGTAATAGATTTTTCATCTTCTTTAGCTTGGATCATCGCCTCTGCTACAAAAGCGTAGTTTTTTGCTGTTTTTTCAGCAATATCTTTATCAATGGCATCGCTCATCACTTTTGCAGCTTTAAACGCTAAACCATTGTATAAATACACTTGCGCTAATTGGCGTAAATCAGATTTAGAGGTTAAAAATCCTTGCTGGTAAGCGGCTTCAATTACCGCCAACTGTTGTTTTTCCCTACCTGTTTCACCATACATACCCGATAACTGCACCCAATACTCAGGCTTATTATAAAGCTTTACCATGCGCTCAAGCACTTCAACAACTTTGTCAGTTTGATTAAGCGAGTAATACATTGCACGCTGTAGTACTAACCAGTTTTCTTTAGGGATTTTGCCTTCGCTGTCGCTTAAAGCAATCACTTGAGATATGTACTCAAGCCCTTTTTTATAATCTTTTAACTGATAGTATGTTTGAGCTCTTAACAAGTAATAGCCTTCTGTTTTAGGCTGAGTGTTAATACTGTCCCAATCATCTAAAAAAGAGATAACTTTAGTGTAATCACTATTAGCCATAGCCAGTTGAGCCAAGCTAAATGTAGTGCTTAAACGAAGTGACTCAGGAATGGCTTCCTCTGCTACCACTTTTTCAAACGAGGCAATCGCTTTTGGTAAGTCGTTTTCGTTGTAATAAATAAACCCGTAAAAGTTATGCATCATTGCCACTTCGTACGAGTTCATGCTTGCAGCTCGCTCTTGAATGCTATCCAGCGCTTCAAGTCCACCTTTAACATCGCCATCGTCTGCAAGTTTTTGGGCACGAGCAAGCTGGCTATAAACCTTTTCACGCAGTGCTGGTACACGTTTCGTTTTTTGTTCTTGCTCCGCATATGCAGTAGCTACATTTAGCCCTGGAATTAGGCTTAGAGCACTTGGTGCAACAATACTTGTACTGATCGCAGCGGTACAAAATAGTGTTAACTTTAAAAGTTTAGCTGTAGGTAGTAATTTCATAATCGCCTCGCATTTCTGTCCGTTTACTCGTGGTTAATTACAAATTAACCGCTAATTTGGAAAGATATTTTGTTCTGAACACCCGCAACTTCAACGGCTTCACCGTTTACTACGCGCGGTTTATATTTAAATTTAAGGGCTGCATCCATCGCAGCTCTATCAAAAAGTGACTCAGGCTCTGCTTTTACTACTTGTGGGTCGCGTACAGTGCCTTGTTTAGTTACTGTAAATTCAACAATAACGTAGCCTTCTATGCCACGTGATAACGCACGGCGCGGATAAACAGGGGCCACCTTTACAATCGGTAAGTATTCACCATCACTTGTTTCAAGTGCTAACCCGCCGGCTAAATTTACATCCGCATCTACATTGGCACCAAAGTCAAAGTTGTTAGCATTTGCTGTAGCATCACTATTTTTCATTTGCGGTGATTCCATTGGTGGTGGCGGCTCTTTTGGTGTTGGTGGTTTTTGTGGCTTGCGCTCTTTTTTTTGTACGGTTTCTTCTTTTTTCAAGCGAACAAAATCAAGTACGTTACCCTTAACCGGATCCGTTATAGCGCCTTCACCGCCAGTGATCAGTGCCTGCATGCCTAAAAACAACATAAAGGTCACTACACCGGCTATCACTAATGCAACTAAATATCGCAACATAACTAGCCCTTAAGACGCATCTTGTGCGGCAATTGATACATCAAATGCGCCCGCAGCGCGCGAGGCATCCATCACCTTTATTAACATTTCGGTAGTGGCTTTTTTATCTGCTTGAATCACAACGCTACCTTGTGGATTTTCAGCTTTTAAACGCTCGATATTGGCTTGTACTGCGCGTACATCAATTTGACGTTTATTAATCCAAATCTCGCCTGTATCAGAAATCGCCACAAGGATATTTGCACGCTCTTTTTTAACCGCTGTTGCAGCTTCTGGGCGGTTAACATCAATACCGGCTTCTTTAACAAAAGAGGCAGTTACAATAAAGAAAATAAGCATGATAAATACAACGTCTAGCATTGGGGTCATATTTATTTCTTCAGCTTCATCTTCTTGAAATAGGTTTCCTAACGGGGCTCTCATTTTTATTCTCCTAGGATGAGCGGCTTTATAAGAGCCGCTTATCAAAATTTTGCTTAATGGTCTAAAACCATGCTGTCTTGTAGTAGTTCTACTTCGCGCTTAGCTTTTCGTTGTAAGTACGTTGAGGCAAATACCCCAGATAACGCACCTACCATGCCTGCCATTGTCGGGATAGTTGCTTTTGATACCCCTGATGCCATTGAGCGCGCACTACCTGTGCCGGTAATTGCCATTACATCAAACACTTCTATCATGCCTGTTACAGTGCCTAACAAACCAAGTAGCGGGCACAAAGCAACCATCACGTTAATTAAAGAAAGATTGGTGTTTAAGCGCATACCAGCTCGCGATATCATCGCTTCGCGTATTTGCTCTGCATTCCAGCTATCTCGTTCTGCACGGTTGATCCAAGTGGCTTTAATCGCATGCTTGTAGCTTCTAAAACCATTAAAAAAGTAAATAAATCGCTCGAGTATCAATAACCACATCGCGAAGATTAACACCCCGATGACCAAGAGAACTTGGCCACCGGTGTCGAGAAAATCACGGATAGCATTGATTGAGTCAATCAATAGCACCATGGTTTATGCTCCCTTCTCGCTTCGCTCTGCAATAATACCGGCGCTCTGCTCTTGAATAGTTAACAAGATATTTTTAGCGCGAGTATTAAGTAAGGTGTATAAAAATACCGTTGGTATGGCGACCACTAAGCCCAATACCGTTGTTACTAGTGCTTGAGAAATACCACCCGCCATTAATTTAGGATCCCCAGTACCAAATAAGGTGATTGCTTGGAATGTATTGATCATGCCGGTTACCGTACCTAGTAAACCTAGTAGCGGCGCAACAACAGAGATGATTTTGATAAGTGTTAAATTACGCGTCACTTTTGGCATTTCACGTAAAATAGCTTCACTTAATTTAAGCTCAAGTGTGTCGTGTGAAACACTTGGAAATTGATCTTTTACTTTCATTACGCGTCCAAGCGGATTGTCATCACGTGCAACTGTATCTTTAAGCTGGCGACGAATTTTACCGCCCATGATTAATAACGAGAAAAAACGCTCTAGTGATATAAGAAGTGCAATAACACCCACGCCTAAAATCACATAACCCACTGTGCCACCTTGATGAACACGTTCTTGTGTATCAGGTGCTTGTACTAATAAACCAAGAATAGAGCCGCCTGTTGGGTCAAGTGCAAATTGCACCACGCCACTTTTAGTGCTTTGTAGCTCTTCTGCTGTTGCAGTAAAGCGCGATACAGGTTGACGTGTTAATTCACTCAAAGAATTAGTCGAGGAATTAAACTCTAAATACTTACCGTTTGATATAAGGTTGAATGCGCCCACTCGCACAACTTCTTGCTGTGCTTTAGTACCGCCTTCAACAATAACACTTGCGTTAAAACGACTTACTTTACCTTGCTCGGTCATTTCGCGTTGTAATTCAAACCATACTTTTTCAATATCTTCTATTGAAGCAAGTTTTGAAGTTGAGCCCATCTTTTGAGCAAGGTCATCCATAAACGTACTGCGCCCAGCAATCTGAGCAGATACTATTGATGTCGCAAATTTATTACTAGAATCCCCTGCAACTTGCTGAAGAACGCCAAACAACTCTTTAAGCGAACCCATTCGTTTAGAAAGCGTGTCTGTTAAGTTAGCAAGTTTTACTTCGTTTTCTTCAAATTGCGTTTCTAGACGCTCAGATTCCACCAGCATTTGATTGCGCTTTGCTTGGGTATTTTTAAGTGTTTGTACTTGCTCGTTTTGGCGAGCAGCAAACTCTTGTTCACGTTGTTTATTTTGCTCGCTTTGAGCTGATTTACCATTTTCGAGCGTTTTAAGTAATGAATCTAAGTTCATTGGCTCTGCCGCTATACTTGCACCAGTGATGCTTAAGCTTGCAGCAAAAAGAGCTATTTTTGTCATTTGAGTAAACAATTTCATTTTCAACCTCTTATTCTGCTGCATGTACTGGCAGAGTTAACATATCTGGGGCAAGTTGTTTACGCGCAATGCGTAAACCTTTATTAATTTGGCTTATTGTAGAGTCTGGTAATGCTTCAAATGATTTTGTATCTGCATTCCAACTACCTGCTTTTTTGCCATCGCGTGTTAAGTAAATAAGCTCTAAACGGCCAATGCGTAAAAAATCAACTTCACGCTCTTTGTCATCCACATTTAAAAGTGCGGTATAAGCTTCAATAGTGCGCCCGTAGTCTACTTCTACTTGATACGCTTCAAGTACACGACGAAATTTTTCACTTGAGTTAATATCAGCACGATTCATCATTTCTTTTAAAGACGTAACACGCTTAGTGCGCTCATCAGCTAAAAATGGAATATCTAAAGATACAAACTGCTCAAGACCTTCAATCATTCTAAGCATTAGCGGCGTAATTTGACGTTCAATAATAGAAACCTGATCCATTGACAGGTTTAAAGATTCCATCTCTTCTATTTGATTATTTAATTGTTTAGTTAGCTGGGCGTTGTATACAGCTAAACCATCAATCTCTTTATTGAGGGTTTTAAATTGCTGTAAACGTCCTTGCATTGAATCTGCAATCTTGTCTATTTTTGTTTGTGATTGCGCAGCTGATTTATTAATTTCACTGCTTTTATCAATAACCTTATCTAAATCATTTGCGTGTACTGCTGCACTTGCGGCCACAATACCAGCTAAGATTAATGGTTTAACGCCTTTCATCGCATACACCTTTACTCGTTAGTTAGCGGATTTGCTAGTTTGTTTTTTTAGGTCATAAACTTTGTTATATAAATAATTTATGACTTAATAATTTCAATGAGCAGGAGTTTATAGATGAAACATGACAAGGATGTTGCGCAAAAAAGTCGCTTTTATGACAATGGTAACAATTAAGACTTACGAGGAGGTTCTAACGCGAATAAGGGTACTTGCTGGCCAAATACCCCCTATTAAGAAGATGCAATAAGGTGGTTAATCCAAAATTGAATTAATTTGATTAAGGGAATAGTGCCAATCGGTATAATTAATTTCTATAGGGTGAGCTTTATTATCTTTAATAAGCACTAGTGAGGGAAAACCTTGAATTGGTAAAGTGCGAACAAACGATAACTCCGCTTTAAATTCATCATTAAGCTCGCTTGACGCTAGCTGCGCCGAAAACTCATCTTTATCTAAGCCAATTTTTTCAGCCAAACTAATTAATGTACTTTCATCAGACGGGTTTTGTGCGTTTAGGTAATAAGCGTGTTGAATTGCAGCCACCATTTGAGCTTCTTTATCCGCTTTACGCGCTATAAGTGCAGCTCTACATGCGGGATACGTTGAACGCCTTGGCTGGCAATTACGCCAAAAGTTATAATTAAATTGCGTACCTAACTGCGCTGAAATTTTATGCCAAGTCCCCTCTAGCATCTCTTTCATATTTTGTGGCATTGGGTCTTGGCTATCAGGTGCTAGGCCACCGACTTTATATTCAATTGCTACTTTACCAGCAAGCTCTGACTTTAGCTTAAGCCAGGTTGGAGAGTAACCCCAACACCAACTACACATTGGGTCATGAACATATATTAATTTACTTTGAGACATATTAATCCTTCAACTAGTTTGAGACGACTCTATTGCGACCAGCAGCCTTTGCACTATAAAGAGCTTCATCAGCTTGCTTTAATGAATCATCATAATCAGTTACTTTATTTACTTGGGAAATACCAATGCTACAGGTGATTGAAATACACTGCTTGTCATCAGTGAATATAACATGCCCTGCCACGGCTTCTCGAAATTTGTTCGCAATTACAGTGGCTGTAGAGGCAGTGAGCTGCGGTAAAATAACGACAAATTCTTCACCGCCATAACGGGCCTTTAACGCAGTTGCCAAAAATTGAGACTCAAGAAGTTTGGTAAATTCTATTAATACCGTATCACCAAAATCGTGACCATGCGTATCGTTTAAAGATTTAAAATTATCTAAATCAATTAACAAAATTGAAAAAGGTAAGTACTGCTCTGGGCGTGTTTGAGCAAGCTTTAAAAAATGAGAGGTAATAAAACGTCTGTTTGCTATACCAGTAAGGGGGTCAGTATAAGCATCTTGTTTTTGCTCCAGCGTAATATCGGCAATAGCCATATGGCTTTTATGCCTAAAATACTCACCAATAAATGAGAATAAAAACACCATAGAAAAGGACGCTATAAAACGTGTTTTTTCTACGTTGCCATAGCTAACTTGACCAAAGTCAGGGCCGTATAAAATAACAATACAAGAAAACAGTAAGGTACAGCCTAACCAAGCACCTAGTCTAACCCCTAAAGATGCAAACGTTACGACAGGATAAAACATTAGCCAATATAGCGCGGTATTATCTTTACCGCCGGTATAAACAAGTGCAACAAACATCATGCACACAATGCTCATACTTATTAATGCCACAACTTGCAGATTACCCGTTTTTATAAAATAGATAGAACAGCTTATATTTGTAATGTTAACGATAATTAATGAAGCGGTCAGTAGTGGCGAATAAAGCTTATAATTAAAAAACACTAATACTGCGATCAACACAATTGAAATCCCAATCATGGTAAATAAAGAAAACGCTTTGCGTTGCATGTCTGAGCTATAAACACTGTCGATATTTATCAGACTGAGCCAATTTGGTTTATTCACATTTTTTTTAGTCATTAATTTTATACTTTAAACTTTTGAACCATATTTTCTAAAGCACTAAACTGTTGTTTTAGTTTGGTACATTCGTCAAGCGTGTCATTTAAGTTGGCCTTGCCTTGTATACAAAGCGAATTAATTGTTTGAATATCTGTATCTAATAACTTAACAACTTGGTTTTGCTCATCTGTTGCAGTGGCCACAGAGTGATTTGCATCGTTAATTTGTTGAATCGCTTGTATAACATGGCTCATTAAATTGCCAACAGCATCGGCTTGTTGCACGCTTTTTTCACTGCCTTCAAGGCTTGTTTTCATAAGCTCTACAGCAAGGTTTGAGCCTTTTTGCAACTGACTAACCGTGTCTTCAATCTCTTGCGTTGACTGTTGAGTGCGGTGCGCTAATTGGCGAACTTCATCTGCTACAACGGCAAAACCGCGTCCCGCCTCTCCTGCTCTAGCGGCCTCAATTGCGGCATTAAGTGCCAATAAATTAGTCTGCTCGCTTACACCTTTAATAACTTCAAGCACTTGGCCAATACTGGCTGTATGCGAATTTAAACTGTTTATAGTTTGCTGAGCTTTTTCCATATTACCCGAGAGCTGGTGGATAGTTGCAACACTGTGGCTTAATGCTTCTTGGTTTTGTGTTGAATGTTCATCTGCATTTTTAGCAAGCTGCGATGCACTCTCTGCATTACTTGAAATATCCATTAATGTAGCTGAAAACTGGTTGATAGCCGCTGCAACACTATCGGTTCGTTTACTTTGATCATCATACATAGACAGCGAAGAATGTGTTTGTGATACCAAGCTCTCAATAGCTGTATCTAATTGCTTTGTAGACTCTTTTACTTGCTCTATTGAATGCTGAATTTTTTCGATGAAAATATTAAATGAATAGCTTAAATCGCCAAATTCATCGTCGTTTTCAACGGTTAAACGCCTTGTTAAATCGCCCTCACCTTGTGCTATATCTTTAATAGCATCGTTTAAACGATTCATTGGCTGCATTAAATAGCGTAATAAAAGCTGCATCATAATTATAATAGTGATAATTCCTATCACCATAAAAACAGCTGCGGTTTGGCCAAAATTAGAGACACTGGCATACGCTTTATCTTTGTCTATAACAACACCTAGGTACCAATCTACGTTTTCAATACCACTAATTTTTGTAAACGAAATAAGCTTAGACTCTCCGTTTATCTCGTACTGGGTAAACTCACTTTGTAAAGGCGTATTAGTGCCAAAGATGTCTGATGTATTTTTTAAGTTTAACTGAGCATTTGGATGGCTTAACACTTGGCCTTTGCTGTCGAGTAAAAAACCATAACCGAGTCCTAAAAAGTCAATATCGTTGATAATTTTTGTCACGGTCTGCATATCAATATCGGCACCTGCAACGCCGCTAAATTGGCCATTTTGGAGTATGGGTACTACCGCTGAAATTGTAAGCTCGTTAGTGGTCACATCGATATAAGGAGTTGTAAAAGCGGTATTTGATTTGTTTTCGACTAATTTATACCAAGGACGAGAAGTCGCATCAAAATCTGGAGGTAATACAACTGATTGATCGTTTAATATAAACGTGCCGCTAGATTTACCTATATACGTATTTTTAAAGCTTCCAGCAAGCTCTGCTGTATTTAATAGTGAAAGGGTGAGTGCTTTAGAATCATTCGCTTTATGGGTTTTAGCAATTGATATTACAATCGCCAACTTTGCATTTAACCAACTCGCTATATTTTGTGAAACAGATTCGGAATTTTGTTGCAATACCAGGCTTAACTGATGCTCGGTTTGCTTGTGCATCGCAATGTAGTTATTAAAAGTAAATAATCCTAGCACCAAAACCAAAATTAAGGAGGCTGCAATAGTCACTTTGGAAGTAAATTTCAACGAGTTAAGCATATACATCCTTTTTATTATTTATCATTATTAGCCTTACTGTTTTAGCAAAAATTTAGCTAAATGTCCTAGTAAAAGAGACTTACAGTTAGGTTATTGATGAAAAATAAGAATAAAGGATTGTAAAAAAATAGGCTTTGGTGGGTAACTTGCTAATATTAAAATAATTAATGACTAGATTTATTTTTTATGGAACGTTCCTATTAACTGTAGCTTTATAAGTGACTGAATACGTATTCAGTCACTCTTGTATAGTCTGTTATTTCCACTTATTTGCTAAGCGAACAACATTTAAACCGTACCATGCAATAAATACATAACATAACATTGGAACAAAAAAGCTTTGCTGTATATTTACTGTATCAGCTATAAACCCTTGCAGTAATGGTACAAGTGCACCACCAACAATTGCTAAACATAACCAGCCAGAACCTTTGCTCGTCAATGATCCTAGTCGCTCGATTGCAACTGAAAATATAGTCGGGAACATAATTGAGTTAAATAAACCAATTGCCAATACTGAGTATAAAGCGACGTCACCTTGAGTAAAAATAGTGATCAATAATAGCGCAATAATACTAAATGCATTAAACGCTATAGCTTTAGAAGGTGCAATCTTTTGTAATAATACAGAGCCAATAAAACGCCCTACCATTGCCCCGCCCCAGTAGTAACTAATAAGTGCAGCCGCAGTATGCTCTTCAAGCCCTGCTATGTGCGCCTCACCAAAGTAGTTAACTAAAAAGCTGCCAATGGCAACCTCTCCACCTACATAACAAAATATAGCGAGTACACCCATAGTTAAGTGCGGTGCTTGCGTTAACGAACGAGATTCAATTGCTGTATTATTTTCCTCTTTGTGGGCTTCAATTTCTGGAAGCTTTATAAAGGCAAATACAATAGCGATAAGTAATAAAGCGCCAGCAAGCATTAAATAAGGCACTTTTACAGATTCAGCAGTTGCTGCAGATGCGGCTAAACTACCTGCAGTACCGAAAAATAATAAACCACCAACATAAGGCCCAACGGTAGTACCAAGCGCATTAAGTGCTTGTGCTAAATTTAGACGAGAAGAAGCTGTTTTTTCGCTGCCAAGAGCAGCAACATAAGGATTGGCAGAAACCTGAAGTACTGTTACGCCTGCAGCAAGTACAAATAAAGCGCCTAAAAATAGCCAATATTCATGTACTACAACAGCAGGGTAAAACAACATACACCCCATAGAAGCCACAATTAAACCAGTTAAAATCCCTTTTTTGTAACCAAATTGCTTAACTAAAAGCCCCGCAGGAATAGAAACAATAAAGTAAGCCCCAAAAAAGCAAAACTGTACTAGCATCGCTTCAAAAAAGCTCAAATCAAATACGCCTTTTAAGCGTGGTATTAGTACATCGTTTAAAACAGTAATAAAACCCCATAAAAAAAATAGGGTCGTCATTGCAGTCAGTGGAAACAGATAATTTTTATTTGGCTGTTCGTTGACCGCGAATGATTGGTTTGTATTTATTTCACTCACGTCGTTTTCACTCCATTAACAAGTTGAAAACGATTTTACATGTTTAAATATAAATTAGTTAGCGCACTTATGGAACGTTCCAGTAACGTTATTCACATTGCGTGTTGGTCGCCCTAATAATTCGGTCTATTTCGCCACTGTTATTAAACTGATAAAGCCCTTCGTTTATATCCTCTAATACTAAAAGCCAATTATGCGCACGCTTACTAATGGCAAAATATAACGAGTTATATTGCAAAGGAATGCTTTCTTGCTCAATGGAAGAAAGCAAAGACTGTTTTTCAGGTTTAGTTAAAGAGGAGTAAGCCACAGATGATTTCAAAGCTTGAGGATCGCCTATAACCAAATCAACACGCTTAGCAGTCAGTAGCTTAACAAGCTGTAAATCATCAACAGAGGTGATAACTTCAAACTCGCCATTGTCCATCATGGCATCAAACTCTGGCGTATTTTGATACCCTCGAACAACACCAATCTTAAGCCCTTTGAGCGAGTTCAAGTTTCCTGTGAAATGGTCTGTATCGCCTTTCCTTTTTAAAAAAGCAATTTCGCCACCTTTAAACGAATTAGATAAGCCGAGTAACTCTCGACGTGTTTTACCATCAACATAATCGGAGGGGGCTGTATCTTCTATAAAGTATTCAGGCATTAGTATGTCAGCCCTGCCTAGTTCTACATTTCGTACCGCTCTTGCCCAAGGCAAAAATTCAATATATACGCTGTAGCCCTTACTATTTAACAAGGCAATTGAAAATTGATAACCCCAGCCTTTATTACATACATTATTACCAATATAGGGAGGCCAATCGAGTGTGGCTAGATGAAGTGTTTGTTTGGAGTTTTTAGCTTCATAGAGCACCCCTGATTTATGGGAATGCCCAGTTAAGGTGTGTTGAGTACCATTTTGAAAATACTCAACCGATGTTTCAGCAAAACTATTACTAGTTGTTAGCAATAATATAAAATAAAACCAGCGCATTTTAGTATCTATTTGTGATTAATAGTGTTTTTAAGTTTAGCTACTACTATCACTTTTGCACAAATAAACCTTAACTAATCAGCTTTTTTGCCACCTCATTTTATTGTTTGTATCACGAGAGCTAATAATAGTATCGTCACTACTCTCAACGCCGCCTAATTTAGCTAAGCGGTCATACAAAACTACATTACAGGTTGCCGCTAAATTCATACAGCCAATAGTTGGAATATATACCACTTCATCGCACCACTTTAAGACGTCTTTTGATACAGAACCATCTTCGGGGCCAAATACATAAAATGCATTTTCAGGATGTTTAAACTCAGGTAAAGGTGTTGCACCTTCAATAAGCTCAATAACCACAACCGTTGCGCCTTGTGGCTTTATTGCTTCTAAATTATCTGTTTCGGTTAAAGGAATACGCTCCACTACATTTTTTGTATCTGTATGGAATTTTTTGGCATTTAAGTAGCGATTGCCTGTAAAAAAAACTTGTTTAGCGTCAAAACAGCCAGCTGCTCGCAATACACCACCAACATTAGTCGGGCTTTTAGGATTGATTAAACCAATTACGGCTTGTTGTTTACTCATTAATCTACGTCCTTTGTTGGCCATTCTGCAATGTACAAATCAAAGTCGTCGAGCTTTACATCGCAATCTTTTACTGTTTTGTCTTTTACAGAAATACCTAGCTCATGCATCTTTGTTTTATCACCATTATTTAATAACGGATGCCAAGAAGCCAAACCACGACCTTCATGTAAACGACGGTAACTGCAGCTTTGTGGCATAAAAAAGATGTCTTTAAGGTTTTCTTTTGTGAGTTTTACACAAGAAGGAACAAGCGTTTGGCGGTTTTCATATTCGCTACAACCACAGGTGTTGTTATCGAGATACTGACATACAATATTAGTAAATATTAATTGCTCACCTTCGCGTAACTGATCGGTGGCGGTAAATTCGTCTTCATCTTCGCTATCAATAAACGTATTTAAACAACATTTTCCGCATCCATCACAAATGGCTTCCCATTCGTTTTGACTCATGTCACTTAAGCTTTTTTTAAGCCAAAATTGTGTATTTGCTAATTGTTGATCAAACATAGTTTACTCGTGCCCCCTAAAGAGCGCGCATTCTACCGTATTGCTGTAAATGGCGCAAAGCCAATACCCTTTCAAAGTACTGGCTTTGCGCTACAAATTAGCTTTGAGATTTAACCCAACGCTTAATTTTTTCCTCTAGAATTGGCATTGGCAATGCGCCATCAATTAATATTTGCGTGTGAAACGCTTTAATATCAAATTTATCACCCAGTTGTTTTTTAGAAAAATCACGTAATTCTTGAATTTTAAATTGCCCTAACTTGTAAGAAAGCGCTTGTCCTGGCCATGCAATATATCGCTCTACTTCAGCAATTACATCACTTTTAGCCATAGATGAATTTGCAAGCATGTAATCAATACCTTGTTGACGCGTCCAGCCTTTAGCATGAAAACCTGTATCGAGCACTAATCGCATAGCGCGTAATTGCTCATCCGATAAACGTCCATACCACATATAAGGGTTGGTAAATAAGCCTAGCTCTTTACCTAAGCTTTCTGCGTAAAGCGCCCAACCTTCTGCAAACACGGTATAGCCACCAAATTTACGAAAATCAGGTAAGCCCTCTATTTCTTGCTGAAGTGCTATTTGAAAATGATGACCCGGGGCTGCTTCGTGAATCGATAAAGTTTCAAGTAAAAATTTAGGCTGCGCTTTTAAGTTATAAGCATTGATATAAAAGATACCAGGGCGAGAGCCATCAGGTGCCGGAGATGCATAAGATGCACCAGCTGCCGACTGCGCTCTGTAGGCTTCAACCGCTTTTACAACGTAAGGTGCTTTGGGTGCTATGTTAAAAAGTAGAGGTAAACGCGCATCTATTTTTTTCTTAACGTTTTCATATGCCGCAATTAACTCCTCGGGCGTGTCGTAGTAAAATTCATCTGAATCACGTAAATGATCAAAAAATTCAGATAGCTCACCTTTAAAGCCTACGGTTTCTTTTACTTTTTTCATTTCGCTTAAAATGCGCGACACTTCACTTAAACCAATGTCATGAATTTCGTCTGCAGATAAGCTAAGCGTCGTGTTTTTCTTAATTTGGTATTCGTACCATGCTTTACCGTTTGGTAAGTCACTGTAACCTACGCTTTCTCGACTATTAGGAATATATTGATTAGCTAAAAAGTCACTCATACTTTTATAAGCCGGTACTAAGTGCTGCATAATCAATTGACGATACTGCGCTGTAATTTTTTGCTTTTGTTGTTCGCTAAACGATTCTGGTAATTTTTTAATTGGTCCCCAAAATAGTGAATCCTCTGGATTTTTAACTACATGAGCTGCAAATTGTGGCTGTAATTTTTCAGCAAGTGGTTTTGGTAACGTAATACCTAGTTTGATGCCTTGCGCCATTGAACGCTCTACACTTGCAAGCCACTTTACAAAACCTTCGCTACGCGAGATAAAAGCCGTGTAATCTTCAACGGTATTAAACGGCTGAGCACTTTGACCTGAACCAAAACCTGCAAAGGTGTTATGCGCACCCGCCATTTGATTTATTGGTAGTAAATAATCAGGGAACTGCATGCCTTCTAATTTAAGTGCAAGGTCACGCTCTAATATTTCAAAACTTAAAAGCGATTGCCCTGTTAACTGTGCTTTATCTATAAAGTTTAATCGCTGTTGATATTTTTTATAAAAAGCGGCTTTTTTTGCTCTATTTTCTTTTGAAATCATAGGCGTGAATTGATCGTTAAACTCATTACGACCATTGTAAGTTGCGCTGATGGGGCTATATGTGAGCGATTCATCGTAATACTGTACAACAAGTACATCGAGTTGTTGCTCTGCTGAAAGCTCTGAAACAATACCTGCCGATGCGTTAACTGTGTTTAACTGTGTACTGGTATTAGTGTGTGTACTAAGCTCAGTATTCATACAGCCACTTAAAGCAAACATAACGCCACTGGCAACCAATGCTAATTTAATTGATTTCATGTTAATCCTTTTTAATATCGTTTTTTAATTATGCGCATTAAAGCGTGCTTAATAAAGAAATTACGATAGATTGCATTCATCGTATTAAATTTGCACTTTTATCTGAACTTGTTACATTTCTATTAATTAAAATATGATTTAAAAGAAAAATAAAATGAAAAAACAACTACTCAGCACCTCTATTGCCTTACTTTGCTTAACCGCTTTTAATACCCATGCAGTTACATACCTATCAGCTAAAGTCATGGTTGATGTTAAAGATGGCAAGCTCATTAAATCCCCTTTAATTACTATTGATGATGGCGTAATTACAAACATTGAACAAAATAAAAAACCAACGCTGTCTAAAGATGATAAACATATTCAACTCCCTGATTTAACCCTTATGCCAGGTTTAATGGATATGCATGTGCATTTAACGAGCGACCCTACGGTTCCGCGCAGTGAACGTTTAGGCCAGTCAGTTCCTAGAATGGCGATTAAAGCGGCTCATTTTGCTAAAAAAACCTTAGAAGCTGGATTTACAACAGTACGTAATGTTGGCGCAGAAGGTTACAGCGTCATAGCCGTGCGTGACGGCATAAATGCGGGTGACATAGTTGGCCCTCGTATTTGGGCTGCAGGCCCATCACTCGGCATTACTGGCGGGCACTGTGATAACAACCGATTACCTCCTGAGCTTAAATATACTTCAAGTGGCGTCGCAGACGGTCCATGGGCTGCGCGTATAAAAGTACGCGAAAATATTAAATACGGGGCAAATGCTATTAAGTTTTGCGCCACAGGTGGAGTATTTTCAAAAGGGACTAAAGTAGGTGCACAGCAGTATTCTTTTGAAGAAATGAAAGCCATTGTTGATGAAGCCCATATGCGAGATTTACCAGTAGCTGCCCATGCGCACGGTACAAGCGGTATAAAAACAGCGATTAAAGCAGGTGTTGATAGCGTAGAGCACGCGAGCTTTTTAGATGACGAGGCAATAGCGCTTGCTAAAGAGCATGGAACTTGGCTTTCTATGGATATTTATAACACCGAATACACGCTCACTTATGGCGAGCAAAACGGCGTAGACGAAGAAAACCTAAATAAAGAGCGCCAAGTTTCTAAAAGGCAACGTGATAGCTTTAGCCGTGCTGTAAAAGCGGGTGTTAAAATGGTGTTCGGTACCGATGCAGCAATTTACCCGCACGGAGATAATGCAAAACAGTTTAGCCGCATGGTTGAATTTGGCATGACAGAACTACAAGCCATTCAAGCATCAACTATTAATAGCGCTAAGTTATTAAAAATGGATACTCAGTTAGGACAAATTAAAACCGGATTTGCAGCTGATATAATTGCGGTTAAAGCAAATCCTCTTAAAAGTATTAAAACCTTAGAGGCAGTACCTTTTGTAATGAAAGCAGGGGTTGTTTATAAAAACCAGTTGTAAATACACACTATTAAGGCTGAGTTTACTCAGCCTTAATAAAACTCTCACCTATCTTGAATATGCCATAAAAGGGTCACCGCCCCCCTATTAGACTCGATTTTGTCTATTAATTATCCGAACAATTTTATTTAATCAAATAAAATGAACTTTCTATTCACTTTAAAAACAATAACCATTATCATTCGCGCAAATTCAATAACGCGAATAGTTATCACTCTATGAAAACGTTTAAGTACTCTCTTATTACTCTTGCTTGTTTAAATGCAAATATGGCATTTGCCCAAAATACACAAGTTGATGCTGATATTGAACGCATCAGCGTATACGAAAAGCAAAACCGCGTGGTGATGAGCTCTGGTCTTGCTACTAAATCAGACATGTCTTTAATGGAAACTCCTGCACCGGTTGTAATTATTGACCGAGAACTTATTGAATCTCAAGGTGTGGATAGCTTACAAGATTTAGTTAGAAACGTAAGTGGCTTAACACAAGCAGGTAATAATTACGGTATTGGTGATAACTTAGTAATTCGTGGTTTAGATGCAAACTACACCTACGATGGTATGTACGGTGGTGCAGGCCTGGGTAATACATTTAACCCAACTCGTTCACTTACAAATGTTGAATCTGTTGAGGTTTTAAAAGGCCCAGCAACAGGTTTATATGGCATTGGTAGTGCAGGTGGCGTAATTAACCTAATTGAAAAAAAACCCGATTTCGAAGAAAAACACAAAGTATCGGCTGAGCTTGGCCAGTGGGATAGCTATTCATTATCGTTTGATAGTACTAACGCTATAACAGATGATTTAGCTTATCGTGTAATGGCTAAAACAGCGTCAAGTGACGGCTTTCGCGATTTAAAAGAAGATCGCGACGAAATTTATACCTCGCTTAAATACGTGCTAAACGACAGACAAAACATCATGCTTTCTGCAGCCTATATAAAAGATGAAATAGCGGTTGATTCTATTGGTCACCCTATTCGTATTTACGATGCAGAAACTGCAAATGGCTTAAGCGCGGGTGAAGTAACTGGTGCCGATTTAGTAAACGATCCGACAGGAAGCGGCGTACAGTTAAGTGATGCACAACGCGACCAACTTGCTAATTCATTATCAGCATCAGATGGCTTAACACCTTATAGCTTTGGCACAAATGGTATTATTTCACCAATGGCTGATGCTAACGAAGGTGAAGAGTTGCGTTTTAAATTAACGCATAACTATTACATTACTGACGATTTGTTTTTAAACCAGCAGCTACAGTACCGCAACTACACATCTAGTTTTGCACGCCAAACAGGTGCATATAACTACGTCTATTCAACGCGCAGTGGCATTATTAATAATGACCCTCGTGCACCTTTAGTTGAAGACGGCGTACTTTACCCGTTTGCAGCACGCCGCCAAGAATACCGCCAAGTAGAAGCGGACGAAAAATCGTGGCAGTACTTTTTAGATTTACGTTATGACTTTATGTTAGGCGACGTAGATAACGAATTGCTTGTTAACGCCAACTATGAAGATAGAGATATTCGCTTTAAACAATTCTCAATATGGGATCAAGATTACGTACTCACAAACAATGATGGTGATGTAACGTACCAAGGTTCTTTACCGTATATTTACGATATAAGAGAACCAAATTGGCCAACCGGTAACTTTGAAGATTACGATCCACTTAAAACAAGTGACTACAATAAAAAAGTACAAGCATGGGGCTTAGGCATTCAACATGTTGGTTACATAACTGAAGAACTTACAACGCGTATTGGTGTGGCATATAACCGAATTGAGCAAACTTATGAGCACTTTGGTGTTGATGAGCGTTACAGTTCTAGCCGTGCAGAGCCAACACCTGAAGCGAGTACATCAGATTCTGGCTTAACGTATAACCTTGGTGCAACGTATCAGCCATCTGAAGATTTATCTGTATTTGTAAATCATTCAAAAGGGCGTACAGCGTATAGTGTATTAGGCTCTGTGGCGGGTAATGAAGCTGACCGAGAAGATTCAGAGTCTATAAGTAACGACCTAGGTTTTAGATTTAAAGCATTTGATGACCAACTACTCGCATCTGTTGTTATATTTGAAAGCTCTCGTACTAATTTAGAATACGCAAACCCGCTTTATGACGCTTTAACATCAGGCTCAGATGTACCTGAAAGCTATTATGATGGTAAAGAGCAAACAAAAGGTGTTGAGCTTGATTTAAATGCTTACTTGAACGATAAATGGAAAGTAAACGTAAACGGTATTTATCAAGATGCACGTGACAAAAGTAATCCTAACAGCAGCAGTTACGACACACGCCAAAAAGGTGTGCCTTACGTAACAGCAAGTACGTGGGTAACCTACTACGCAGATATGTTTAATTTACCTGAAGCTGTAAATATAAGTGGTGGTATTACATTTGTAGATAACGAGGGCGTTCAGAATTCTGTGTCAGCCTAAATTGCTAAATATCTAGCACACCATCTAATCTACCTTCGAAGTGGATGGCCAATTGCGACAATGTCAGATTCCAGTTATGGATTGGCATTG
>NZ_JADYXA010000012.1:0-92154 GCF_015864495.1 Pseudoalteromonas sp. SWYJZ98 | reverse complement strand
CGTGGTACTGTTGTAACTGGTCGTGTTGAAGCTGGTATCATCCGCATCAATGACGAAGTAGAAATTGTTGGTATCAATGATACAACTCGTTCTACTTGTACTGGTGTTGAAATGTTCCGTAAGCTTCTTGACGAAGGTCGTGCTGGCGAAAACATCGGCGCACTTCTACGTGGTACTAAGCGTGAAGACGTTGAACGTGGTCAAGTACTAGCTAAGCCTGGTTCAATCAACCCACATACTACATTCACTTCAGAAGTATACGTACTTTCTAAAGATGAAGGTGGTCGTCATACTCCATTCTTCAAAGGTTACCGTCCACAGTTCTACTTCCGTACAACTGACGTAACTGGTGACGTACAGTTACCAGAAGGCGTAGAAATGGTACTGCCTGGTGATAACATCAAGATGACAGTAACTCTAATCGCACCAATCGCGATGGATGAAGGTCTTCGTTTTGCTATCCGTGAAGGTGGTCGTACTGTAGGTGCTGGTGTTGTAGCAACTATCGTAGCGTAATTATTAGCCTAGCTAATTATTACCAAAAAGCCCGAGCTTAGTCTCGGGCTTTTTAATGTCTAAAATAAAGTACGATTTAAGATGCCGCTTTAACCTTAGGTGAAGATACTTGGTAACAATACTCAAAGTATCATTAGTGGTATTACTAAAAACCCGAGCTAAGCTCGGGTTTTTTAATGTCTAAAATAAAGTGCCATATGAAGGTGGTGCTCTTACTTCAGGTGTAGGTGCGTTTTAGTAACGTTCAAAGCGTAATTATTAGCCTAGCTAATTATTACCAAAAAGCCTGAGCTTAGTCTCGGGCTTTTTAATGTCTAAAATAAAGTACGATTTAAGATGCCGCTTTAACTTTAGGTGAAGATACTTGGTAACAATACTCAAAGTATTATTAGTGGTATTACTAAAAACCCGAGCTAAGCTCGGGTTTTGATAAGTTATGAATGTGTCATACTTAGCTGAAAACTATTCGATGTTTTGAATTTGCTCACGCATTTGCTCAATTAGTACTTTTAGCTCTACGGCTGCAGTAGTGATGTCACTATTGATAGACTTAGACGCTAACGTGTTTGCTTCACGATTAAATTCTTGCATCATAAAATCTAAGCGGCGGCCACATGCGCCTCCTTTTTTAAGGATTTTTTTAGTTTCTTTAACGTGAGACTTTAAGCGATCTAGTTCTTCAGCTACATCTTGTTTTTGAGCAAGATAAATAAGTTCTTGTTCAAGGCGTGACTCGTCAATGTTTGCTGCTAAGTCTTCTAGCTTTTGAGCAAGTTTTTCACGCTGCCATTTAGCAATCTCAGGCATATGCGTTTCTACAATTTCTACTTGCTCTAGAATTGCATCAAGGCGTATTGCTATCATTTCTTCAAGGTTTGCACCTTCATCGCCACGTGCAGATTTAAAATCTTCGATTACTTGATCAAGACCAGCTATTAATGCTGTATTAACGCTATCCATATCAAGCTCTTCTGCTTCCATAACGCCAGGCCAACGTAATATATCAACAGGGTTAATATCACCATTACTTTGTTGTTGAACCCATTTAGCGCTATTTATTAGTTGTTCAGCAAGGGCTTGGTTAATTGATAGCTCGCCAACGTGGGCTGGATTTGCCACAAACTTTAAAAAGACCTCAACTTTACCGCGTTGTAAGTGTTTGCGTAAACGCTCACGAATAACGGGCTCCATGCCACGAAATTGCTCTGGTGCGCGTATAAATGTTTCAAGGTAACGCTGGTTTACTGAGCGAACTTCCCAAGTGCCAGTACCCCAATCGCCTTTTATTTCGCGACGCGCATAAGCTGTCATACTGTGGATCATGGATATTTTCCTAAATTTATAAATACAATATTATGATGATTATACCGTAACACTGCTTAAGCTCTAGGGAAAATTTAATACACTGAATATTTTGCATACAGCTATTTATTTAAATCAACATGGTATCTATACCCACATACACTTATAATGTCGCAAATTCTGAATTAAGGGGATCGTCAATGCGTCCAAGCGAAAGAACACCTAACCAAATTAGACCTGTTACATTTACACGTAATTATACTTTGCATGCTGAAGGCTCAGTACTTGTTGAGTTTGGTAACACCAAAGTACTTTGTACAGCTACTGTTGAATCGGGCGTTCCTCGTTTCATGAAAGGTCAGGGTAAAGGTTGGATCAATGCTGAATACGGTATGTTACCGCGAGCAACGCATACGCGTAATGCTCGAGAAGCTGCACGTGGTAAGCAGGGCGGTCGTACTATGGAAATTCAACGCTTAATTGCACGTGCACTTCGTGCGGCTGTTGACTTAAAAGCACTTGGCGAAAACACAATTACCATTGACTGTGACGTTATTCAAGCTGATGGCGGTACACGTACAGCTTCTATAAGTGGTGCATGTGTTGCACTTGTTGATGCACTAACACATATGCGTGCAAAAGGTATGATTAATTCAAACCCACTTAAACATATGATTGCAGCTATTTCAGTTGGTATTTACAAAGGCCAAGCAATTAGCGATTTAGAATACATTGAAGATTCAGCAGCAGAGACTGATATGAACGTAATTTTAACCGAAACAGGTAAAATTATTGAAATTCAAGGTACAGCTGAAGGCGAACCTTTTTCGTTTGATGAGCTAGATGAGTTACTTACTTTAGCTAAACATTCTATTCGTGAAATAATTGACGTACAAAAGCAAGCATTAGCATAAATAGGTAGGCCACAAGATATGAAAGATTATCAAAAAGAGTTTATAGAATTTGCTCTAGAGAAGCAGGTGTTAAAATTTGGTGAGTTTACATTAAAGTCTGGACGCACAAGTCCTTACTTTTTTAATGCTGGTTTGTTTAATACTGGTCGAGACTTAGCGCGTTTAGGTCGCTTTTATGCATCGGCACTCGAAGATTCTGCTATAGAGTACGATGTATTATTTGGTCCTGCGTACAAAGGTATTCCAATAGCGACAACAACAGCGGTTGCCTTGGCGGATCATCATGATAAAGATGTACCTTACTGCTTTAATCGTAAAGAGAAAAAAGCACACGGTGAAGGCGGTACATTAGTAGGCTCAGAACTTAATGGCAAAATTATGCTAGTTGACGATGTAATTACTGCAGGTACTGCGATTCGTGAGTCGATGGAAATCATTGCACAAAATGGTGCTGATCTTAGTGGTGTTTTAATTGCGTTAGATCGCCAAGAAAAGGGTAAAGCTGAATTATCAGCTATTCAAGAAGTTGAGCGTGACTTTAATACCAAAGTGATTTCAATTGTAAAATTAGCTGATCTTATCAGTTACCTTGAAAGCCAAGGCACAATGGATGAGCATTTAGCCTCAGTTAAAGCTTACCGTGATCAATACGGCGTAGCATAAATAAAAAGCCTCGCAGTGCGGGGCTTTATTTTGACCTTCATTCATAGAGTTTATTAATGAAAGATGTATTAAAACCAAATGGCTTAGGCCTCAAGCGTGTTTTCAAAGCAACCTATTGCTCTTACCTTGGCTTTAAAGCAGCATTTAAAGAAGAAGCAGCATTTAGGCAAGAGCTACTATTAAGCCTTATATTATTTCCTATTTCATTTTGGCTTGCTTCATCACTATTGCACTGGGCAATACTAATTGGCTCACTGCTTATTATATTAATAGTTGAATTACTAAACTCCGCCATTGAAGCATTAACAGATCGAGTAAGTACAGAGTTACATGTATTGTCAGGTAGGGCCAAAGATATGGGATCTGCAGCCGTAACACTTTCATTAACGATCGTATTGATCATCTGGGGTGTAAGCCTCTATATGAAGATCGTTTAACTCTACTTCTAATATAAAATAGCTTTGAACCCCGTTAGTTGTTAATAATTTGATGGTTATGTTGTATTTTTAACGTGTTTAGCTCAAATTCTCAGCGAACAGCACATTATTTCAAGTTTTCTTCNTGGTGATAACATCAAGATGACAGTAACTCTAATCGCACCAATCGCGATGGATGAAGGTCTTCGTTTTGCTATCCGTGAAGGTGGTCGTACTGTAGGTGCTGGTGTTGTAGCAACTATCGTAGAGTAATAATTAGCCTAGCTAATTAATACGAAAAAACCCGAGCTTAGCCTCGGGTTTTTTAATGCCTGCAATTTACTTCATGTGAAGGTGGCGCACTTACTTAGGCATCGGTGCTTTGTAGCAACTATCGTAGAATAATCATTAGTTGTAATGCATTAAGCATTAATAAAACCCGAGCTCAGTCTCGGTTTTTTATGTCTGAGGTAAAGTGTAATTATTAATGTTATCGCTGTAACAAAGTAGGAGTATGGACTTAATTAGTTAGTAACCAGCATTCTTACGTAATTCATCAAGCATATCTTGGTTACCCATCATTTCGTCAAGCGTTGCCCTGACTGCATTGTCAGAGCTGTTGTCATAAACTGAAAGTAGATGTTGCGCCATTTGCTTCGTATAACCATCTTGTTTATTTTGAGCTTGGTAGTATTGCGCCATCAATCCTTGTGCAGCTAAGCGACGGATATAATCATTCGTGTCTTGCTCTAACAAGTTTGTAAATTGCTCTGCAAGGCGGTAATCAAGTACCGGTGTTTGAGTTGTTAACTCAACAGCTTGAATTTTAAATTTTTCGTCACTACTGTTGTTCGCTAAATTTAAAATGTTACCTACTACTTCATAGTCATACTCAGGCATACTCGATTTATTCAAGATAAACATATTCATTTGCAGTTGGCTCAGTGCAGCTAACCTATTTAAATCAGAGATGCTTGGATCTAAAGTTTGCTCTCTTAATTGAGAGTTTATTTGTTTAGCATAATCAGGTTCTGATTTGATCCTTAAATCATAGTCTTCTGGTAAGTCTGCATAAAAGCTATAAAGAGGATTTTGCTCACGTCGTTTTTCATCTTCTTGCTGCTGTTTTTCCTCTAGTACGTCAAGAACAAGTTCCTTAAATTCGTCGGTATCTTGTTCTTGATAAGAGCCATTAGCGTGCAGTGTTAAGTTTGCTACTTTGCGTTGTAGCGAACTTACTTTCTTGCTTAGTTCGTCAATTAAGGCTTCATTTGATTGCTGATATTCTGCAGGAGTACTAATAGAAACTGTGGGGCTTAGCTGTTGCTGCTTGGGTTTATTAAGCGAACTGGACTGATCTTTAAAAAATGTTCCGTAGCATGAAATTACCAAGGCAAGTGTTGCTATAGTAATCGCAATAGTTCCTTTGTTTATAGTCATAAAATAATCTGCCTCTAAAATGGGTAATTTATCTGTTTTCGAAATATAAGTCTGTTAAAAAATGTGTTAAATGAGGATGAAATATACGGGTTAATTAAGAAGGCGGGGCGTGAGTGGCGAAATACGGTGTTTAAATTGGCTATAAGCGCTAGACCTAAGCCTAGCGCGTAAAGCTTAATGCGATTTTGCGTATTGCTCAGCTTGTTTCCACACTCTTAGTGTATTGCCGCTTAAAATCTTTTTAATATCGGTGTCGCTGTAACCTCTGTCTATCAAACCTTGAACTAGATTTGGGTAGCTAGATACATCTTTTAAGCCGATAGGTAATGAATCGCCAACTCCATCATAATCAGAGCCAATACCTACATAATCAATACCAATTAGCTCAACTACGTGATCAATATGGTCAAGTACTTGCTCAAGACTTGCAAATGGATACGGATTTTTAGCACGGTACGCAGCATCAAAATCTTTACTTAACTTAGTACCTTCTTTTTTAGCTGACTCTTTTGTACTTTTTAATTGCTTGCCCCAGCTACCTGCTTTAGCGGTAACAAAGCTTGAGCCAAAATTGATTTGAATAACACCGCCATTTTCCTTCAGCGCTAATAGCATATCGTCATTCATATTACGCTCAAAGCCAGGCGTGTATTTACGAAGTGATGAATGAGAGGCAATTACTGGCGTTTTAGAGAGCTCCATAACCTGATAAAACGCATCATCAGAAATATGCGATACGTCAATTAGCATGCCTATATTATTCATTTCAGTGACAAGCTTTTTACCAAATGGGCTTAAGCCTTTCCATTTACGGCGTATATCGTAAGACGAATCCGAAATATGGTTGCTTTGCGAGTGCGCTAGCGTGATGTAACGAATGCCACGGTCGTAAAAGTGCTGAAGGTTTTTCATATCACCTTCGATTGGAGAGCCATTTTCCATACCCATGGCTATAGACAGCTTACCTTGTTTAAATTGCTCTTCAATATCAGAGCTTGAGTTAGCAATAGCAAACTTATCGGGTGCGCGCTGGACTATGGCTTCCATACTATCAATCATTTGATTGGCTAGCTGGTAGCTTTTTCCTTTACCCTCAAACTCTAAATGCGCAGGAATATAAATCGACATAAACGGTGCGTTTAAACCGCCTTTTACAGCGCGAGGATAGTCAAAATCGCCATCACTAGTTGCTTTGGTTACATCAACCCAGCTTTCGTGAATTCGATAAGGTACGTCAATATGGGTATCAATTAAAATGGTATCTTTAGCGAGTTTAATTGCCTTATCAGATGCTGTTATTGTTTGTTCTGCTTGGGCTTGGCTAGTTAAAGCTAGTGATATGGCTACCACTAGAGTGCTGAGTTTTATCATGTTTTGGCTCTTTGGGTAAAAAGCCATTGTGTACGTTCAATTCAAAAGTTACAAGTACTACGCCCTAATCAAACGACTGTGCTTGATGCTCTTCACTTTGCAGCGCTTTAAATTCACCTTTTGAAATTATAGTTACAGACTCGTGTAATTCTGAGAAAAACACCATCGCTTCGCCATTTTTAAGCTGCAGCTTTACTTGGCTTACTTTAGATTCGATGCTTGCCTCTACTTCACCATAATCGGTACCTTCGCGTAATACGTAGCTTTCGATTAAGTTATAAAGAGTGTCTTGATCGAGTTGTTCAAAAGGGATAATCATTACTACTTGTTACTCGCTTTATTTGATACGTGCTGGCTAAAATAATGAGGGACGGCTTTTTCTAACCAAAATATAGGTTTAAACGGATTTTTACCGCTAATAAAACCAACATGCCCGCCCTTGTCAGAGATGCGCAGCGTAACATGCTCACTTACGTCTTGCCTACTCGGTACGGCTTTAATTGAGAGCATAGGGTCGTCTTTGGAATGAATAATAAGTGTGGGTACAGCGATATCTTTCAAATACGGCATAGCACTGGCTTTACGGTAGTAATCGTGTGCGTTTTCAAAACCATGTAGAGGGGCTGTTAACTGATTATCAAACTCTAATAAATCGTCAATTTTCATTAACTGTTTTGGCGTTAATGAAATTTGCTGCTTAATTTGTGGCAGCTTTCGCTGCATTGATTTTTTCATCCGATCGAGCAGATATTTTTGGTAAATTTTACCTAAGCTTTTACGAATAACATCGCTCGATGACGACAAATCATAAGGAGCAGATACCACCGCTGCTGCACTTAATGGGCATTTTTCGCGTTCTTCACCTAAGTATTTGGCAAGTACATTACCGCCCAATGAAAAACCAACAGCGACCATAGTGCGCTTAGGAAATTGCAGCTTTAAGTGATTTATAAAAAAAGCTAAATCGGCGGTGTCACCGCTGTGATAAGCACGTGGTAGGCGATTTACTTCGGTTGAGCAATTTCTAAAGTGCATAAGCACAACTGCATAACCTTGTTTTTTTAATGCCTTCATCATGCCTTTGGCATAAAAGCTATTTATATTGCCCTCAAGGCCATGCAAAACAACAGCAAGTGGTGCGGTTTCATTATGTGGAAGTGACCATGCAAGCTCAATAAAGTCACCATCAGGTGTATCAAGTTGCTCAAGTTCGTAGGACGTATTGTGAAATGGGCGGAAAAAACGCGGCATTATGGTCTGAACGTGACGATTGGTCATCCACCATGCTGGTTTGAACTGAGAGATCATGTTTGTACTACGCACTTTGTATTAAACGAAAAGCTAGTGTATCAAATTTTTCGCTTCAGAAAATAAAAAGCGCCTAACTAGTAAACTAATAAGGCGCTTTAGTGCGTCGTGCTTAATTTTGTTCGGGAATTTCTGCGTCATGTATTTTTTTCAAAAAGAAAAAAGCAAAAAAGATACACAAAGAAACAACGATGGTTAAAAACCCAAAAGACATAAATAAAACTGGATCTGTAAAAAAGTCTCTAAAAAATACGTTCATGAGTTGCTCCCCTCGTTGTTGATGGGTTAATCATAGGCGGTGTTTGCAGGTCGCAACGTGATCGAGATCAAGTTATTTTTCTAAGCAGCTGTAGGAGTGACGCTAAGTTGATTTAGATCATGTTTTAAGGGTTGGTAAGTTATTATCACTGAGAGCTAAGAGAGTTTTCTCTTAAAATAGTGAGCTGATCGTAACTCATTTTTTTCACTTTATCTAAAAGCGAAACGCTTTAACCTTTTTGTGAATAAAGTACTTAAAGACCTTTTGCACAAAGAGAAAAGAATGAGAAATAAATGAGGGGGGGGGAGAGCAATAAACTACTTGAGCCAAATAACTGCTCAATATTTATATTTTTCACCTGAATAATTTAGTTTGTTTTCCTCTAAAAGCGAAGCGCCTCTTAACCTCTTTGTGAGTAAATTACTTGAAGGTTTTTTGCACAAAGAAAATAAGAAGTGGAGGAGGCTACAAAAACTAACACCCTAAGTGGCTTTCACATATAGCTCAATGTTGTTTGGCTCTGAAAGCTTAACTAATTCATGCTCATTTACTGTTTCAATCAACATATGTTGCTGTTGTTTTTCAAGCTTTAGCTCAGCGCTTAGTAACTCTGCGCGTATTGTGGCGTAATCACTTATCGCATTCTGGTTAGCTTTTAAATAGCTTCGAGCGGCGCGCAGAGGTTGTAATGCGTGAGTATCAAAGTCACTAGTTACGTTTATTAACTCGTTTAGCTGTTGGGTATTAACACTTAAATTTAATGAGTCTAAATAAAGCAGTAATAAGCATAAATTAACATTTTTTCCTTGCTGGTTTTGTAGTGCCAGCAAGGTTGTTTGTTGCTCTGGCTTTGCGTACAAAGTGCACGCAAATTGCCAAAAATGGTCGCTATTGAGCAAGTTCATCGGCGAATGCCTGCTCTTTTTCTTCCATTTCTTCAAGTGCCATAAGTAACTCTTCTTCAACGTCGTTAAGTTTAGGCGTAAGGGTTGCTTGCTTGGCTAATAACTCTTTAAGCTTGGCTTTGTTGTCGTCGTTGTAGAGTTCGTTATCACCTAAGGTCACTTCAACTTCACTTAACTCGGCGGTGAATTTATCGAGTTGCTTTTCAAGCTTTTCAATTTGCTTTTTAAGTGGTTGAGTGGCCTTTCTAAACTCAGCCTCTAAGCGTTTTTGCTCTTTACGGTTAACACCCGGATTTGCTTTAGGCTCGTCGCTTTGCTGCGCTTTAACCGCTTCTTTATTGGCATTAAGTAACCACTGGTAATACGCATCTAAGTCGTAACCAAACTGGGTTACTTTGCCGTCATCTACTAAGTAAAACTCATCGGCGGTATTTTTAAGCATGTGGCGGTCGTGTGATACGGTAACCATAGCGCCTTCAAAGCCTTGCAGTGCCATAACAAGTGCATGGCGCATTTCTAAATCAAGGTGGTTAGTTGGCTCATCGAGAAGCAGCAGGTTTGGCTTTTGATATACCAACATGGCAAGTACTAAACGTGCTTTTTCGCCGCCCGAAAAAGGGGCTACAGGCTCAAGTGCTTTATCGCCAATAAAGGCGAAACCACCTAAAAAGTCACGTAGTGATTGCTCAGTGGCTTTTGGGTCGAGGCGTTGTAAGTGCATTATTGCACTGGCTTTTAAATCAAGAGATTCAAGTTGATGCTGCGCAAAGTAACCAATATTTAATCCGTGATGCTGAACAACTTCGCCCGCTTGCGGCTCTAAATCACCAGAAAGCAGTTTAATTAACGTTGATTTACCTGCGCCATTTCGACCTAATAAAGCAATTCGGCTACCTGGTACAAGGTTTAGCTCTATATTATTTAAAATAGTGACGTCACCATAACCCGCTTTGGCTTTATCTATTGTCATTAGTGGGTTTGGTAATGCTTTTGGCTCTGCAAACTCAAAGTTAAATGGCGAGTCGGCATGTGCCGGCGCTAGTTTTTCCATGCGTTCAAGCGCTTTCACACGGCTTTGTGCTTGTTTAGCTTTACTGGCTTTTGCTTTAAAGCGCGTTATAAACTGCTCAAGGTGAGCAATTTGATCTTGTTGCTTATCAAACATTGCTTGTTGTTGTAGTAAGCGCTCAGCTTTTTGGCGCTCAAACTGCGAGTAGTTACCTTTGTACACGTTAATAAGTTGCTTATCTACATGCCAAATTTGATCAACCACCGCATCTAAAAACTCACGGTCATGCGATATAAGTACAAGGGTGCCGGTATAAGCACGCAAAAAGCGTTCAAGCCAATAAACGGCATCTAAATCAAGGTGGTTTGTTGGCTCATCGAGTAATAGTAAATCGGCGTCGCGTATTAATGCTTGGGCAAGGTTTAAACGCATACGCCAACCACCCGAAAACGAGCTTACAGGATTTTCTATAAGGTTATTGGTAAAGCCTAAGCCGTGTAATAGCTCACCTGCGGTTGATTCAATGCTATAGCCTTTAATGCTTTCAAGCTGAATATGTACTTTAGCTTGTGTGTCGCCATCGTTGTTTTTCTCGGCCTCACGCAGTGCTATACGCATTTCGTAGTATTCTGGGTGGCCTTGAAGTACATAATCAATCGCGCTTATTTCAAGGGCAGGTGTCTCTTGCTTAACAGAGGCGATAGACCAATCTTTTGGAATGCTGCAGTTACCGGCATCTAGTTGTAGTTCTGATTTTAGTAAACCAAATAACGTTGATTTTCCACAGCCATTAGCGCCAACAAGGCCTACTTTGTGTTCTGGAAATAACGTAGCTGATGCGTTTTTTAATAAGGCTTTACCGCCACGAAGTAGTTCTATTTCTGAGATTTGGATCATGAATGTGTTACTTTGCTGTGCCCTTGTTAAGTTGGCGCTATCATAACATAGAACTTAATGCTCTTATCAAGCGTATCAACAAGTGAAGTTATACGATAAAATGACAGCAGTTCAAACCACAGGAAAAATGTTGTGAGACAAAAGAAGCGATTTATTGCTGGTGCATCGTGCCCTGACTGCAAAGCCATGGATACTATGATGCTATACAGAGAACATGATGTTGAAAAAGTAGAGTGTGTTGAGTGTGGTCATAAAATGGCGCAACCCGATAATGCTGTGCAGGCGTCTACTCGCCAATTTGAACAAGTAATTGGTGTATTTAAACCGGGCGACTAACCCGGTTTTTTATTGCCTAATTTTTACCGATTTTAGTAATGCGGTGGAGGCGGCTCAGGTACTTCAGACATCATAGATGATGCTGACTGCGACTCTTTAATTTTTTCTGCTAGCAGCTCGGTTTGGCGTTTCATTTTTGCTAACAGCTGTTGGTGCACTTTTATTTCATCATTTAAGACTTCAATCGTTTCGTCTTGAAAAGCCACTTTGGCTTCAAGTTCCATTAAGCGATGTTCAATTGTGTTCATTATTCTCTCGTATAATAAATCGCTCTGCGATCCCGCTGGAGCTTTCGGTTAACAACGACTTACCGTTATCTGTAAATGTCACATCTAGCACCACCGCCGATTTAGGCTTACTGCCTTCGCGCGGGGTAACCTGCCAAGTTTGAATTTTTTCACCGCTTGGTATTTGCCACAAATCTACACGCTTATTTGGCGAGCCGGTTGCAAGCAAAGTGCCTTGTTCGTTAAAGCGCACAGCAGTAAAAATTTTCTGACGCGCAATATACTTCAGTTTACTCACAAGATCACCTGTAGTCAGCTTCCATACATTTGCTTGTGCCATACTATCGGCCGTAAACGCATAGCGACCTTGTGGATCGAGCGTTACTTGGGTAACACGCGTTGGGTGATTAAAACGATGAATTACTTGTCCGGTACGTGTATCCCAAAAGTAAGCAACATAATCGTTAGAACCACTTAAGGCAAAGCGTCCGTTAGGTGACAGGTCAACGGTGTTAACTTTATCTTGATGACCTAAAAACTCAATACGACGCCCAGTTTCTAGGTTTACAAATACGACAACGCCGTCGCTACGGCCGTATAAAACACTACGGCCTTGATTGCTAATAGCAATATCGCGAATACTGGCTTTTTGTATTTTGTAATAACCTTGATTTTTGCCTGTGGCTATATCCCACACAGCAAACGTGGTTTTTTCGGCGGTAACAGCCACGCTGTTATCAAAAGCAATGGCAACAGCGTACACTAGGCTGTCTTGTGACTGCTGCTGAAACCATTGGTATTTTAGCACCTGCTGTTGATTATCCCACAGGGCGACCCCATGGTTGATAGAGGAGATCAAACTGTATTTACCATCGTTTGAAACTGTTGATGAAAACGCACCTTGTGCAGCATGTTCGTAACTTGCTACAGCGTGTTGTTTTTTATCGGTACAGGCGATGGCTAAAAAACAGCTAAATACGATTAAAAAAGTACGAAATATCGACATATTACAGGTATTTCCCCTTAACTCTTAGTGACTGAGAGGTTAGACTAGGACGCGTTAAATGCCTAGGTTGTTTGTCTAATCACTGGATATGTTTTTAGTTTAGCTAACAATATGGAATTTAGTCATTAAACAAGCAGCCTATCATGTGGGCCGTTAATCTTTCACTAGTAATAATACATTAAAATGACAACTGCAAAGTATGTCGGAGATTTAAAATGAAAAAGACGATTAGATTGTCATTGATTGCAGCGTCAGTTTTAGCGCTTACAGCTTGTAATCAAGAAGCAAAAAAAGAACAAGCTGAAGTTAAATTAGACACTGTAGAACAGCAACAAGCATACGGTATTGGTGCATCTGTAGGTAACTTTTTAAATAAAGACCTAGCAGACAAAACAGAAATTGGTATTGAACTAGACCAAGCACTTCTAATCCGTGGTTTTGAAGATGCACTTGCTGGTAATGCAAAACTTGACGAAGAAAAAATTCGCGAAGTATTAACTGAACTAGATACATCAGTGCGTACTAAGCAAGAAGAAAAAGCAAAAGTAGAGTCTGAAAAAAGCAAAGAAGCGGGTGTTAAATACCTAGCTGACAACGCTAAAAAAGAAGGCGTTACAGTAACTGAGTCTGGCCTACAGTACGAAGTACTTAGCGAAGGCGATGGCGAAAAGCCAGTAGCAACTGATGTAGTTAAAGTACACTACAAAGGGACTTTATTAGACGGTACTGAGTTTGATAGCTCATATGCACGTAACGAACCGACAACTTTCCCTCTTAACCGCGTAATTGCGGGTTGGACTGAAGGTTTACAACTTATGTCAGTGGGTTCTAAGTACAAGTTCACTATTCCTTCAGAACTTGCTTACGGCGACCGTGACTTAGGTAAGATTCCAGCTAATTCAACACTTGTATTTGAAGTTGAATTACTTGAAATTCAAAATGAAGAAGCACCAGCACAATAATAAGCTTATTGTGTAAATGCAAAAAGGGACCTTAGGTCCCTTTTTTAATGTGCGTAAATAACATATTAGTTTGCGTGATTAGAAAACAAGTTATCAATAAGCTCATCTTCAAGTGCAAAGCGTGCTTCTAATGCCTCGCCAATAACAGATAAGTCATCATCAAAGCCCTTTAACAAGTCTTCTTTGTCTACTTCAGCGTATTTATCATTAAAATCAAGCGCTATGTCGGTTGTACTAGAAATACGCGGGTAAATAGAGTTTGCTAACTCTTGGCTTTGTAAGCCCTTTTTTTCACATGCTTTTGCTATATCGTCATACACTTCAAAATGGCCTGCAGATAGGTAATCCATTAAAAGTTGGCAAAATGATTCAATTAGCTTTGGCTCTGGTAATGCCTGATCTTGCTTTTCGTACGGCGTAAAGCCTGCAATTTTGCAATAAAGTACAATAAGGTCTTGGCGTTCGTTTAGCCATTTATCAATTACTGTGTGGCTACCACCCCATTTCTGTTGAGCTTTTTCTACACGCGTCAGCATAATTATTCTCCTAGGCTGGGTTGGTTTTTAATTAAAAATATAATAACTCACTGTACATCAAGATATATTTAATTTGAGCGTATATCAACAAGTAAAGTAACCCAGTTGTGAGTTGTATCTTCTTATATTAATTAAGATGGGGGAGTTTTATTGCAGGCAAGAAAAAACCACCAGTTACGGTGGTCTAATTTCTTTCAGTGACTTGTTATAACAAGCTTTCTTATTTTTATGAGATGATTTTTATTGTTATTATTTTAAAACTTTTATTTTTATTGTTTTAAGATTTTTATTGTTGTTTTTGTTAACGCGGGACAAACAATAACAAGGTTTTTAGTATGTTGCAAACATATTAATAAAAAGTTTTAAATGTTATTCTTTTTTGCTTATTTTATAGTCAAAATGGATTAAAACACTCCATTCTATTGATCTACCTCTAGGTAAAGCTGTTTTCGTCCCTAAGCAATAGAGGGTCGGGGAATATGGTGGTACAATCTTGCACAATTTATACAAGTCTTAGGATCATTTACGCCATGAGCGAATTAAAAAACGACCGTTATTTACGTGCACTTGCAAAACAACCTGTTGATGTAACTCCGGTATGGATGATGCGCCAAGCAGGACGCTATTTACCAGAGTACCGTGCAACACGTGCACAAGCGGGCGATTTTATGAGCCTGTGCCGTAATGCAGAACTTGCATGTGAAGTAACACTGCAGCCACTACGTCGCTACCCGTTAGATGCCGCTATATTATTTAGTGATATTTTAACAATTCCAGATGCGATGGGTTTAGGCTTGTACTTTGAAACTGGCGAAGGCCCTAAGTTTGAACGTCCTATTTCATCACTTGCTGATGTTAAAAAAATTCCAAAGTTAGACCCTACAGACGAGCTTGGCTACGTAATGAACGCAGTAAGCACTATTCGTCGTGAACTTAAGGGTGAAGTACCACTTATTGGTTTTTCTGGTTCGCCTTGGACGCTAGCAACTTATATGGTTGAAGGCGGTAGCAGCAAAGTATTTGGTAAAATCAAAAAAATGGCGTTTGCAGAGCCGCAAACACTTCATTTATTACTCGATAAATTAGCTGATTCAGTTATCGATTACTTAAATGCTCAAATTAAAGCTGGCGCGCAATCGCTAATGGTATTTGACTCATGGGGTGGTGTATTAAGCCCGCGCGATTACAACGAATTTTCACTGCAATATATGCATAAAATTGTAGATGGCTTAATTCGTGAATACGATGGCCGTAAAGTACCGGTTACTTTGTTCACTAAAAATGGTGGTCAATGGATTGAAGCAATTGCAGCAACAGGTTGTGATGCAATTGGCCTTGATTGGACTATTAATATTAGCGACGCTAAGCGCCGTGTGGGTGATAAAGTAGCGCTACAAGGTAATATGGACCCGTCTATGTTACACGGTACACCAGAGCGTATTCGCCAAGAAGTAGGCACTATTTTAGAAGATTTCGGTACAGGCAATGGCCACGTGTTTAACTTAGGTCACGGTATTACACCAGATGTAGACCCTGAAAATGCCGGTGTATTCATTAATGCCGTACATGAGCTAAGTGCTAAGTACCATAAGTAATAGTGACTTAAACAAGCATTAGTGCTTGTTTAAAAATAAAAAACCCGCTTAGTGCGGGTTTTTTGTTATCTATTTATAAAGGCGTTTAAAAACCTTATTTAAGCAGTTACTTAAATAAACGATTTAAACCATTTAGCGCCGCAACACGGTAGGCTTCAGCCATAGTTGGGTAGTTAAATGTGGTATTTACAAAGTAGTCGATGTTATTGCCGCCATTTTTTTGTTCCATAATGGCTTGGCCAATGTGAACAATTTCAGACGCACGCTCACCAAAGCAATGTACGCCAAGTACTTCTTTGGTTTCGGTGTGGAATAATATTTTTAAACTACCCACTTCAGTGCCCGCAATTTGCGCACGTGCCAAATGCTTAAACTGAGCACGGCCAACTTCATAAGGTACTTTAGCTGCTGTAAGCTCTTGCTCGGTTTTACCGACTGAACTCATTTCTGGAATGGTATAAATACCAGCCGGAATATCAACAATCAGTCTGTCGTCACAGTTACCACACGCAATTGCATCAGCAGCTATACGACCTTGGTCAAACGCAGCACTTGCAAGGCTTGGGTAGCCAATTACATCACCAACAGCATAAACGTTATCAATTTCTGTTTGGTATGTTTCGTTCACTTTTAATTGGCCACGGCTATCGGCTTTTAAACCAATGGCTTCAAGGTTTAGCGTATCAGTGTTACCAGTACGGCCATTAGCAAATAAAATACAGTCAGCTTTTACGCGTTTACCCGATTTTAAATGCATAATAACGCAGTCGTCACGGGTCTCTATTCGATCAAATTCTTCATTATGACGAATAACAATACCGCTGTTCCAAAAGTGATAGCTAAGCGCGTCAGATATTTCAGCATCCATAAAAGCAAGCAGGCGGTCGCGTGTATTAACTAAATCAACTTTAGCGCCTAAGCCTTTAAATATAGAAGCATACTCACAACCAATAACACCTGCGCCATAAATAAGTACGCGATGAGGGTCGTGTTCAAGGCCTAGTATCGTGTCGCTTTCGTAAATACGAGAATGCGTAAAATCGACTTCAGGTGGGCGGTAAGGGCGTGAACCCGTCGCTATAACAATTGTTTTAGCGGTTAGTCGCTCAGTTGAGCCATCATTTCTTTTTATTTCAATTGTGTGCTTATCTACAAAGCTCGCATCACCTTGAAACATATGAATGCGGTTGCGATCGTAAAAGCTGCTACGTAAATTAGATTGCTTAGAAATAACCGAACTAGCATGACGTAAAATATCAGGAAATGTTAAGCGGCTAGGACGCTCGCCAACATTAAATAACGGGTTTGCTTTGTATTCAATATAACGGCTAACAGAGTGGCGAAGCGCTTTTGAAGGAATTGTTCCCCAATGTACACAACCGCCACCAACAGCTTCTTGGCGTTCAATAACCGCTACTTTTTTGTCATTTTTTGAAAGGTTCATGGCGGTACCTTCACCGCCAGGACCCGTGCCAATAATTATTGCATCATATTGGTATGTCACGGGTACTTTTTTTTGTTCTGGTTGTTTGGCCACTGCCACTCCTAAATTAATTAAAAGAGGCTTTTAATAACCTCGCATTAAGTGCTAGCCATGCCTGTTTTTGATTTTCCCAGGCGGCTTCCAACTCATGGTATTGTGCCATTAATGCTGAGCGTTCACACTGCTTTGCCATGTTATTTTTTTTAACTTCTAACACTTGTTTTTGTAGTGAACAATAATTTTGCAGTTTTTTCAGCAGTAAATCGTACTCTTGTTGTAATAATGTAATCTTATCTTGTGCTAAAGGCAATTTTGCAAGACGCGTTTGCGTTTTACCCATTAGCGTTTCGGCCTTTGCTTTTTCGATACGTTCAACAGGTGTACGCTTTAGTTTATTGGCTAAACCAACAGCTGCTAAAGAGCGGATCATCCATTTTGTTGGATCGTAATGAAACCATTTAATACCGTTACGGTAGTCGCTTGCAAAAATATGATGGAAGTTGTGATACCCCTCACCGTATGTAAATAACGCTAAAAAGCCGTTATCGCGTGCCGTATTTTTTTCAGTGTATGGGCGAGAACCCCAAATATGTGCAACCGAATTTATAAAAAAGGTAAAGTGTTGGCTTAGTACTAAGCGTAGTAAACCTGCAAGAATTAACATACCCCACACATCACCAACTAATAAACCAAGTGCAAGAGGCAAACCTACGTTCATGGCAATAGCTAGTTTTAAGTAGTGCTTATGTTGCCACATAACGACTTTATTTCGTTGTAAATCACGACAATTACTATAGTCGTTGTAGCTATCGCCTTGGTAGTCACGTAACATCCAGCCGATATGGCTATACCAAAAACCATTGGTAGCCGCGTAAGGGTCTTTTATTGGGTCGTCAACTTGGCCGTGATGTATACGGTGATCGCTACTCCAGTGCAAAGCACTGTTTTGTAGTGCAAAAGCACCGCCAAGCGCAAAAATAAATTCAACAGCTGGGTGTGCGTTATAGGTTTTATGTGCCCATAATCGGTGGTAACCGGCAGTAATAGATAAGCCCGCATAAAACATGCAGCCTACAAAAGCAATCCAATGCGCGCTGGTAAATCCGTAGCTAATAGCGTACCAAGGTACAAGGGTGGCAGCCGCCAAAAAGGTTAGGCTAAAAAACAGGACGTTTGTCCAAATAATCGGTGGTTTATTCATAATTCTCAATCTCAGCGTACAACTGTAAGCTAAAATAGTATTTCAAACTCTTGGCGTCAAGTATTAGACTGTACAATTGAGCTAATATCACTAAATATTCATATAAAATAATTCAGGGAGCTGTTGATGTCGGGTGTTAGAGCGCAACAGAAACAAAAAACACGACAGGCGTTAATTCAAGCGGCATTTAATCAGCTGAGTGCTGATCATAGTTTTTCGAATTTAAGTTTACGCGAAGTAGCACGAGAAGCCGGTATTGCCCCTACTTCTTTTTATCGTCATTTTAAAGACATGGATGAGCTAGGTTTAACCATGGTAGACGAAGCAGGTTTGACTCTTCGCCAACTAATGCGTCAAGCACGTAGGCGCATAGCAAACGATGGCGGCAGTGTTATAAACACCTCAGTGGTTACGTTTATGGAGTTTATTGATAACTCAAGTAACCAATTTAGGTTGTTGCTGCGAGAACGCTCTGGTACGTCTAAAGCATTTAGAGCCGCAGTAGCGCGCGAGGTAAAACATTTTATTTTAGAGCTGGCTCATTATTTAGAAAGCGAAACCAAATGTAACTCCATGCATGCCTATATTCAGGCGGAATCTATGGTCACTCTGGTATTTAATGCCGGTGCAGAAGCACTCGACATAGAAGGGCTACAACGCGACGAATTGATTGAGCGCGTTATTTGGCAGCTGCGTTATATTACTCGAGGAGCCGGGCATTACGTAAGAGAAACGAATAAAGAAGCATAGCTTAAAAAAATTGCAAAAAGTTAATATAAGCACGGTATATTGCAGTGCTTATTAATTTAAGCGCCACTAGTTACGTATTTGTTATTTTAATTCTTCACAGTCACCTTGTTTGAATTAAAAAACCCAATTGAATCGTTTTTAAATCTGTTTTGTGGAATTTTTATGCTTGCTTCCGTCGCTTTGTAATGTTAAAAATAGGCTTCACTGAACACACACACAAGAAAACAAGATGCATATTATTCGTTTAATTACACTAAAACTTAACCTCTTACTGCTATGGCAAGTAAGCGGGGATTAGTGTGTTTGCATCGAGTTGAACACTAAAAACCCCGCAATTGCGGGGTTTTTTTTATCTCGCGGCTGGGATTAATTGAAATTTGGGTAACATAGGAATGAGGGGCAGTTATGCAAGAGCAAGATAAAGTATGGATTTTTGATACCACCTTACGTGATGGCGAACAGGCGCTTAAAGCAAGCCTTACTGAAGATGATAAAATTCAATTAGCGCATACAATTAGCCGCTTGAATGTGGATGTGATGGAAGTGGGTTTTCCGGTTTCGAGCCCTGCTGATTTTCGCTCGGTGCAACGTATTGCAACCGAAGTAAAAGGCCCGATTATTTGTGGTTTAGCGCGCTCAGTTGCTAAAGACATTGAAGCCTGTGGCGAAGCACTTCGTACAGCTCAGCAAAGCCGTATTCATACTTTTATTGCTACAAGCCCTTTGCACCTTGAACATAAATTGCGTATGAGCCTAGATGATGCAACGGCAATGGCGGTTAAATCAATTAAATTAGCGCGTAACTACACAGACGATGTTGAGTTTTCGTGTGAAGATGCCGGTCGTACGCCGCATTGGGATTTATGTAAAATTGTTGAGCAGGCAATTAATGCCGGAGCTTCAACTATTAACTTGCCAGATACCGTTGGTTTTGTAACGCCAGACGAATACGCCGCGATGATCCGCCATTTAATGAATAACGTGCCAAATATTGATAAAGCGCGTTTAAGTGTGCATTGCCACAACGATTTAGGTTTAGCCGTAGCAAACTCGGTGGCTGCAGTGCAAGCCGGAGCACGTCAAATTGAGTGTACTATTAATGGCATTGGTGAGCGTGCTGGTAACTGCTCACTTGAAGAAGTGGCGATGATCATGAAAATGCGCCACGACCACTTAAAAGTATACACAGATATTAAAAGTGAAGAAATTTACCGCGCATCTCGCCAAGTGGCTAAAATTTGTAATATGCCAGTACAGCCAAATAAAGCGATTGTTGGCGAAAACGCCTTTGCACACAGCTCTGGCATTCACCAAGACGGTGTATTAAAAGCGCAAAATACTTATGAGATTATGTCGCCAGAAAGCGTGGGTGTGCCAAGCAACCAATTAAATATGACTTCGCGTTCGGGTCGTCATGTTATTGAGCATCGCCTAGAAGAATTAGGCTATCAAAAATCTGATTACGATATGGATGGCTTATATAAAAGCTTTATCGAATTGGCTGACCAAAAAGGCACAGTATACGATTACGACCTTGAGGCGATGATTTACTTTAATCAAATTAACGACAAAGACGAAAAATACCAATTAGAATTTGTTAACTCAGCCTCTAACTCACAATCGGTAGCAAGCTCTACTATTGGAATGCGCATTGATGGCGAAGCTAAACAAGAAGCCGCGACAGGTAATGGCCCAGTTGAAGCTTCGTTTGCAGCTATTGAGCGCTTAACCGGTATGAGCGTTGAAATGATTGAATATAACTTAGAAGCGACAGGCCAAGGCGCAAGCTCATTAGGCCAAGTAAATATTATAGCTAAATACGATGGCCGACCTTACCACGGTGCGGGCATTGCAGCGGATGTGGTTGAAGCGTCGGTACGCGCCATGATCCGTGTTTATAACTTAATTTATCGTGCACAAAAAGTGTCTGATTTAAAACAACAAAGGAAAGCAGGATGAGTAAAACAAACTACAGCGTTGCGGTATTAGCTGGCGACGGTATTGGTCCAGAAGTGATGGCAGCAGCAGAGCAAGTGCTTGATGCTGTAAGCAATAAGTTTGGTTTTACCCTGAACCGTCAGCATCATGCTATTGGTGGCGCAGCTATTGACGAATTTGGTGAAGCATTACCACCAAAAACGCTAAGCGCGTGTGAAAACGCCGATGCTATTTTATTTGGCTCAGTTGGTGGCCCTAAATGGGAAAACCTACCACCAAACGAGCAGCCTGAGCGCGCATCGTTATTGCCGCTTCGTAAGCACTTTGGTTTGTTTTGTAATTTACGCCCTGCACAGTTATTACCTGCATTAAGTGCAGCGTCGCCACTTCGCGCTGATATCAGCGAAAAAGGGTTTGATATTTTATGTGTGCGCGAACTAACTGGCGGCATTTACTTTGGTGAAAAAGGCCGCAGTGGTGAAGGCGCAGAAGAGTTTGCATTTGATACGCAAACATACTCACGAAAAGAAATTGAACGTATTGCACGCTTTGCTTTTGAAGCTGCAAAACTACGTAGTAACCATGTTACCTCTGTTGATAAAGCAAACGTATTAGCATCAAGCGTATTATGGCGCGAAGTAGTAACCGAAGTAAGCAAAGACTACCCAGAAGTAAGCTTAGATTACATTTACGTAGATAACGCCGCTATGCAGTTAGTTAAGCAGCCTAGCCAATTTGATGTATTACTTTGCGATAACTTATTTGGCGATATTTTGTCAGATGAGTGCGCCATGATCACAGGTTCAATGGGCTTATTACCATCGGCAAGTTTGAATCAATCAGGTTTTGGATTGTACGAGCCAGCAGGCGGTTCAGCACCAGATATTGCAGGTAAAGGCGTTGCAAACCCAATAGCACAAATTTTAAGTGCCGCATTAATGCTACGTTACTCGCTAGGGCAAGACGAAGCTGCTCGCACGATTGAAAAAGCAGTAGCAGAAGCCGTAGAAGCAGGCGTTGGCACACCAGATATATATCCAAATGCAGGTTACAGCACAAGCGATGTGGCAGCAGCCATCGTTTCACGCATTTAATAACATATTAAAGTTGCAGCACCGTTATGCTGCAACTCAAACAGATTAGGGAATTAGCAAGTGGCCCAAACGTTATACGAAAAAATTTGGCAATCACATACCGTTGCCAGCATAAACGAGCAAACCGACTTACTTTATATTGACCGCCATTTAGTGCATGAAGTTACTTCTCCGCAGGCTTTTGCTGGTCTACGTGAAAAAAACCGTACTGTACGTTGCCCAGAAAAAACCTTTGCAACGATGGATCATAACGTATCGACTAAAAGCCGATCACTTGATGCCGCAAGCGAAGTATCTAAAAACCAATTAATGGCGCTTGATAAAAACTGTAAAGAGTTTGGTATTGTGCTTTACGATTTAAACTCAATTAATCAAGGTATTGTGCACGTAATGGGCCCAGAGCAAGGGATTACTTTGCCTGGCACAACCATTGTATGTGGCGATAGCCATACCTCTACGCATGGTGCGTTTGGCGCATTAGCGCATGGTATTGGTACGTCTGAGGTTGAGCACGTATTAGCAACGCAAACGCTACAGCAAAAAAAGGCGAAATCGTTAAAAATTCAAATTAACGGTGTATTGCGTCCAACGGTTACGGCTAAAGATTTAATTATGGCGGTAATTGGCAAGTTAGGTACCGCTGGTGGCACAGGTTATGTAGCAGAGTTTTGTGGTGCAGGCATTGAAGCACTTTCAATGGAAGCCCGTATGACGCTATGTAATATGAGCATAGAAATGGGTGCAAAAGCGGGTTTGATTGCATCTGACCAAATTACTTATGATTACCTAAAAGGTCGTCCGTTTGCACCTAAAGGCGCAGATTTTGATGCAGCCGTTGAATATTGGGAAACTTTAAAAACGGATGAAGGCGCACACTTTGATTTAGTTGTTGAGCTAAATGCCGACGACATTCAGCCACAAATTACCTGGGGCACAAGCCCAGAGCAAGTAATTGGTGTTGATGAGTGCATACCCGATCCAGACCAAGAACCTGATTTAATTAAAGCGGACGCTATTCGCAGCGCGCTTAAATACATGGATTTAAAAGCGGGCGATAAATTATCAAGCGCGAAAGTAGACACGGTATTTATTGGCTCATGTACAAATAGCCGCATTGAAGACTTGCGCGCTGCTGCAAAAATTGTTGAAGGCAAACATGTTGTTGCCGGCATAGAGGCGTTAATTGTACCGGGCTCTGGCTTAGTTAAAAAACAAGCCGAAGACGAAGGCTTAGCCGATATTTTTAAAGCCGCTGGCTTTGAATGGCGCGAACCGGGTTGTTCTATGTGTTTAGCGATGAACGATGACCGCCTAGGAGCAGGCAAGCGTTGTGCATCTACTTCTAACCGTAACTTTGAAGGTCGCCAAGGTCGTGGCGGGCGTACTCATTTAGTTAGCCCTGCAATGGCCGCAGCTGCTGCAATACATGGTCACTTTGTTGATATTAGAGGAGAAGCCTAATGAGCGTATTTTTTAGTGGCTTAATGGCCCCACTTGATAAAAACAATGTAGATACTGACCAAATTATCCCTAAGCAGTTTTTAACATCAACTAGCCGCGAAGGCTTTGATGCGGCATTGTTTTATGATTGGCGTTACCTAGATAACGACGAGCCAAACCCTGACTTTATTTTAAACCGCCCATGCTACCAAGGCGCGCAAATATTATTAACGCGCGACAACTTTGGTTGTGGCTCATCTCGTGAGCACGCGCCATGGGCGCTGAAGCAATATGGTTTTGAAGTGATTTTAGCTGAAAGCTTTGCAGATATTTTCTTTAATAACTGTGGTAACAACCAAATGTTAGCCATAGCGCTACCTGCCGATACGCTTGAGCAATTGTTTGTACTTAGCGAGCAGCACGACGATATTAACATTGAAATCGACCTTGAAAATCAAACACTAACAAGCAGTAAGTTTGCACCAATTAGTTTTGATATTAGTAAAGAGGTAAAAGAACGTTTGTTAAGTGGTTTAGACTTTATTGGTGTAACCGAAACGCTAAACCCACAAATTGATGCGTTTGAAAAACAACTAGCGACTGAGCGTTCTTGGCAGTAATTGCTTAACCGTGTGTATTAAAAATCACGTATTAAAAAGCACGGCAATTGCCGTGCTTTTTTGTGGGTAAATATGAGATGTGGTAGCTAAAGGTTAATGCCTAAAGTCAGCCATTAACGCCGGTATACCAGGTAACATACCTACAATTGCCATTACAGTGGTAAGTAACACAAACATAATAAGTGGAATCACCCAGCGGCTCATTTTAGTTAACTCAGCGCTGCGCTCTTTACAGCCAATCAGCCCTAAGTTATCAAGTAGCATAGTAAGTGACCAACCAAAAGCAGGATTAACTAAGGTCGAAGCAAATACCACAATAGCGGCTGATTGCGTCGTTTTACCTTCGCGCGTCATTTCCATGCCAGCTTCAAGTAGCGGGATAAACACACCAACAATAAGCGCTACACACAATACAGGCTGCCAAATTGCTAAATCCATAGGGTAACCCCATAAACCAGCAATAATACAAAATAATGCAGTTAAAATAGCGCCAGCAGGGATAGGGCGTTTAGCAATAGCGGCAGGCACAATATAAGTACCCCAAGAGGAGGCAAAGTTAGCACCACCGGCAAGTGAGCCGAATGTTTGTCTAACCGATGCACTTAGCATGGTGTCGTCGATATTCATTTGTACTTTTTCAGTGCGTTGCGGATAACTTATTTTTTGAAATACTTGATGGCCTAAAAAATCAGGAGACCACATAGCAACGGCGAGCACTGCAAATGGGAGTACAACAACAAAGCTTTCAAGCGTTGGTAAACCTAGCATCCAACCCGTGTTTTCGCCCCACCAGTAAGCTGGGTTCATATTTGGTAAACCCGGTGCAGTATGAAACTCAAACGGTGCGCCTAAGGCAAAGGCAACCACGCCACCAATAAGGCAACTTAACGGCACGGCTAACCAACGCTTTTTAAAGTGCTCTAATAGCGCATACAATAAAATGGTGGCTAAAATAACAATAAACGCAATGTGTGCCATATCAATGGCTTCAGCCCAAGCAAACAGCTTTTTAACTTGCGAAATAGTACCAATAAAGCCTAAATAAATAAGTAGCCCGCCACATACACCTTTACTGGTTAGGCGCGCGAGCATACTTCCTCCCTTGGTTATGGCTAAAATAAAACCAAAGGCACCAATGAGTAAGCCAAACGCCATAGGGTGACCGCCAGCAGCAACAACAATAGGAATTAACGGAATAAGCGGGCCGTGAGTACCAGCCAAGTTGGCTGTTGGTAAAATAAAGCCTGAGAATAAGATGATAAAAATAGAAACAATGAGTAATTCGTAACGTACATTTTCTAAAACAAATGCATCGCTTAAACCAAGAGGCGCCGCAAAGGTTGCTGCAATAGCCCCCACCATAACGACTTTACCAATAGTGCCCGCCATTGCTGGAATGGTGTCTTCAAATTCAAATCGGTAATCTCTAAACGGTAAATTAGGACGCCAGCGTTTAGGCTGCATAATCTGTAATTCATGTTCGAGATACTCGTCGCGAGTATTAAACTCTGAACTCGGTTTGTGAAGCTGCTCGTAGCTTTGAGCATTCTTGTGCGTGTTTGATGGTGCATCACCGGGTGGTGTAGTTTGCATGCGTTCTCCTGCAACATTGTTGCTTAATCAAATAAATACGGCTTTTGTTAAAGCAAATGAATATTGAATATGCAGGGTAGATCAGCTTTTAGGCTGCTATGTATAGGCAAAAGGTCGTGCATGGTTGTTTTTAATACAGTTAATTTAAAAAACTGCTTTACACTAAAAGTTATGAAATTACAGAAGGTGATTAAAAGTTGTTATAAATCAAAATCTTGAGTGAGTCATTAAGGAAGCGGAGCACTATTTACCTAATAGTATAGTGTTAACGGCAGGTTATTATCCTTTAGTCTTAGTGGCTGTGAAAGCCGTTTTTATTTCAAGCTATTTGCTTGCAGGAGCCGTTAATTTTGTTTTATTTGTGGTGGAATAATACTTCTGTTACTTTCTGATTGTTAATAACAATAAAGAATAGACATGCAACTCAACTCCCCTAAATCAATTGGTATTTTACTTGGTACGTTTTACGGCATATTTATGCGGCTGTTTATAGAGCTAGTCAATGCTTATAATTTAAGTAGCCTAGTCTCTATATCATTTATGTTTTTAGTGCCCGTTGCAATTGGTTATATTCGTGTTCACTTTGAGTACAATGAATCAAAAACATTAACTAAAAGGCAAATGATCACGATTGCTTGGCAGCCTATTTTTGTTTTTTTATTTGTAAGTGTAATTACTTTGCTTGAAGGGAGCATTTGTGTGGCAATGGCTTTGCCTGCTTTTATGTTTTTTGCCAGCATTGGTGGGTTACTTGCGGGCTTTGTTAGAAAACGTAAAATAAAAAAAGCGAATAGTTCTTTATTATCAATCGCGTTGTTACCTATATTGCTCTCACCTATTGAAGTTAACTTTTTACATTTATCAAAAACATACGAAGTAGCAAATTCAATAGCTATTAACGCGCCCATCAATGTTGTGTGGCAGCAGTTAGCTAATGTGAGTGACATAAAACCACAGGAAGTGCCTTTTTCACTCACTCAATTAATTGGTGTACCAAAGCCATTAAAGGCAAGTATGAATGCTAGCGGTATAGGCGCTGTTCGCACAAGTACTTGGCAAAAAGGCGTTATGTTTAAAGAAGTAATAACCGACTGGCAACCAAATAAACAGATGCATTATAGATTTGATATAGACCCAGATGCTATTCCCGATGACGCTCTCGATAAACACGTAAAACTAGGCGGTGAATACTTTTCTCCACTTTACGGTGGTTATCAGCTAAGTGAAGATAAAAGCGGCAATACGATTTTAACGTTAAAAACGACCGTGCAAGACAATACAAATTTTGGTATTTATTCACGTATATGGGGAGAGGTGATATTTCAAGATTTTCATCATTCACTTTTAACGTTGATGAAAAACAGAGCTGAAAAGTCACTTATCGCAGCTGTTTCTTATAATTAGCTTAAACCATTGTGACTATAAAAAATATTACACACTAAAAGATAAAGCCTTTGCAATTGCAAAGGCTTTTGTTTTAACTGCTAACTTTTACCAAATCATTTCTACAAATTCAGGATGGTCGATATACGGGTTACGATTACCTTGAAATTCAAAGGCTGCTTGGTTACGGTCAAGTTCCATTTGGCTTACAGGATCGCTGTTATGCCAGTTAAGCAGCATGGCTACAACCCAGCTTTCAAACACTTGGTTGCTTGAACCATTAAGCACTACATTACTTGAGGTCGTTTTGGTTTGCCAAGTGCCTATTACATTTTCGTAGCGCGTTGCCATGTAAAAATAAGCGCGAGCAAAGTCACCTTTAAATTCGTCAATTGGCTCAAATACAGTACCTGAGTAATTTAATGAACTTGCGGCAGAACCTAATTTACTACCGTTGGTTGATGTAAATGAAGCGCTTGCTACTTCACCAAATGGGAAGTTACTACGTTTTGAGTTTACATAACCGTCGGTTGCGTAAATATGATGCACATCTGAGTTCATTGGCTCAATAGTGCCGCCAAACCAGCTTTTAGGAAATGAATGCTCACGGTTGTAACAGCCGCCTTCTCCACTATAGTTACCACATTGGTCACTTACCGCAGTATAATTGTAGCTATCTGAGCCGTTTGGTTTTTCGCTATACATATCTAAAATGCTGTTATCGTTTTCAAAGTATTTATCACGTGCAGATGAGTCGTAAAAATTCCAAATAGCTGAGTAACCCTGTGCATTATGATCTTTAATAATATTATAAAGCTCAGTTTTTAGTGCATAACCTGATAACCCTTGAGCAGTAACATAGTAGCCAGTGGGTGTTGGGTTGGTCCCGCCGCCATCACCAGAGCCACTACCTAAAGTAAATGCCGTGCTGTCTGTATTATTAAAACTTGCACCGCTAGCAAGTGTGGTAGAGCCTTGCTTAAGCGCATAGTTGCCATTACCTGTTGAACAACACATGCCATCGCCGTAGCTGTCGCTAATAACAAGTGTGTAAGTACCATCAGTTAGGCATATTTGCTCATCATACTGAGTGTTTGATGCGTAACCACTGCCGTTAGCAACAGCGCTACCTTGATTGTTATTAACGGCCCAGCTAGTTTCGCTACCGTAATTATCGGTGTTAAGCGTTAAGGTAAGGCTATTGTCGGTGCAACTTGTTGATGCGTTGCCATCAGCATTTGGTAAAAAGTTATCTACGTATACGGTTTCGCTGCCATCAAATCCACTTACATCGTAAAACCTAAGCCCAACACTAATTGTTTTATCACTGCTTGCTGTATAGCTATGGCTAATTGTTTGCCATTGGTTAGTTTGTGCTTGATTCGAATAGCCTTGATAGCCATCTACATATAAGCGCGCTTTAATTTTACCTTCGGTGTGGTAAACATCAGCCGAAAAGTTATAGGTTTTACCAGCTTCTACAGCAACCTGTTGTAGTAAATCAGTGTTACTTTGCGATCCTGTTGTTACATTGACAGCAGCAGAGCTACTACCGCTTTTAACTGTACTAGTTGAGCGCGTTAAGCTGATTCCGCTATCAATAGTGCTCCAAGAGCTAGGTGTATTACCTGACCATTGTTCAAATCCGCCATTAGCTACATTGGCCATTACAGGTAATGAGCCAAGTAACAAAGCGGTACTAAGTAGATTATTTTTATATTTCCCGTGTAACATAGTTGTTCCTATTTTTATTTTGAATGAAGAATATACCCTACATTAGTTGGGTTACAAAATTGTTAATTTAAAGTGCAGTAAAAAGCAATAATAAGTCTTTAATCTGTTTTTGAAGGTATTTTTATAAATTAATAACTAAATGGAATATCAAAGCAGATTCTATTCTTTTTTTATCTATGCTGAGCCCGTTATGCTACTAACTTAGAAAACCTCAACAGATACGCTCTGGATGAGGTAAAACTCATTTTTAACAATACACAAAGTGTGTTGTGTTTAATTTTCAGGGTTATGGGGAATCGATTCATGTTGTTAGGTCAACTAAATGCTGCGGCAAGCCCGCTATCGCAAGATCAAGTACAAAAGCTGCAAGGTTTAGTGGCTGAACTTAATCCAATTCAACAAGCATGGGTGAGTGGTTACTTAGCTGCAAATGCTAATTCGGCTGCGTTAGGTGCTCCTACGGCAGGCGTACCAGCTGCGGGTGATGCAGCAGCGCTAACTATTTTATATGGTTCGCAAACAGGTAACGCAAAAGGTGTAGCTACCAAAATGAAAGAGCAGGCTGAGTCGCGAGGCTTAGCAGTTAAGCTTGTTAGCATGTCAGATTACAAACCAACAGCCCTGAAAAAAGAAAAGTTTTTAACTATCGTTGTATCTACTTACGGCGAAGGTGAGCCACCAGAAGACGCAGAAACACTCCACGAATTTTTAGCCACTAAAAAAGCGCCAAAACTAGACGATGTAAAAATAGCGGTTATTGGCTTAGGTGATTCTAGCTATGAGTTTTTCTGCCAGACAGCAAAAGATTTTGAAGAGCGTTTAAATAAACTTGGTGCACAAACTATCTATCAACGTGCTGATTTAGATGTAGATTACGAAGATGAAGCTGCTACGTGGATCGCCGGTGCAGTTGATGCATTTGAACCTGATTTAAAAGCGCAGCAAGAAGCCGCTGGTGGTCAAGTTGTATCAATGCCATTTGGCGCTCCAACCGCTGCAGCAAGCCAATATACAAAACAAAATCCATTTGAAGCAGAGCTATTAACTGTTCAAAAAATTACCGGTCGCGACTCGACTAAAGATGTACGCCACGTTGAAATTTCGCTTGAAGGTTCTGATATTACTTACACGCCAGGTGATTCATTAGGTGTATACTTTTTAAATGACGATGTATTAGTTGATGAAGTACTTACACTTACTCAAATAGATGCAACAAGTATTGTAAAAGTAGGTGATGAAGAGCTAAGCGTACGTGATGCACTTATTGAAAAGCTTGAGCTGACTCAGTCGTACCCAGGTTTTGTAGAAAAATATGCAACAGCAACAGGTACGCCTGAATTATTAAAGCTTGTAGAAGATAAAGCGGCAATGCGTGCGTATATTGAACCTCGCCAAATATTTGATGTGATTCGCCAAAACCCAGCAAAAATTGATGCGCAAACATTAGTAGATTGCCTACGTAAACTACAAGCTCGTTTGTACTCAATTGCATCTAGCCAAGCTGAGGTTGAAGACGAAGTACATTTAACACTAGGTCTAGTGCAGTTTGATGCATTTGATAGCGAGCATTTAGGTGGTTGTACTGGTTACTTAACTCGTCGTGCAGAAGAAGGTTGTAAAGTTAAAGTATTTAGCGAACACAACGACAATTTCCGCCTTCCAACTAACGATGATACACCTGTTATTATGGTTGGTCCTGGTACGGGTATTGCGCCGTTCCGTGCATTTTTACAAGAGCGTGATTCACGTGAAGCACAAGGCAAAAACTGGTTGTTCTTTGGTAACCCACATTTCACTCAAGACTTTTTATACCAAGTAGAAATACAGGGTTATTTAAAATCGGGTTTACTTAACAAAGTAGATGTTGCATTTAGCCGTGACCAAGCAGAAAAAGTATACGTACAAGACAAATTACGCAGTAACAGTAAAGACGTGTTTGAATGGTTAGAAGCCGGCGCTCACTTTTATATTTGTGGCGATGCAAATCGCATGGCAAAAGATGTACACAACGCCTTGGTTGATATAGTTAAAGAAAATACAGGCAAGAGTAACGAAGACGCAGAGCAGTACTTAAAAGATTTACGTAGCGCAAACCGCTATCAGAAAGACGTGTACTAACCGCGCCTCCTATTTTATTTAGTATCTAATTATCGTAATTGTAACAAATTTAGGATTTAAAATGAGCGAACAAGATAAAAATGTAAAACTTTCTGATAACGAGCGCTTAAAAGGTGAAAGTAACTTTTTGCGCGGCACTATAGCTCAAGGGTTAAAAGATGAAATCACAGGTGGTTTTACCGCAGATAACTTTCAGCTAATTCGTTTTCATGGCATGTACCAGCAAGATGATCGTGATATACGTGGTGAGCGCGCTAAGCAAAAGTTAGAGCCGCTACATAATGTAATGTTACGTGCACGTATGCCTGGCGGTATTATTAAGCCAGAGCAGTGGTTAGCAATTGATAAGTTTGCTGATGAAAAAACAAGCTACGGCAGCATTCGTTTAACTACGCGTCAAACGTTTCAGTTTCATGGTGTATTAAAGCCGAATATTAAAGGCATGCACCAAATGCTTAACAGCGTAGGTATAGACTCTATTGCAACTGCGGGCGATGTTAACCGTAACGTGCTTTGTACAACCAACCCCGTTGAATCTGAACTGCATTTAGAGGCTTATCAATGGGCTGCGAAAATTTCTGAACATTTATTACCAAAAACCAAAGCATACGCTGAAATTTGGTTAGATGGCGAAAAAGCAGAAACCACAGAAGAGCCAATTTTAGGATCTAACTACTTACCGCGTAAGTTTAAAACAACGGTAACCATTCCGCCTAATAACGAAGTTGATGTTCACGCTAACGATTTAAACTTTGTGGCAATTGCTGATAATGGCAAGCTTGTTGGTTTTAACGTATTAGTGGGTGGCGGCCTTGCCATGACGCACGGCGATACAGCAACTTACCCGCGTAAAGCTGACGAATTTGGTTTTATACCTCTTGAGCATACATTGAGTGTTGCTGAACATGTTTTATCAGTTCAACGTGATTGGGGTAATCGCGAAAATCGTAAAAATGCAAAAACAAAGTACACACTAGATCGTGTTGGTACAGATACATTTAAAGCTGAAGTTGAAAAACGTATTGGTGTTAAGTTTGAACCGATTAGACCTTATAAGTTCACCCACCGAGGCGATCGCATCGGTTGGGTTGATGGTATTGATGGAAAGAGTCATTTAACGCTCTTCATCCAAAATGGTCGTATTTTGGATTACCCAGACAAGCCACTAAAAACAGGTTGTCGTAAAATTGCAGAAATTCACCAAGGTGACATGCGTATGACGGCAAACCAAAACTTAATTATTGCTGGCGTACCTGCAGATCAAAAAGCCGTGATTGAAGAAATTGCACGTAGCCATGGCCTAATTGATGACAAAGATTCGCAGCAGCGTAAAAATTCTATGGCGTGTGTTTCACTGCCAACGTGCCCACTTGCAATGGCCGAAGCAGAGCGTTACTTACCAAGCCTAGTAGAAAAAACTGAAGCATTACTTGCTAAGCACGGTATACCAGATGACAGCATTATTATGCGCGTTGTAGGTTGCCCTAACGGTTGTGGCCGCGCAATGCTTGCAGAAGCTGGTTTAGTGGGTAAAGGGCCAGGTAAGTACAACGTTTACCTAGGTGGTAATTTAGAAGGTACACGTATTCCTAAATTGTACCTTGAGAACGTAGGCGAAGACGTTTACCTAGAAGCATTCGATAAGCTCATTGGCCAATGGGCAAAAGAGCGCAATGACGGTGAGTGTTTTGGTGACTTTGTTATACGCAAAGGCATAGTTGCTGAAGTAAAAGTATCAGTAACCGATTTTCACGCTTAATTAAATACCAGCGCCAAAGCGCTGGTGAGGTTTGGAATTTACCATGAGTGAATTTAAAAACATTTTACAGCTAGATAAACAAAGCCAGGTGGCTATGTTAGCTGATGCTAATGGTTTGCTAGCGAATATGAGCGCAGAACAGCGTGTTGCATGGGCGCTTGATAACTTGCCTAATACGGCTTTTTTATCATCTAGCTTTGGTATTCAAGCGGCAGTAATGCTGCATTTAATGACCTCACAACGTCCAGATATTCCCGTTGTATTAACCGATACAGGCTATCTATTTCCTGAAACGTATCAGTTTATTGAACAAATGAGTGAGCGTTTATCACTAAACTTAAAGGTGTATAGAGCGCAGCTAAGCCCAGCATGGCAAGAAGCTAAGTTTGGTAAGTTGTGGGAGCAAGGCGAGGACGGCATTAAGCAATATAACCAGCTTAATAAAGTTGAGCCGATGACCCGCGCACTTAAAGAGATAGAAGCGGGCACGTGGTTTAGTGGTTTGCGTCGCGATCAATCATCTACACGTGCTGATAAACAGTTTGTAGAAATAAGCCGTGGTACCGTTAAAGTGTACCCGATTATTGAATGGTCTAACCGCGACGTGTATCAATACCTGACTAAGCACGATTTACCTTATCACCCATTATGGGAACAAGGTTATGTGTCGATGGGTGACGTACATACAACACGTAAGTTAGAACCAGGAATGACAGAGGAAGAAACTCGCTTTTTTGGTTTAAACCGAGAATGTGGACTACACATGGATGGTGACGGTATTTAACGTCACTACGATGTAGTTAAATCGCAAATAAAAACGCAGCTTCGGCCGCGTTTTTATTTTCTTTTATTCGGGTACAAAAAATTGCCTAATTAAGTATTTTTTATTAGACTCAAGGCATTAAAGGATTAATTAAAGCAGGAACGCTATGAAATACTTTACCTACTTAGCTATATCAATTATGGCTATTGCAGTCATCTCTTTGTTTTATTTAAAAAAGCCCGATGGTCAAACATGGCTTTCTGCATCATCAATTAGCAGTGAATCTCAGCAAATTAAAGAAAGAATGGTCGCGCTATCTAGCAGTACTTTGGACCAAGCAGTGCAGGGCGTTCAGCAAGCTGGCGATAAAATTGCGAGCAGTATTTCTGATGAACCAATTGCTGCAAATGCTACCTCAAGTGGTAAAATTTTTAAGTGGCAAGACGAAACAGGCCAATGGCACTTTTCTGATTCACCTAACCCACATGCAAAAAGTATTGAAGTAAAACTCGATCCTAAAGATATTACTGTTATTGCTGCAGAAGACACGTCTATTTTAAATACCTCTTCAACTCCAAACACAATGTCGGCTGCACCAGAGGGGATCAGTATTTTGAACCCAGATTCGGTTAAAAAGCTATTTAATGACGCCGAAAATGTAAAAGACAAACTAGAAAAACGTAATAAAGAAATTAATAATTTAAGTGCACTTTAATTATTTAGAGTGAGTGCTTTTATGGTTTTTTAAATAATGTTTTTCTGCTTCCATCAATAATACTGTTAAATATATTTTAGTGGGAAGCGACAGCAGCACGCCTACAGCAATGCATGCCGCCGCTATAATTATTCCTTTAATACCATGCTCGACGGTAAAGTAGTTCGACACAATTAACGTATGGCCAGTCACGATAAGGCACAACCCAAGCACTATTGATGTTTTAAGCAGCCTAATTATCATTGTTTGCGACATAGTTACCTCACTAAGAGCAGCCCTAGGGCCTGTTTATCTTTCGAGGTTAAATTTGCAGCAGTGTGTTTGGTATTTAGGCAAGACAGAGCCTATGTAGTGTGGTTATTCCCCATGAATAGGCCCTAGTGTAGGCACGCTTTAAATGCTTAGTATTGATTTAAGACAACAAACAGCAAATATAAAAAAGCCCAGCTTATTACTAAGCTGGGCTTTTAAATGTATTAACTACTGTCTTTGTTAGTCGAGCATATTACGCAGTACATATTGTAAAATGCCGCCGTGTTTGTAGTAATCCCACTCTTTAGGGGTATCAATACGTACGTCTGCACTCAAGGTTACTTTTTTACCTTCGGCATTTGTGGCAATAACGGTAACTTCATCGGTTTTATCGTACAGGCCATCAATATCAAATTGTTCTTGCCCTGTTAACCCGTGTGACTCGTAGCTTTCACCTTCTTTAAATTGCAGCGGTAATACACCCATACCAATTAAGTTAGAGCGATGAATACGTTCGTAGCTTTGTGCTACAACGGCTTTTACGCCTAATAAAAGTGAGCCTTTAGCAGCCCAGTCACGAGATGAACCCGTGCCATATTCTTTGCCCGCTAAAATAATGAGTGGAGTATTATTTTTTTGATACTCCATTGCTGCATCATAAATGCTCTCTAGCGTATCTCCAGGCTGAGTACGTGTTACGCCACCTTCAGTACCAGGAGCTAGTAAGTTTTTAAGACGCACATTAGCGAACGTTCCACGCATCATTACTTCGTGATTACCACGGCGTGAGCCGTACGAGTTAAATTGCGCTTTATCTACACCTTTCTCTTGCAAGTATAAACCTGCTGGCGCTTCTGCTTTAATAGCACCCGCTGGAGAAATATGGTCAGTGGTTACTGAATCTCCAAGTTTAGCTAAACAGCGTGCACCTTCAATAGAAGGAATGCCCGGTGGTTCTACTTTCATACCATCAAAAAAGGGTGCTTTTTTAATGTAGGTAGATGCATCATCCCAATCGTAAAGTTTGCCATCCGGTATTTTAATTTGCTGCCAACGGCTATCGCCTTCGTAAACGTTAGCGTAGCTTTTTTCAAACATTTCCTTAGTTACGGTTTCTTTAACTAAGTCACTTACTTCTTTAACGCTTGGCCAAATGTTTTTAAGGTAAATATCGTTACCGTTAGCATCTTGAGCAAGGGGTTCGTTGTATACGTCAATATCGGTTCTACCTGCAATGGCATAAGCTACGACAAGCGGAGGAGAGGCTAAAAAGTTCATTTTAACATCTTGGTGAATACGCCCTTCAAAGTTACGGTTACCCGATAAAATAGAGCTCACTACTAATTTATGTTTTTGAATCGCGTCTGATATTTCAGTTGCAAGTGGCCCTGAATTACCAATACACGTGGTACAGCCGTAGCCAACTAAGTTAAAGCCAAGACTTTCTAGGTCATCCATCAGGCCTGCTTTTTCTAGGTAGTCGGTAACTACTTTTGAGCCTGGAGCAAGTGATGTTTTAACCCAAGGTTTTACATTAATGCCTAACTGTTTCGCTTTTTTAGCAACCAAACCAGCAGCTAAAATAACACTTGGATTAGAGGTGTTGGTACAGCTGGTAATCGCGGCAATAACACAAGCGCCATCGTTTAGCTCAAACTCTTGGCCTTTAAATTTAACCTTAGCGGCACCCATAAACTGCGCTTCGTTAACTGGCTCATCTGGATTTGTTGTCGGTCCTTCACTCTCAATACGAGCTTGTTCTTCATCGCTTTTATCACGACGAGCCATACGTTCGTCTTGGAAGCCTTTTAAATGATCGCCAATAACTTTGCCAGCTTCGTTTAAGGCAATTCTATCTTGTGGGCGTTTAGGGCCTGCAAGGCTTGGTACAACGTCATCTAATTTAAGCTCAAGTGTATCGGTATAATTAGCTTCGTCGCCATCGTTACGCCATAAGCCTTGATGCTTAGCGTAATCTTCAATTACTTTTAAGTGTTTTTCGTCGCGGTTTGTTAAGCGAAGGTAGTTAATGGTCTCATCATCAATTGGAAAAATACCACACGTAGCGCCGTATTCTGGTGCCATATTGGCTATGGTTGCTCTATCAGCAAGTGGTAGGTCGGCAAGGCCGTCACCATAAAATTCTACAAATTTACCCACTACGCCATGATTACGCAGTATTTCGGTTACTGTTAACACTAAATCGGTTGCGGTAGTACCTTCAGGTAAACGTCCGCTTAGCTTCATACCTACTACTTGTGGAATGAGTAAGCTAATTGGCTGACCAAGCATGGCTGCTTCAGCTTCAATGCCGCCTACACCCCAGCCAAGCACACCTAAGCCATTAATCATGGTGGTGTGAGAGTCAGTCCCTACAAGCGTATCTGGGTAAGCGAATTTTTTTCCGTCGCGCTCTTCATTAAAAACAACGCGCGCTAAGTATTCTAGGTTTACTTGGTGAACAATGCCGGTTGCTGGTGGCACTACTTTTAAATTATCAAAAGCGGTTTGTCCCCAACGTAAAAATTCATAACGTTCTTTATTTCGGTCGTACTCAAGTTTTGCATTTAAATCAAATGCACCATCATTTCCGTAGCCATCTACTTGTACCGAATGGTCAATCACAAGTTCAGCAGGCGATAACGGGTTTATTTTTGCAGGATCTCCACCTAGCTTTTCCATTGCGTCACGCATCGCGGCTAAATCTACAATAGCGGGTACGCCGGTAAAATCTTGCATAACAACACGGGCGGGAGTAAAGGCAACTTCAGATGCAGGCTTTGCTTGAGGATCCCAATTAAGAAGGGCTTGAATGTCTTGTTCTTTTATATTTACGCCATCTTCGTTACGAAGAAGGTTTTCAAGTAGTACTTTTAAGGAAAAGGGCAATCGTTTCGCTTTGTCGCCAAGTCCTTTTAGAGAATGAATATGATATTGCTCACCATTTATTGTGAGCTGATGTTGGGTATCGAAACTATTATTCATTATTTGCCCCTTTATGAATTATAAAAATGTTTTGAAGAGTGACCTCTGTAGTGTTCGAGTTGCAAAGTACATACCAGTGTAAAAAATCGCGTTTAGAGAACGAATTTTATACAGTTATTATAGTAGAGATGATGCTGAAAAATTTAATTTCAAGAGATGATTTAAAAGAAGAGATAGGGTCAAAAGTTATTTCGACCCTTATTAATTACTGTAACCAACCTTGTTGCTTACCTTTAATACTCAAGCAAAGTAAAGCGATGGCAATAATGATTACAAAAATAGGCATAAATACCGCACTTGCGCCAAGTAGCTCAATACTATTTATGACCACAAAATTATAATATTGCTGAATTAAAATAGCGCCGAGCGATAGCGCAAAAGTAGGTGTTGCCAGCGCGTTTTTAGCAAGTAAAAACAGACAACCCAAAGTGCTTCCAAATACAGCTACAGCAAATGCAATGGTTGACCAAAGAGGGATGTCAGAGTAGGCAGCTTGTTGATCTAAAGGAAGTTTACCTATCATTTCGGGTGTCATCATCATGTGCATAGCAAATGCAATAACGCCAAGTAAGTTCCATACGAGTGCCGCCCATACAACGGGTTTAAACCAATTTTTAGGTGTGTTTACAGACATTTTATAACCTTGTTTTTATTATTAATTAGGTTATTAAAGAGTAAAAAGGCCAACTATACAAGTTGGCCTTTTTATATAAAAAGAGTGCTTTTAAATGCTTAACCAAATGAAATAGGACGACGACCTGTTTTATCATCTACTTTTGGTTTTTTAGTTCGCTTACGCTTACTTTTAGCTGGTTGATTTGTTGGTTGTGGTGCAGCTTGCTTTGACTCTGCTTGAGTTTGTACCGCAGGTTTTTCTGCAGGGATTGCATCTTCACTTAGTGAGAGTTTAAAAAACTCACCATCAAACTCTAGTACATCACCACTGTATAATTTTTTCCGTTTAATTGTACAAATTTCATGGTTAACACCCACATAGCCTTCAGTAATTAGGTTTTTAGCTTGGCCGCCACCTTCAACTAAGTTTAGTACTTTTAATAATTTACAGAGCTCAATCGGCTCTTCTTCTAATTCTATTTCTATGTATTCTTCGTTCATATTTGCTCTCGGTGGGGGTAACGCACAAGCTGTAGTATAAAGGCTTGCAGCTACTTTTGCACCAAAGCAAGTAACTTTAGCTAATTGTAATAGGGAAATAACGACGAAAGTTTTTATGTATTTTATCTGTCTTTAAAAAAACTGAAGCAATTGAAGAGTAATATTTGCTGCAGTTAGTTTTACGTATGGCCTGCTAATTGCTAAAACTTTGGCGGAATAAATATTTTTCATTAAATGGAGTAGGAAATGGGCGTAAGATTAGCAATGAAAAAAGAGCTAATGGGATTAGATAATTCAGGTATGTTAACTGCTGACGATGTTAGAGAGCACCTTGCTAATTCTGTAAAAAAGCAAGCTGATCAAGGTGAGCGCGGTTTTTCTGTAATTTCAAAATTCAATGATACCCATAGCCGTTTAGCTAGTGGTGATGCCACGAGAAAAACAAAACTTGAATTTGAACGTCATCGTTTATTTAAAGAAGTTTTATATACTCGCAAAAGTGTTGATGCTTGGTTAGATAGCCAAACAAATTAAATTGCGATAAATAGTTACCTTTAATAGACTACAATTGTAATCAAAAAGGGGTAACTATGAAAAGTGGAATTTTAATATGTGTGTTGGCATTACTATTAGCTGCGTGCCAACAACCTACCGTGTATGTATTTAGTGAAAACTTGCAAGATGAACAGCGCAACCAGCTCGATGCTGCGCTAAAAGCACAATCGCTCCCTTATGAATATGTAGAGCTGGCAATCCCACCTGATTTTGGTGAAGCCACATTACTCTTATCAAGTGATAAGATTTATCCTAAAGAAACTGAGCAACTTGCGGCTATAATGCAAGAGCTAGGTTACAAGCCACAAGTTAACTACACGACTCGTTCAAATCATTTTTATGGTGATGGCAATATAGGCTTTTATTTAAAGAATATAATGGCGGGTACTACCTTTGTTATGCCTAAAAAGTTACGAACAACTCAATGCAGCGAAGAGAAGTACAATGATTTACTTGTTACATTTACAGATAAATATGCTGACTTTAGTTTACCCAGTGGCGCTGTTGTAAGGTTAGGTTGGGAGTTTTTATACGGTTACGTTGTTATTTATTATAAAACCTATTCGCAAACATATCGTCATTCACAGCCGTTTGTAAATACCCCCTTTGGTGCCAAGCCTTCAGATACTTACACTTTTACTGCGCACGTTAATAAGCCCAGTTGGCTTGATTGCTCATTGCAAATTGTTTATATGGATTGAACTAACCGTGAGTTTCTATATGCTCGCTTAATTTGGCAATGCGCAGGCTCATACCTTCAATAATTCGGTCTTTAATTTTTTCGCGGATAACATTAGGTAGGCGGGTGAGTGCTTCAGGGGTAATGGCAAGTACTATGGTGTCGGTTTTAGCGCGAGCACTGGTACTGCGCTCTCGGTTATTTATAAAGGCACCTTCACCTATAAATTCACCGGGCTCTATAGTGCCAAGTTCTAGTAAATGGTTATGCTTAAATACTAATAATGCGCCGCTAAGTACAATGTACAAGCGCTTGTCGTTATCGTATTGCTTAAATAAAAATTGATGCTGGCTTACTAAATATAACAGGCCGAACGACTCCAATAAGACTTGGCGCTCGCTGAGCGTAAATTCTTTAAAAAAGTGCAGCCTGTTTATAATCTCCATTTGTTTGAATAATGGAATATGTTCGATTAGCTTCATCAATAACCAAATGTGTTAAAAGCGTTTAATCAGCTAATATTGCGCTCTTTTAATTTTCGGGTCAACGTGTTACGTCCCCAACCAATTTTTATAGCTGCATCTTGCTTATGACCAGAGCAATTAGCCAGGGCTGTTTTTATTAAGCGAGTTTCTAGCTGAGCTTGAATGTCAGGCCAAATATTTTCTTTGCCTTTTTTTAGCTCTTGATTAAGCCATTGTTGGAATGCATCGAGCCAATCACCTTCTTCTTGGGTTGGTGAAGCATCCAGAATCTCCGGCGGTAAATCTTGCTCGCTTACAAGCTCACCCGGTGCCATAACTGTCAGCCAACGACACGTATTTTCTAATTGGCGTACATTACCTGGCCAATTAAATAAACGTAATTGCTCAGTCGCTTTAGGGCTCAGTACTTTACTTTCTACTTGTAGCTCTTTAGCGCTTTTATGTAAAAAGTGTTGCGATAAGCTTTCTATATCTTCAGTACGCTCTCGAAGAGCGGGTAAACGTAGGCGCACAACATTAAGACGATGAAATAAATCATCCCTAAACTTGCCTTGTTTAACTAAATCTTCAAGGTTTTGGTGCGTAGCTGCAATAATGCGTACGTCCACTTTTATACTTTGATGGCCACCAACGCGATAAAACTCACCATCGGCAAGAACGCGTAATAAACGTGTTTGCACATCAAGTGGCATATCACCAATTTCATCTAAAAATAGTGTACCGCCATTGGCTTGCTCAAAGCGGCCTTTACGTACGCTATCGGCGCCCGTAAATGCGCCTTTTTCGTGGCCAAATAACTCTGACTCAACAAGCTCTTTTGGAATGGCCGCCATGTTAAGTGCAATAAATTGATTTTCTTTACGTGGGCTATGGTTGTGCAGGGCGCTGGCGACAAGTTCTTTACCTGTGCCAGATTCACCATTTATTAATACGCTCATGCTTGAGGCCGATAGTTTACCTATCGCTCTAAACACTTCTTGCATAGCGGGTGCTTCACCAATAATGTGGGCACTTTTTGGTGGAGCTTGCTTTCGCTTAGTTTTTTTAGTGGAGTTTGCTCTGCATGCGCTTTCGACTAGCGCCACTGCTTCGTTTAAATCAAACGGCTTAGCTAGGTATTCAAAAGCACCTTTTTGAAATGCATTAACTGCAGAGTCCAAATCTGAGTGGGCAGTCATTATAATAACTGGCAGCCCAGGGTTTTGCTCTGCTATAAGCTCAAGCAACGCCATGCCATCCATACCAGGCATTCGTACGTCCGAAACTAAAACAGTAGGTTGACTAAACTTTAATGCGCTTAATACATCTTGCGCATTAGCAAAGCTTTCTGCGTTAAACCCTGCACGGGTTAGTGCTTTTTCAAGTACAAATCGAATAGAAGCATCATCATCTACAAGCCAAACTGTTTTCATGCAAACTCCAAACATTAATCTGCAAAGGGCAGATAGATATTAAATTCAGTATGTCCAGGCCAGCTATCACATTCTATATAGCCATCATGTTGATCTATCAGCGTTTGCGCTATTGAGAGTCCTAACCCTGAGCCATCTTCTTTATTGGTGATCATAGGGTAGAACAGTGTTTCACGTACACTGGGATCAATACCTGGTCCGTTATCAGATATTTGGATCAACAAGGCTTTTTTAGGTGCTTTACCTGGGCGACGATGCTGATGATTAATGCGGGTTTTTATTGTTATTTCACCGCCATCTACAAGCGCCTGCTGAGCATTTCGAACAATGTTTAATACTACTTGCTGAATTTTACCTTGATCAATGTATACATCAGGAATGCTTGGGTCGTAATCCTTAACCAAGCTAATGTTAGAACAATTATCTAACGTACTTAGTCGTGCAACTGATTCAAGTGATTGATGTATATTGCCATACGATTTTTGCGGAAGCTGATTTGGCCCTAAAAGCCTATCTACTAATTCACGTAATCGGTCGGCTTGCTCAATGATAAGTTCAGCACATTGGTCTCTTTCTTGTTGATCAACCTCATACTGCAATAACTGCGCCGCTCCGCGAATTCCACCTAAAGGATTTTTAATTTCGTGAGCTAAGCCTCTAATTAGATTTCGGGCTGCTTGGTATTGATGCATTTGATTAGACGCTTGGTCGTGCTTAATTTCGTCATCAGTTTGGCGCCACTCAAATAAAATATAAAGTGAGCCTTCAAACTTAATTTGTCGTGTACTTACGGCTACTTTTGCATGGCGAGAATCGCTAAAAACCACGTCAGCTCTGTGCTGCTGGCAATCTACACCTTCAACTAATGAGTATTGTTCTATACGCTGCAAATCGATTGAATGGTAATTAAAAAGACTATCGAAAGGCTGATCTAATAGGCGCTTGTTACCAAGGCCAAGCAGTTCGCTAGTACTGGTATTGGCATAGACAACGGTGAAGTTTTTATCAAGCAACATGATAGCGGTTGTTTGATTTTGCCAAATAGCATCGAGTAGCTCAGGGCTAAAGTTTTTATTATTAATCATAGCTGCACCATTTTAGTGCGTTGATATTTACAAGCAAGTTATATAGTAAAATACACTGCTGCACGTTTAGTAATGCCCCAATTTAGTTACTTAGGTTTAGCCCTTTTCGGTGCATAAAAAATATGCAGGGCTCACTTATAGCAATAACTTGGTTTTTACTATTCAAAAGCTTTAATTGTAGTGTGTGCTCACCACGTTCTACATCTCTTATTGCAAAGGTTGAACTGTCACTGGCTGGGCCATGTGCTTTGCCATCAATAAAAAGTTGTATAGTAAAACCAGTTTCAAAGCGTGGTTTTATTCGGCTAGTAACATAAACAGTGCCGGTATTTTCACGAATAGTCTGGTTATGATCAGGTGAGGAAATGGCAATACTAAAGGCCGCTTGTTGGGGCTGGGGTTGCTCGTCAAAAATGTCAGTATTTGTTGCAGGCATATTAAGATCTTGGCTGGTAAGCTTTACCTCTTTAGCACCTTTATGAGGGGTGTCAGAGAACACTAATACGCCATTTTTATCTTTCCAAGCGTATATCTTTGTTTCACCAGCGTAACCATAATTGCTTAATCCTAAAGCAATTAATAGTAATAAAATCTTGTTGTTCACTCTGCAGCCCTGCATTTTTGTCGGTAACTTAACTTTAGTGGAGATTGATTAATTTTACCATTAAAAAAGCCCGCAAAGCGGGCTTGAGAACACACATATTTTATACAGCTAAATTAACAGCTGTAGTACATTTCAAACTCAACTGGGTGAGTTGTCATGTTAAGCTTTTCAACTTCTTTAGATTTAAGTTCGATGTAAGCATCGATTAAGTCATCAGTGAATACACCACCTTGAGTTAAGAATTCACGGTCTGCGCTAAGTGCAGATAGTGCTTCGTCAAGTGATGCTGCAACAGTTGGGATTTCTGCTGCTTCTTCAGCTGGTAAGTCATATAAATCTTTATCCATAGCATCGCCAGGGTGGATCTTGTTTTTGATACCATCAAGGCCAGCCATAAGCATTGCTGAGAAAGCAAGGTATGGGTTAGCTGTTGGATCTGGGAAGCGTACTTCAATACGACGACCTTTTTCAGATGGAACCACTGGGATACGGATTGATGCAGAACGGTTACGTGCAGAGTATGCAAGCATAACTGGTGCTTCAAAACCTGGTACTAAACGTTTGTACGAGTTAGTAGAGGCGTTTGCAAAAGCGTTAATTGCTTTAGCATGCTTGATGATACCACCAATGTAGTAAAGCGCATCTTCAGAAAGGCCGCCGTACTTATCACCAGCAAAAAGGTTTACACCATCTTTAGCAAGTGACTGGTGACAATGCATACCAGAACCGTTATCACCAACAACTGGCTTAGGCATAAACGTTGCTGTTTTACCGTATAAGTGAGCCATGTTATGGATAACATATTTCATTTCTTGGATTTCATCCGCTTTTAATACCATTGTATTAAAGCGAGTAGCAATCTCGTTTTGACCTGCTGTTGCAACTTCGTGGTGATGTGCTTCTACTACTTGACCCATTTCTTCTAGAACTAGACACGTAGCTGAACGCCAATCTTGGAAGTCATCAACAGGAGCAACTGGGAAGTAACCGCCTTTAATACCTGGACGGTGACCTGTGTTGCCATCTGCATATTCTTTATCTGAGTTCCAAGCAGCTTGCTTAGAATCAATTTTGTACATAGAACCAGACATATCTGATTTGTATTTAACGTCGTCAAATACGAAAAACTCTGGCTCAGGGCCAAATAAAACTGTATCTGCAATACCTGTAGAGCGCATGTAATCTTCAGCACGCTTAGCAACAGAACGCGGGTCGCGCTCATAACCTTGAAGTGTTGAAGGCTCTACTACGTCACAACGTACGATTAATGTTGATTCTTCAGTGAAAGGGTCTAGTTTGATTGATTCAGCAACTGGCATTAATACCATGTCTGATTCGTTTATGCCTTTCCAGCCTGCAATTGAAGAACCGTCAAACATTTTACCGTCTTCAAAAAAGTCTTCATCAACTTGGTGATGAGGAATAGATATATGTTGTTCTTTACCCTTAGTGTCAGTAAAGCGTAAATCAATGAACTTGACGTCATTTTCTTTAATAAAATCTAAAACCGATTGTGACATGTGTCCTCCAACTATTGGGTTTTGTTATTGCTGCATAATTGCTTTGGGATTTACTAAGCTGATTTTGTGCCATTTTTATAACTAGCTGTTTATAAATTAAAAAAATATCGTTGCATCAAAATGGAATGTACAAACGCACTATATTGGTGCGTAAATTTTCCTTTTTGGTGCAAAATTTACAGGGCACAATTTGCTGCTAATTTAATCGCTCGGAAATAGCATAACCTAAATGCAAAAGAGTACCAAAAAGATCAGCAAAATAGCCAAAAAGGCTGTTTTTCAAAAAAAATTTGAAATTTAATTCATATAATTGTCATATATAAAACAGATACTTAGTAAAAGTATTGAGAAAGTTTTGAAATTTATATTGGATAAACTTTCATCCATGTCATTAATGAGGGATAATATGCGCCCTTTTAAATCCTATGCTGGGACATCTCGCGAAAGCGTGGATGAGTGCGTAGATCTTGCAGGATCAATGAGAATTTAATTTCTCTGAGTAAATATATGAGCATCGAACAGTTAAGAAATATAGCGATTATCGCGCACGTTGACCATGGTAAAACAACACTGGTTGACAAACTACTTGAGCAATCAGGTACATTAGAAACACGCGGCGGTAACGAAGAGCGCGTGATGGACTCAAACGACATTGAGAAAGAACGTGGTATTACCATTTTGGCTAAAAACACAGCCATTTCTTGGAATGACTACCATATCAATATCGTAGATACCCCGGGACACGCCGATTTCGGTGGTGAAGTTGAACGCGTACTTTCGATGGCTGACTCAGTATTATTACTTGTTGATGCTCAAGAAGGTCCAATGCCGCAAACGCGTTTCGTTACGCAAAAAGCATTCGCGCAAGGCTTAAAGCCAATCGTCGTTATCAATAAAATTGATAAGCCAGGCGCTCGTCCAGATTGGGTTATGGATCAAATCTTTGATTTATTCGACAACCTTGGCGCGACTGACGAACAGTTAGACTTTAAAGTAATCTACGCTTCAGCAATCAACGGTTGGGCAACACTAGATTTAGACGAACCATCAGACAACATGGAACCTATGTTCAAGATGATCGTTGAAGAAGTATCACCACCGGATGCAGATCCTGAAGGTGACTTCCAAATGCAAATTTCTCAACTAGATTACAACTCTTATGTTGGTGTAGTTGGTATTGGTCGTATAAAACGTGGTTCTGTTGCTCCTAACCAACAAGTTACTATTATCAGTGCTGATGGCACTACACGTAATGGTAAAATTGGTGCAGTACAAAGCTACCTAGGTCTTGAGCGTATCGAAACTGATAGAGCTTACGCTGGTAACATCGTAACTGTAACAGGTATTGGTGAGCTTAAGATTTCTGATACAGTTTGTTTCCCAGGAAACGTTGAAGCATTACCACCACTAAGTGTTGATGAGCCAACTGTAACAATGACATTCTCTGTAAATAACTCACCTTTCTGTGGTAAAGAAGGTAAGTTTGTAACGTCACGTAATATCCGTGAGCGTTTAGACAAAGAATTAGTACACAACGTAGCACTTCGCGTTGAAGATACTGCAAGCCCAGATAGCTTCCGTGTTTCTGGTCGTGGTGAATTACACCTAGGTATCTTAATCGAAAACATGCGTCGTGAAGGTTACGAGCTTTCAGTTTCTCGTCCAGAAGTTATCTTACGTACTGTAGATGGCGTTCTAGAAGAACCGTTTGAAACAGTGACTATTGACTGTCAAGAAGAGCATCAAGGTTCTGTTATGGAACAAGTTGGCCTACGTAAAGGTGAACTTACTAACATGACTCCAGATGGCAAAGGCCGTATGCGTTTAGACTTCATGATCCCAAGCCGTGGTTTAATTGGTTTCCAAACTGATTTCATGACGCTTACTTCGGGTTCTGGTCTTATGTACCATACGTTCGATCATTATGGTCCTCATAAAGGTGGCGCTATCGGTGTTCGTAAGAACGGCGTAATGATTGCAAACGCAACTGGTAAAGCACTTACTAACGCATTATTCAACTTACAAGAGCGCGGCCGTTTATTCATCGGTCACGGTGTTGAAGTATACGAAGGTATGGTTATCGGTATTCATAACCGTGATAACGACCTTACAGTTAACGCCCTTAAAGGCAAGCAGTTAACTAACGTACGTGCATCTGGTACTGATGAAGCGCAAACGCTTTCTCCACACCTTAACTACTCACTTGAGCAAGCGCTTGAGTTCATCGATGATGACGAGCTAGTTGAAGTTACTCCACTAAACATTCGTATCCGTAAGAAACACCTTACAGAAAACGAACGTAAACGTGCGGGTCGTGCACCTAAGTCATAATCTATTAATTTAGAATAATGATTTTAAAAGCCGCTGTATTGAAAAATACAGCGGCTTTTTTGTGAACAATAGTTAGCGAGAGAAGAGCTGTAAGCTCTCAGGTTGGAAGAACATCGCGGTTGGTTCGATACTGTTAAGCAGTTTTTAATATTGAACCTAAAAAAGGTATTAAGTTATTATCAAAGCTATATTTAATATGTGCGAGTAAGCTAGTGTGAATACCGAAAATGTAATTAAGGCAAAACTAGAGATAGAACATATTGCTGAACTGCAAAAATATAAAGATGAATTTGAAACGTTAGGAAAAAATGATTGGGGCTTGAAAGATCTCATATTAATTTTTTTACCGTTTGTTTTGTTATCAATTGCTAATAGCTTCTATGATATTGAAACTGAATTATTTCAAATAATATGTTTTATTTTCCTTGCTTCAGCTGTGGTGCAGGGAATGATTAGGGAGCAAACCAAAAAAACAAATCGCAGAATTGATTTGCTTCTTAAAATTATTAAACATGAGCAAAAGGGTGGCTGAAATTAGCTTTATATTAGGGCGCAGCCCGCTCTTTGTCTAAGCAAAAACGTGCTTGAGAATTAAATAATCGATAATGCAAAGTATCTGTGTTTGTTGGTGGTGGGGTCGTTGGGTTTCGCTGCGCTCAACCCAACCTTGTATCTCTTCTTGATGGGGGTGGCTTACTTTTTAGGGAGTAGGGTTATTTTGCCAAATACGTCGGCATCTATAAAACCACGGTTTCTGTCGCCATTTATTGGTTGTACTTCGTGTGAGCCCATAAAGTGCTCGCGCACGTCACTGCCATCGTTATCGCAATACGCTAACATAAAGCCTATTACTTGCTTTTCGCTAAGTGTAATTGGGGTGTTTTTAGCACCTTCTTTATAATCATTAGGGTAGAGTTTTATTGCTACTTCCCACGTAATGTTAAAAGGTGCGGTGGTATTGCGCTTCCAGTTACTTGTTAGGTGGTCGGTATACAAGTGGGCTTGTTTATCAGGGCCGTAATCGGCGGCTTGGTTATCAAGGCCAATGTGGTACGCCAAAGCGGTGTGATTAAATTGGTGGTTTCCGCCCGATGCGTCGCTGTCTATAAACACTTCAAGCGCATCGTCATCCCAATATTTATAGGTTGGATCTGCGTGTTTATCTATTAGAACATCATCCACAATATCGGCTTGTAGGTATAAATAGTTTTGATCCCACAATAAGCGATAACGCCCTTTAAAGTCGGCATCGTTTGATGGCAGTGTGCCATCCATTAGATAAGGCATGTCGTGCCAAGCGGCTTTATCCCATGCGCTTTCTGATACGCCATCAATAGTAATTGGGGTTGATGTATGTTCAACATCAATAGCCATTGCTGGCGTGCTTAATAAAAAGCTTAAGGCGAGTGCTAATTTCTTCATTAATCTCTCAATTTTATTGTCGATTTGTCTTAATGTAATAACAATCTTAAAACAGCTAAGTAAATAGTTACAGTGAAATACTTTCGCCTTCGTTTAAAATATACAGCGGTACTTTTGAATCCATTTTATTGTACATATGCAATAAGCGAAGTAAGGCTGAATGACTGCTGTGGTCGCCCATTTTCCAACTTGAGTTACCGTATCCCCACGGTATCATTACTTTACAATTAAGCTCTTGTGCTGCGTTGAGCGCGTCTTCAGGTGTGGTGTGCACGTAACGGTACCAGTTAGGATCGTCTTTACTGTAGTAAGAAGCGATTGGGATTAAGCATCCATCTATATCGCCATATGTCTTTAAAGTGTTTTGAGTAGCCTGTATCGCCTGCAAAAAATAAGGTGCTACCGTTTTGTTCAAGCAGCCAGCCATTCCATAAGTCTTTATTGTTATCTTCGTAAAGAAAGGGCACTAATACGCGAGCGCTAAAATGATGAGCTGGCAGGGCGTTAATAACTAAGTCGTCAATGTTGGTTGTTGAGTACCACGGCATTTCGCTAATATTAAAACCGCCGGTAGGGAAGTTGTCGGCCATCCCGAGTGGTGTTAAATAGCGAGGTTTATTGCCAATGCTTTGTATGTCGGCTTTATTAAAATGATCGTAATGAATATGCGAATACATTACCGCATCAATATTTTCCAGTTCTTGCTCACTAGGCCAAGCGCCTGCTTTACGATAAGTGCCACCGCTGAGTTTAAAGCCAAGTGCGACTGGAGAATCAAACTGATTTTTTACCGGATCAAACAGCACATTTTGACCATTTGGGGTGTTAATTACAAAACTAGCGTGACCAAGCCAGCGTGCTGTATAGCCAGTGCTAAGTTGTGGTTTAGTTTGCTGGCCTTGGTACTGGCAGTTTTCGCTGCCGGTTTTGCATAGTAAGTCTGGGTGGGCTGGGTAGCAGTTTTCAGTACAGGTGGTGGGATATGTTTTTTCACCTGTGTATAAATTTTTATAACGGCCGTTCTTATCATTAATAACAACAACTGAGTCAGAGCTGGTAATACGATTAATATTATTAGGTGCACCGCAGGCCGTTATTATACATAAGAGCATTGCTGCGATTAAAAAGCGTTTCATTGTAAATCCCTTTTAGTATTCCCTTTAACATAAAAAAGCCTGCAATTAAGCAGGCTTGTTAAAGTAACAAATGATTAGCCAGCGCTATTCATTTGCTCAATAAATTTATTTGAATCGGCAATCGATTTGTTCATGTCGTTCATCAACAATTGAATATCGCGCTTAAGGTTAGTGAATTCACCTTTAATAGCCGATACCGCTTGTGCATTTAAGTTATGCTTTAAGTATAAAACGTTATCATGAAGCGAGGTTAATACTGGCTCCATTTTACTCTCTGCGCTGCGCATTGAGCGTAATAGCTGATCAAATTGACGCTTAGTCGCGGTTAGCTTTTTGCTGCTTTCACGCTTAAGTGACGCGCTTTTGTATTGCTCTAGCTCATCGCCCCACTCATCAAACAGGGCTTCTGCCACGTCTTCTACTTTATTGATGTTAGTTGACACTTCGTTAGCGGCATTTAAGCTCGACTCGTAATCGTCGTTTAACTGATTATAAGTGTCTTGTAGTTCGCCACCATTAAAATCGATTAGAGTCGTTAAGCGCTCTAGTGCCGATTTAAATTCTTCTTGTGACTCTTGCTGAGAGTCTTTGGTTTCTTCTACGCGGTCAATAAGAATATCGCGTTTGTGAACACCCACTTTTTCCATCGCAGAATAATAAGCTGATTGGCAGCCAGTTAAAGTAAGTGCTACGACAAGCATTGAAACACTGAGTAATGTTTGTTTTTTCATTTGAATTCCTGTTTACGAGCGTTAGTGCTGTAAATTATGGCGCTGATTGTTATTATAATCAAAACTATATAAGCACAAGTCAATTGTATGAATGATAAGCTCTCACATTACAAACAGCAAGTTAAGTCCTTTATACGCCAGCAGCCTGGTTGGTGGATGCAGTATTTTAATCGTTGTATAGACGATCAAATAACGGTTAATGCAGGTTACCTTGCTTACGTAACCCTTCTTTCTTTAGTGCCATTAATTGCGGTGGGTGTTGCTATATTTTCAGCTTTTCCGGGCTTTGAATCTACTCGCATGGAAATTGAGAGCTTTTTGTTTACCAACTTTGTCCCTACCTCTACCGATGTTATTAGAGAGCACATTAGCTCCTTTGCCGGTAACGCTAATCAAATGACGGCGGTAGGTATTGGCTTTTTAGCTGCAATAGCCTTGCTGTTAATACGTAATGTAGATGCCACACTAAATCGAATTTGGCGAATTAAGAAAAAACGCCCAATGATGATCTCATTTGCTGTGTACTGGATGGTTTTGAGCTTAGGGCCTGTATTACTCGGAGCGAGTATTGGTGTTACCTCTTATATTGTATCTTTGGTATCGTTTGCTGATCAGGGTATTCCGGGGTTTAGCGGGTTTTTGTTAAAGTTATTGCCGTATGGGATTTCGATGGTGGGCTTTATTATGCTCTACACTTTAGTGCCTAATACGCGTGTATCGTTCAGAGCGGCGATACCAGGCGCTTTTTTTGCGGCACTTTTATTTGAGCTGACTAAAAAAGGATTTGCACTTTATATTAGCCATTTTCCTTCGTACGAAGTTATTTACGGCGCAGTAGCAACCATTCCTATTTTGTTTGTATGGGTGTATTTGTCGTGGATTGTTGTTTTGCTTGGCGCTGAATTTACAGCGTGTATTAGCCCAAATGATATTCCAGAAACACCAGAGCTTGAATTAGAAGATGATGAGCCAGCAGTAAAGGACACAGTTTAAATGCAAGGTTTAATACAACGCGTAAAGCATGCCAAAGTAGAAATTAACAACCAAGTAGTAGGCGAAATTAACCAAGGTATATTGTTGTTGCTGGGCGTTGAAAAACACGACGATACGCAAACGGCCGATAAGCTTTTGCACAAGGTAAGTAATTATCGTATTTTTACTGACGAAAACGACAAAATGAACTTAAGCCTTAAAGATATTAAAGGTGAGTTGCTGGTGGTTTCGCAATTTACCTTAGCGGCAGATACTAAAAAGGGTATGCGCCCTAGCTTTTCATCTGCGGCAACGCCAAGCCAAGCTAACGAGCTTTACGAATACTTTGTAGCTCAAGCTAAAGAGTTGGGGCTTACAATAGCCACAGGTGGGTTTGGTGCCGATATGCAAGTAAGCTTGTGTAACGATGGGCCCGTTACGTTTAACTTATCTGTTTAAACTTTTTTAGTAACCACGACAATATGATTTACATAGCCCGTAATTTTTTGCGGGCTGACGTTACAGTCAAATACATCGAGTAATAGCTGCTGAAGTTGCTTTAATTGCGACTCATGCTGCGATAAAAAGTTAATAAATAGCACGCCGTTGTTATTTAAAGCCGAGTAGATTTTTTTATAAAATGCCTCTTCAAATAAAAATCGAGGTGCATCTATCTGGCTAAACAAATCGAGAATAATCCAATCAATATTTTGTGCACTTTTTAAAACCTGCTGTGCGTCGGCGCAAAGCAATTGATCATTTTTATTTGACGAAAAAAATTGTGTGTAGCAATCAATAATATCGGCGTTTTTTTCAACCGATGTTATTTGTGCTTTAGGGTATTTATGCTGTAAATAATTACGAATTGCTCCGCCGCCGAGACCAAGTTCTAACACTTTTTGTGGCGGCTTAAGAGCCTGCCAATGCTTACCTAGGCATAATAAATGTGGAAAAAGTAATAAATCCGGGTTATTTAAATCAACAACAGACTGAAGAGTATCGTTAATAAGTAACCAGCGTAACTGCTCGTGCTCACGTACTTGAATGTGATCGCCACTGAATTTATGCCAATAGATTAACTGACCAATGCTATGGCTATTTTCAATAAATTGATCGCTTAGCAAGCCCGTCAGCGAGTTTATATAATTGATTTTTTCCATCATATTCTCAGCATAAACTAGCAACATTAAAGCGCAATGGCCTTTGCCATTATTTTTTACGTTATTTTACAGCCATCACCAAAGTCGTATTTGCAGTTTTTTTAAGATGGAGTATGGTATTTGCCATAAATAATACCAACGGACTTAATTATTTAAGCTTTTTAGTTTGGTAGATAATCAATACGATTAGTATAGCGCCGTAGCCTTTTTTGACTTTTATTTACGGCTTATATAACAACAGGAGTATGTATGTTTCAGGTAAGCACCCCACAAAGTAGCGAAGATTGGCAAGCGTATTACCAATTGCGTTGGCAGGTATTACGCGCGCCTTGGGGCGAGCCACGTGGCTCTGAACAAGACGATATGGAACAAGACTCTGAGCACCGCTTTATAAAAAATAAAGAAGGCGAAGTGCTAGGTGTAGCACGTTTGCACTTTAACAATCATGAGCAAGCACAAGTGCGCTATATGGCGGTTGCAGAGGGTAATCGTAACCAGCATATTGGTAGTCGCTTACTGCACGAGCTTGAAAAAATTGCATGGGTTCAAAACGCAGGTGAGCTTGTATTGTTTGCACGCGAACGAGCGCTTGAATTTTATAAACGCCACGGTTACGAATTAAAAGAAAAAGCGCACTTAGCGTATGGCGATGTTCAACACTTTAAAATGGTAAAGCAAAAACCGTCTGAGCCAGGTTGGTTTCGTCACCCTAATTGGACGCAAGTACTACAAAATACGTGGCGTGAGTCTATTCCAATTAGTGACGCGATGGGTATTAAGGTAGAAAGCTATACCGATTGGCAATTTACAACCAGCGCCGACCTAGACGCTAACTTAAACCTACATAACACCATGTTTGCAGGCTCTATTTATAGCTTGGCCACGCTAACAGGTTGGGGCGCTACGTACTTAGCGCTTAAAGAAGCTGGGCTTGAAGGTAATATTGTATTAGCCGATGCTAACATTAAGTACTTAAAGCCGCTTACTACCGACCCACGTGGTTGTGTTGATATACAAACCTGTAAGGGCAAGTTAAGCGATTTAGAAACCGACGGTAAAGCAAGTTACGTAGTGCCAGTAACTGTTTACGATGGTGATAACGTGGTTGCAGAATTTGAAGGGCAGTTTGTAGTAAAAAAATAACTGTTTAGCTGTTCGATACACAAAAAAGCCAAGCGATGCTTGGCTTTTTTGTGCGTAAAACTTAGGGAAGTATTACAGCAAATCGGTTAATAATATACCTACACCAATACGTTCTACATCCGCATTGTAATCAATTAAGCTTTCGCCATAACCGTTAAAGTATTGTGCATAACCACGAACGCGGCCCCATAACGGAAATGACCAGTCGAGTTGAATTGCACCACGATTATCTGAATTTAAATTGTTACGCGTCATAAAGCTAAATTCATGGTCATGAAAACGATATGCGCCGCTAAATTCAAAGTAACCCATGTATTTGTATATGTCTGGGTTGTCGTCGCCATTGGCTTCTAAAATATCTTCTTTTTCGTCCTCAGCTATCCGATACCAAGGTTTAAAGCTAAAAACAAAGCCTCTGTTTTCCCAGATAAATTCTGCATAAATACGGTTCCACGAACGCGAGTTTGGTTGGCTTCGACCATTTGATTGATGCGAAATACCTAATGCGATTGCCATTTCGTCGCCCCATAATACGTTTTCTGGGTCGAGGTAATTTATCCAAAATATCTCTGGTTCGTAGTTTGTTTCACGAAATGGAGACGAAATTTCTGAGTTATAAATTTGCCAATATGATTGCAGTGTAAAACCAAAAAATATGGCTTGGTCTTTATCCGAAAAATCATCGTAAAGAGGCACTTTTATCGATAGCTGATATTTTGCTTCTAGGTTGTCGAGCGGTTCGCCGTCGTTATCATCTGTTAGTGCATCAAAACCATCAAAAGGGCGATCGTTTGGGTGTGATACGTACGAAAGCGGTAAAATATAGTTACGCTTATGTGGCGTAATTACATTTCTATTTTTTTTACCTACTTCTTCACGGGCTTGACGTTTATCAAGCGCGGTAAGTTGTTTATTTTCTTCAAGAGCTGAACACTTTTTACGAAGATCGTCTAATGTCTGTTTACCATCTCCGCCAATTACCTCATTTAAAATACACTGTTTTACAAGCTCGATGTCGTTGTCTTGCTCGTTTGTAGCAACTTCTTCTTGTGCGAAGGTAGCGGTACTAATTAAAGCAGAAAGAGTTATCCAGTGGCGCCAGCTCATTGTAATTCCTTGTGAGTTTGGGTTGTTGTATGCGTTAATTTAATTATAACGTCTTTTTACATATGTAACGGTGAACTTTTACTGAATTTGCATTTATAACAAGGTCCATACGTATACAAAGTAAGTATAGATCAAAAGAAAAGCGGCCTAAGCCGCTTTTCTAATGCACATTAACTATTTTAGTTAATTTATACCAATTTTATTAAAAACATGATCATTCTAGCGTATTAAATAACTCACTAACTACGTTAAAAATTATTTATATAGAACAACTATGTACCATAATTTTAGCCTTGTTATTAAGCTATTTCCTTATCGCTATAATAGATCACTAATTTAATGCAATTGGTATTACTCTCACGCAATGAGAAGGGTGAGCTAAAGCTCAAATATGTTAGTAAAAAACTTATAAAGCTCGGTACCTTGATTAACACTCGCTGAGGCAAAGTGCAAAATAGCAATTGCATCGCAATCAAGAGTAAGTGTTTGCAATGGTTGCTCACTTAAGTAGCGCTCCATGCGTAAAATATTGGCAATAGGCTCACCAGCTTTAATGTGCCCGCCAAGTGGAGCTAAGTATTCAACCATGCCGCCAATAGGGGCATAATAGGCAAAGTAGTCATCTAAGTTACATGCATAACGAGTGATATTAGCTGGCGTATGCGGTGCGTTTTGTAATACGCCTTTGTGATTTAAGTAACTTAAAATGCTGTTTGCATCGTTTAATGCTTCTTTTAAGTCTATTTTTTCTTGGCTGCCTAGCTCTACAGTAAATGCTTCTACAGGTATTGATAATTCGCGACCTTGTCCGCTAAGTGCATCACTTAAATGCCACCATGGGCAAAAGTTAGCTTCATCCATAGCGCCGTCAAAATCACTAGGAATAAGCAATACATGCTCAATATTAAAGTAACGTGCGCTGTCGGTTGCATAGCTTGGGCAGTACAGATGCTTGCTTGAAATAGGGCCTGTGTGTAAATCGAGTACTATATCAGCCTGATGAGCGAGCTTTTGTAAGTTAAGCGCAATGCGTTTACCCGTATTGAGTAAATAAGCAGGGCCGTTAAGTTTGCTGTCTACTTCGTCAATAAGTGCCTGTTTGAAGTTACTTTTTAATGTAGCGTCGTCATACTGAGTATGATTTTGTGCAAACTGTGCCACTAAATTTTTATTGTAGTGATACATGCGATTCCAATTAGTGCCCGTAATCGGATCGAACCTGCCAAGGGTAAACTCGCCAGATTTTTGATTACAACCAATCGGATTGGCATAAGGTACAAGGGTAATATCGCCACTAAGGTTAAGGTGTTTTAATTGCTCAAGCAGCTGAAAAATAACTGCGTTACCTTGCACTTCAGCGCCATGCATATTGGCCTGAATGTAAACACTTGGCCCTGTGCCATTGCCTTTTAAACGATACACAGGAATTGTAAGCGGTAAGCCGTTTGCAACTTCCCCTACTACAATGTTCTCTTGGCTAATGTGTGTTGTATTACTCATACTTGTTACCTTAAATAATGGCTGGCATTTTCGGCTTGGCGAACACAGGTAAGTGTACCGTTTTGCAAGGTGTACTCAGCAGCTAGCTCATGGCATAAAAAATACGGCATACTTTCGGTAAAGCCGTAAGCACCGCATTGGCTAAACACTAGCCAGTCGTGCTCATTTAAGTCGCTTGGTAAGTTATGTTCACCCAAGCAATCAAGCGCTGTACAAAGTGGGCCGTATAAAGTGACCGCTTGAGTTTTAGCACTGGATTCACGCAGTAATGCAGCAGGAAAGTCTTGGCTGGTAACAGCAGGGCGTAATAAGTGATTTATACCGCCGCTTAAAATTACTTGTTCTTGATTGTAGTTTTGTTTGCGCTCTACTACTGGGTTTGCGTAATGACCGCATTCGCCCACGGCATAGCGACCAAGTTCCATCCATAATTCTTCTACACCCGCATCATTTTTAATTTTAGCGAGCGCAGCAATTAAGTCATCCCAATCAAGTGTTGCTTCGTTTTGTGTATAAGGAATACCTAAACCACCACCTAAATCTAAAATCTTAAGGCTAATATTTAAATCGCTGGCAAGTTGGCTAAGAGGTGCAATCATTTGTGACCACAAATCGCTTAGCTTTTGCGTGCTAAGCATGTTGCCCCACTGAAAAATATGCAGGCCGTCAAATTTAAGTGCAGGGTAGTCAGCTACATTGAGTGCTTGCCACTCATCACAACCCATACCAAACGGCGTAAGGCTATCGCCGCCCAGAGGGTTTTTTTCACCTTCAGGCCAGCGTAATTGCACTCGCAGTAATACTTGTAACTGCGTGTTTTGTAGTTGTGCTTGTTGGTTTAACCAACGTACTTGATTGAGGCTTTCTGCTACGAATATACGCACGCCGCGCTCAATAAAGTGTTTAATTTGTTTAGGGCTTTTTGCAGGCCCTGTGTTGAGCACGCGCTGCGAGCTAATACCTTGTGCGAGTACTTGCTCAAGCTCACCTTTACTTGCTACGTCAAAATTAAAGCCAGCACTGTCTAAGCTTTGAATAATTTTAGACAGTGGGTTTGCTTTTACCGCGTACCACAGTTTTACATCGGTTTGCGCAACTAAACGCGCAAGATGCGTGTTTAGTTGATCTAAATCGTAAACAAAAAAAGGTGTATCAAGTTGTTGTGTAATTGTATTTACAGCGGTTTTGATAGGCGTGCTCAAAAAGCTCATTATCGTAAAACCTCTTCAAGCAATAACGATGCATCGCTTTTCTCGTCGCGGTATTTAACTATTAACGCACACGACATGCTTAGGCCTTGCTCGCGCGCCCATTCGTTTGACGCAGGGCGAGAGCCCGGTATTACAATCGCGTACTCTGGGATTGGCTCGCCTTTATCTAGTTGGCGCTCGTTTACGCAGTCGTATACCGGAATAGTTGCTGATAAACGCACGCCTGGGGCAAGTACTGCGCCTTTTTTAATGACTACGCCTTCAACAATAATACAGCCAGCGCCAATAAAGGCGTCGTCTTCCACAACTACTGGGCTTGCACCAATTGGCTCAAGTACACCACCAAGCTGAACTGCAGCGCTTAAATGTACGTTTTTACCTACTTGTGCACAAGAACCCACTAATGCGTGGCTATCTACCATTGTGCCTTCGTCGATATATGCGCCAATGTTTACATACGCTGGTGGCATAATAATCGTGCCTTTAGCAACATAAGCACCACGGCGAACACTTGAGCCACCTGGTACCATACGAACGCCATCGTCAGTACTAAACTCTTGTGGAGCTAGGTTATGTTTATCAACAAAGCCGCCTGCAAACTCAGTATTAGTGCCATTTTTAAAGGCTTCTAAAATGCCTTGCTTTACTTCTACGTTAGCTTGCCATTGGCCGCTTTCGTTTTGTGATGCTGCGCGTACTGCGCCCGATTCTAAATTATTTAATAGTTCTAACCAGCTCATTATAAAAACCTGTATTTAATGCCAAGATAAAATGGTGTTGTTTGCAGTTGTGATGCAATCGGTTTGAGTTAACTCAAGATGTGTTAAAGGTGGACGAAGTTGCGGGCTGCTTAAGCGGCCTTGCAAATGCATCAGTACCTTTACGGGAATAGGGTTTGCGACAGCAAATAGGCTATTAATAGCGCTTGACCACAGGGCAAATAAATTAGGGTGTTGACCACTTAAACTGCGCTGAACAAACTCGTGAGTTTGTCCAGGCCATGCGTTTGCAGCTACCGACACCAAACCTTTTGCGCCAGCTTGAGCAAAATAAGGCATTAGCGCATCGTCGCCACTAAAAATAGCTAAATTAGGCGCCGCTTGGCGGTAAGCTTCAAACTGAGCAATACTGCCGCTCGCTTCTTTTAACGCCCATAAGTTTTTATTGTTTTGTAAGTTTTGAATTGTTGCCGCTGGGATGCTAACAGCGCTTCGACCTGGTACGTTATAAAGCATACATGGGTGAGCGCTTGCATTTAGTAGGCTTTCAAACCAATGAGTTTGACCTACAGCGCCAGGCTTTGCATAAAGCGGTGAGCCAAGTAAAAAGCTATGAATTGGGAGTGTATTACAGTAGTTAACCCACTCAATTTGTTGCTTTAAGTTACTACCGCCGACAGCTACCATGAGTGGTACTGTTGGTTTTAGCTGGCATACGTGCTCAACAATGGCTTGTTGTTCTTTTAGCGTTAGTGCTAAACCTTCGCCCGTACTGCCAAGTAGCAAAATACCGTTATGTGCCGCTTCTTGATCACTAACCAGCTTAGTTAACGTGTTGTAGTCAACATCGCCGTGTTGATCAAATGGCGTAACGAGCGCGGTCCACAGTGAGTAGTCGTTTAAATTGAAGTTGTTGATCATCTCTCACGAACTTATAATTTGTACCAATTTTATTAAAAACGTGATCATTTTAGCGATAACTAATTTAATGTAATTGGTATTATTCGAAGAGTTAAAAAGCTTTATGGAAGGAGCCGCATTAACGTCGTTCGAACTAATAATTCGAAGAGCGAATGGGCTTAAAATAATAGGGCGCACGGCCTTAATATTTAAGACCAGAAGCTCTCCACCAAACTAACAAGCTGCTTTTTATAAACAGCTATTGGTGACAGTCGCTAGGGTTCAACCTAGTCGCCCGAAATAAACACCTCGCAAAAGTGGTTACTTCTCGGCGTTAATTCCCCTCACGTATGCTTACTGGAGTTTGCGCTCCTAACATACGCTACCTGAATAACGCACCTCTTCTAGCCCTTTGCACCTGTTTGTAGAGTAAAACTTACAAACCTGTGCAATTTAAATAGGGTAATTACGGCGATTAAAGCATTTTAGCCGTCTAGGTGTCAAGCGACTAAATACAGATTAATTCATCGAAAAGAGGGGTGGTTACGTATTAGGTGCTTTTCTCGTACACTAGCAATATAAGTAGTGAGGTATTTAATTAGTATGGAAAAATTTAGCGATATTTATAAGCGAGCGGTAGAGCGAAAAGGCTCTGAAAAAATGCTTAAGTTATTACTTGCAAAACCGCTATCTAAAAAACAACTAAGCACGTTAAGTGACGACGATTGGCTTGAAGAATTTACTCGAAAAGTATTTCAAAGCGGCTTTTATTGGTCAGTCATAAATAATAAGTGGCCGGGCTTTAGAGAGGTTTTTTGGGATTTTAGCGTTGACAAGTTATTAATGATGCCACCTGATATGCTGGAACAAAAAGCAACGGATGAGCGCATTGTTCGTAACTATAAAAAAGTAAAAACAATTACCGAAAATGCTTACATGATCCACGAAATAGCAGGGGAACATGGCAGTTTTAGTCAGTTTATCGCTAATTGGCCAACAGAGGATATTATTGGTTTGTGGGCGTATTTAAAAAAACATGGTTCGCGTTTAGGCGGAAATACAGGGCCTTATGCGCTGCGAGCACTTGGTAAAGATACATTTTTACTATCACGCGATGTAGAGAATTATTTGCGTGCCCATAAAATTATAGACGGCGGCTTACAAACTAAAAAGTCACTAAATGCAGCCCAAGCTTTTTTTAACGAAATGCAAAAGCAAAGCGGCTTAAGTATGCAAGAGTTAAGCTTAATTGTTGCTTATGGCGTAGGTGACAACCGGGTTGGTATAAGTCAGCAATAATAGGAATTACCATGAAATTAGTGCCAAGATACACAGATATTGCGGAAAATTTCGCAATAGAAGATTTCCCTGCAAGTGTCGCCTCTCCTCAGCTACTACTGTGGAATGAGAGCTTAGCAAAACAATTTAATATTAACGTTGCGGCTGATTTGCGTGCCAGCACTTTTAGCGGTAACGAAAAACAGGCGATTCCTGCAGTAGCACTTGGTTACTCTGGGCACCAATTTGGACATTTTTCACCCCGCTTAGGCGATGGACGAGCGCACTTACTGGGCGCTATTAGTGATGATGAAAACCAGTTATGGGATATTCAATTAAAAGGCTCTGGTGCTACTCCTTACTCAAGAGGGGGAGATGGGCGTTGTGCTCTTGGTCCTGCTATTCGTGAATACGTAATGAGCGAAGCAATGCATGCACTGGGAGTTAAAACCACACGCTGCTTAGCGGTTGTTGGTAGTGGTGAAACGGTTTATCGTAATCCGCCACAAGCTGGGGCTATCGTTACGCGTGTAGCAACTAGCCATATTCGTGTTGGCTCGTTTCAATATTTAGCGACGCAAGGCGATGTTGAAGGGCTTAAAAATTTAGCCGATTTAGCTATAGAGCGTCACTACCCAGAAATAACCGATACAGGTTCGCAGCGATATTTAGCATTTTTAGGCGCTGTGATTAAAAACCAAGTTAAGCTAGTTGTGAGCTGGATGCGTGTTGGCTTTATTCACGGAGTAATGAATACAGATAATACGCTAGTTAGCGGAGAGACCATTGATTACGGTCCGTGTGCCATGATGAATAGCTTTGATTTTGATACCGTATTTAGCTCTATAGACAAACAAGGCCGCTATGCATTTGGTAATCAACCTAATATAGCTAACTGGAACTGCGCACGCTTAGCTGAGAGTTTAATACCGCTTATTAGCGATGATGACGAGCAAGCGGTTTCATTAATGACGCCATTTATTAATAGTTTTGCTGAGCAGTTTAATACTGAGTTTACGGCTATGTGGGCACAAAAATTGGGTTTAAATGAATCTAGCGATAGTAGTGGTGAGTTAATAGCAGAGTTGTTAACGCTATTAAAAGATAATCAGCTCGACTACACCAACACCTTTGATGCGCTTACTGAATCCTTAAAAGGAGAAAAAAGCGTACCTGAGTCGCTAATTGAATGGAGAGCTAAGTGGGTAAGCTTAACTGACGATAATAGTTATAAAGTAATGAGAGCGGCAAATCCTCGTGTTATACCGCGAAATCATGTGATCGAAGAAATAATTGAACAATATAACGCTACAGGATCTAGCGAGTTACTACAGCGCTTTATAAAAATAGCCGGCAATCCATATTCTAACAGTGAAGAATTATCAGAATTTTGCTCTCCACCGACTAATGATAATGACTACCAGACTTTTTGTGGTACTTAATACTTAACTTTAAATATAACCGCATGATTAAAAAGAGTCATTTTTTAATCAAACATGCGCATATACCTAGGGGAATGCTAATTCTGGTGGTATTATGCGCACAATATAAAGCAAGCAATATTTCTTTGCATTTATAAGTGCATTCAATTTAATTGCTCTTACTTTCCTTGCTAAGTACTAATTTACAAAAACTACTATATTTATTTTTCAATAAAGTTTTAATTTCGCCTATAGTAAGTGGATGTGTGTTGTGACAAGGCATAGAAAAAAAGTTATAAACTTTATTTTTCGTTAAGTATTGATTAACAAAGGCTCAGTTAGTCTATATAAAACTGATTGAGCTAGTATCGATTAGCTACAATTTAAAATTGTTCAAATGGGAAGAAAACAATGAAATTAAAAACACTTACAATTGCAATCGCGTTGGCTGCAACTAGCGCATCTACATTCGCTGCTGATAAAGAAGAAGGTTTCTACATTGGCGCATTTGGTGACTACTATGACGCATCTTGGAAAAACATGCGTGATCAAGCCGGTCTTGACGTAAACGAATCAACTGGCTGGGGTGTTGAAGCTGGTTACCGTTTCAGTGATTACTGGAGCGCACGTCTTGAATATGCAGACATGGATTTTAATGCTTTTGATAAAGTTGCTGGCAACCGTAACAATATTGATGGCGAGCGTTACGGTATTGATGCTCTTTACCATTTAGACGGCGGTCCTTTCTATGGTCTTTTCGGTATTAAAGAAATTGACGTAGTTGATGACAACACATTCTTAAATGCAGGTGTTGGTTACCAGCATTTCATTACAGATGGCTTATTTGTAAATGCTGAAACAGCTGTATACCAAGGCCTTGACCGTGGTTATACAGATGTTGGCGCTAAAATTGGTATTAACTACTTATTTGGCCAAAACTCTGCACCGGTTGAGCAAGTTAAACCTGCTCCTGAAGTTGTTGAAGTAGCTGTAGCCCCTGCAGACAGCGATAATGATAATATTGCTGACGCAGATGATAAGTGTCCTAACACACCTATGACTGATGCTGTAGATGGTACTGGTTGTACTTTATATGAAGATAAAGAAGTAACAGTAAGCTTATTAGTGACTTTCCCTAACAATGCTTCTGCAGTATCTACTCAATATTTAGATGATATTGAAAAAGTATCTGCATTCTTAAAAGAGTATCCAGATACAACAGTACTATTAGAAGGTCACACTTCTGCTGTAGGTAAAGCAACTTACAACAAATGGTTATCTAAAAAACGTGCTGATGCTGTAGCTAAGCAACTTGTTGCTGATGGCATTGCTGAAGACCGTATTACTACAGTTGGTTTAGGTGAAGAGCGTCTTAAAAATGATGCAAACACTAAAGCTGCAAACGCAGAAAACCGTCGTGTAGAAGCGCATATCAAAACTATCAAAAACGTTAAAGTTTTACGTTAATTAAGTAGTTTGTAATAAAAACCCAGCCAAGTGCTGGGTTTTTTTATGGCTGTAATAAAATAATATTAGTTAATGGTAATGATTCTTACTTAACAAGTATTCATGAAAATAGTTTTTACCACAACCACTATTCATAGTATTTATAATCGGTATAATCAGTTGCGCAACTGGATGGATTTTCATCTATCCATAAAAGCTTTATAATTACGCGTTAGAATACTATAAGTATTGGGTAACTTATTCGCGCCCAAAGCGCTACCGGATACTTTCACGTCACCAAGAGGGCAATATTGTGCTACAAGAATATCGTAAACACGTAGAAGAACGTGCCGCGTTAGGTATCGTACCAGCGCCATTAGATGCTCAGCAAACTGCTGATCTTATTGAATTAATAAAAAACCCACCTGCAGGTGAAGAAGAATTCATTTTAGATTTGTTCATTCAGCGTATACCAGCTGGTGTTGATGATGCTGCTTATATTAAAGCGGGATTTTTAGCAGCTGTAGCTAAAGGTGAAGCTAATTCTCCACTTGTTTCTAAAGAAAAAGCGGCAGAATTATTAGGTACAATGCTGGGCGGTTACAATATCGCGCCAATGATTGACCTACTTGATGACGAAACACTTGCACCAATCGTAGTTAAAGGCCTTTCAAATACATTACTTATGTTTGATGCGTTCTACGATGTTGAAGAAAAAGCAAAAGCGGGTAATACATTCGCTAAGCAAATTATTGAGTCTTGGGCAAATGCGCAGTGGTTTACTAATAAGCCAGCTGTTGCTGAAAAGATCTCAGTTACTGTATTTAAAGTAACTGGCGAGACAAATACTGATGACTTATCACCAGCACCAGATGCATGGTCTCGTCCAGATATCCCACTTCATGCTTTAGCAATGCTAAAAATTGAACGTGATGGAATTACACCAGACAAGCCAGGCGAAGTAGGTCCAATCTCTCAGCTTGAAGAATTAAAAACTAAAGGCTTACCACTTGCATATGTGGGTGATGTTGTTGGTACTGGTTCTTCTCGTAAGTCTGCAACTAACTCTGTACTTTGGTTCATGGGCGATGATATCCCATTCGTACCAAACAAGCGTGTTGGCGGTGTATGTCTAGGTAATAAAATTGCTCCAATCTTCTTCAATACAATGGAAGATTCAGGTGCATTACCAATCGAATTAAATGTTGATGAGCTTAACATGGGTGAGCAAATCGATATTTACCCGTACGAAGGTGTTGTTAAGAGCCACGGTACTGACAAAGTAATCTCAACTTTTGAACTTAAATCTGATGTAATTTTAGATGAAGTTCGTGCTGGTGGTCGTATACCACTTATCATTGGTCGTGGTTTAACTGATAAAGCACGTACATCACTTGGCCTAGGTCCAACTGATGTATTTAAAGTACCAACAGTGACAGAAGTTTCTGAAAAAGGCTTCACACTAGCGCAAAAAATGGTTGGTAAAGCGTGTAACGTTCCAGGTATTCGCCCAGGGCAATACTGTGAACCTAAAATGACAACTGTTGGCTCGCAAGATACAACAGGTCCTATGACACGTGACGAACTTAAAGACTTAGCATGTTTAGGTTTTTCTGCAGATTTAACAATGCAGTCTTTCTGTCATACGTCGGCTTACCCTAAACCAATCGATGTAAACACTCACCATACGCTTCCTGATTTCATCATGAACCGTGGCGGTGTGTCACTTCGCCCAGGTGATGGTGTAATTCACTCATGGTTAAACCGTATGTTATTACCAGATACTGTAGGTACTGGTGGTGATTCACATACACGTTTCCCATTAGGTATTTCATTCCCAGCAGGTTCGGGTGCAGTAGCATTCGCAGCAGCTACAGGTGTTATGCCTCTTGATATGCCTGAGTCAATTTTGGTTCGCTTTAAAGGTGAAATGCAACCAGGTATCACTTTACGTGACCTTGTACATGCAATCCCTTACTTCGGTATTAAAGAAGGTTTATTAACAGTTGAGAAAAAAGGTAAAATTAACGAATTCTCTGGTCGTGTACTAGAAATTGAAGGCGTTGAACACCTAACTGTTGAGCAAGCGTTTGAACTATCAGATGCATCTGCAGAGCGTTCTGCAGCAGGTTGTGCGGTTAAACTTTCTAAAGAGTCTATCGCAGAATACCTAGAATCAAACATTGTTATGCTTAAATGGATGATCTCTGAAGGTTACGGCGATGTACGTACTATTGAGCGTCGTATTACTGCAATGCAAGATTGGTTAGCTAACCCAGAACTAATGGAAGCTGACGCTGACGCAGAGTACAAACATGTACTTGAAATCGATTTAGCAGACATTAAAGAGCCAATCCTTTGTGCTCCAAATGACCCAGATGATGCACGTTTATTATCTGATGTTACTGGCGAGAAAATCGACGAAGTATTCATCGGTTCTTGTATGACTAACATCGGTCACTTCCGCGCAGCAGGTAAGTTACTAGATGGCTTTAAAGGTCGTATCCCAACTCAGCTTTGGGTTGCCCCGCCAACTAAGATGGATAAAGATCAGCTTACAGACGAAGGTTACTACGGTATCTTTGGTCGTGTAGGTGCACGTATCGAAACTCCAGGTTGTTCACTATGTATGGGTAACCAAGCACGTGTTGCAGACAAAGCAACGGTTGTGTCTACCTCTACACGTAACTTCCCTAACCGTTTAGGTAATGGCGCGAACGTATTCTTAGCTTCAGCAGAACTTGCTGCAGTAGCGGCTATTTTAGGTAAACTACCTACTCCAGCTGAGTACCAAGAATACGCAGCGAAGATTAATGCAACGGCTGCAGATACTTACCGTTACTTAAACTTCCACCGTATGCCTGCTTACACTAAAAAAGCAGACAACGTGATTATTCAACAAGCTGTATAACTTTTAGAGTTTGTTTAAAAACCCGCTTCGGCGGGTTTTTTATTGGCTAAAAAAATATTAGATAGTTCATGCTTCTTTTTTTGTATTATTGTATTAACTCTAGTCTTAAATTGCTTTTAAAGTAATTAATCGCGCAAAAATTCCTATCAAAATGCATTAAAATCCTTATCAATATTCTCATTATTTTAGGCGAGATTTTATGACAGCATTAAACAACCAGAATTTATTGCAACTACGTTTTGTTAACCAAGCAAATATTGATTTGGTTAAACCTTCTTTTGATAACCTTCCTGCAAACCTTTATGCAGATGGTGCCTTTCGTAAACGTCGTTATTCAGTAGTAAAAATGCAAAATGGTGAAATAAAGCTACAGCAAGCCAAAGCATTTGTTCAAGATGATTCAATTAATACTTTTCAAGGTAATGTAGAGCGTACTTACGAAAATTTAGAGCAAAGTTTACTTGAGTCAGAGGGCATGAAAAGCATTGTAAATGAGTTTCGCCAACTTACCGGTATTGATGAGCAGCGTGATATTGAAATTCATCAGTTCCGTATGCTTGCCATCGATAGCGATACACCTGCAGCGCCAGAAGGCGTGCATCAAGATGGTTTTGACCATGTATGTATATGCGGTGTTTCTCACGAGAATTTAGAAGGTGGCGAACTGCTTGTATACGAAAACAAGCAAGCTGAGCCTTGTTTTAAAATGGAAATAAAAGACGGCATGTTTGCATTAATAAACGACCGTCAAGTGTGGCATAACGCAACACCTATGAACAAAATTGATGCTAGCAAACCAGGTTACCTGGATTGTTTTGTATTAACGTCTTAAGGAAGTTAGGCATGAACATAACGCAATTACGTGAGCAGTTTCCAGCATTAATGCAGAACGTTGATGGTAAATCGCCAATATTTTTAGACGGACCAGGTGGCTCGCAGGTACCAACATCGGTGCTTACTGCGATGACAGCTTATTTAGGTCATTATAATTCGAACTTAGGTGGCGCGTTTTTTTCAAGTGATAAAACGGTTGAGTTGATGGCGAATGCGCGCCAAGCCGCCGCTGACTTACTTAATGCACCTAGCTCACAACAAATTGTGTTTGGTCCAAACATGACCAGCCTTACGTTTAGTTTTAGCCGTGCAATTTCACGCGACTGGCAGGCTGGCGATGAAATAATTGTAACCAATGCCGATCACTTCTCGAATGTATCGTCGTGGCAACAAGCTGCAGAAGATAAAGGCGTTAAAGTTAATACGGCTTTAATTAACGAAGCTGATTGCAGCTTAGATATGGTGCAATTTGAAAGCTTATTAAACAGCAACACTAAGCTTGTAGCGGTAACGTATGCGTCAAATACCACAGGTTCAATTAACAATATTAAACGTATTGTAGAGCTTGCTCATGCTGTAGGTGCACTTGTTTATGTTGATGCCGTACACTATGCACCGCATGAACTTGTTGACGTACAAGCACTTGATTGCGACTTTTTAGCGTGCTCTGCGTATAAGTTTTTTGGCCCGCATTTAGGTATGGTTTATGGTAAAAAAGAACATTTAGACGGGTTTATGCCTTACAAGGTTGAGCCAGCTAAAGACGTAGCACCAGGTCGCTGGGAAACCGGCACGCAAAGCTTTGAAGCAATGGCTGGTTTTATCGCAGCTGTTGATTACATTGCGGCGATTAGCGAACTTGACGATAGCCATTCACGCCGCGAAAAGTTAAGCGTTGCTTTTGCTAAAACTAAGCAGCACGAAATGGCGCTTAGCGAACACTTTTTAACGCGCTTAGTTAATTATCCACGTATTAAGTTATTTGGTATTGATGATTTTGATCGCCTTAATGAGCGTACACCTACTTTTGCTTTAATTTTTGAAGGGCTTGAGCCACGCGCCGTTTCAGAATTTCTAGGTAAGCAGCATATTTGCGTGTGGGATGGTAATTTTTACGCGCAAGGGTTGTGCAAGCAATTAGATGTGCTTGATAAAGGCGGCGTAGTGCGCATTGGTTGTATGCACTACAACACCATTGAAGAGCTAGATCAGTTGTTTAATTTATTTGATGAACTGCTCGGTTAAATAATACTGATTTTGGTGCGCTAACTCTTAGGCGCACCATATATTTGTTCTGCACGGTTAAACAATACCCACGAGGTTAAAATATACTTATCGTTTGATACTGGCTTATTGCCTCTATGAGTATGTGTAAAGTAGCCAGGTGCTATTACCATAGTGCCTTTTTTAGGGGCGATTTTACGGTTTTGATAATAAAACTCTGTTTCACCACCTTCTTCTACATCGTTTAAGTAAAACATAAATAACAACACGCGATGCAAAGCTTCATTGTGCTGTAGCTGCGGATAAACTTCACTGTGCCAGTAAGGGTAGCCACCTTTGTTTACTTCGTATTTTTGCGCTTGAATGTTACCGAGTCTAAAAATTTGCTGAACTAAAACGGGTAACTGCGGTTTACCCACTTCTTCAAAATTCTCTTGGGTTAAATCGACTACATCACCTGTTTTTGGATGATAAACCTTTAAGCCAAATGCCCCAATCATCATAAAAATATGCTCTTCAACATACTTAAAAACATGCTGTGCAGTCGTTTGTTGTATATGTTTTAATTGTTGTGCATATTCGGGGTGATTATTTAAGTGTAGGTCGTGGCTGTCTTTTTTCTTTAAGTCGACACCGCCCGATGTTACCCCTTGTCTTACATGCGGGCTTTGCGCGAATGTGGAAATAAATTCATCGCAAAACTCATCGCTTAATGCGTTATCAATAACGCGTATAAAGTCCGTCATGGTTTACCTTTATATAATTATTATTGGATTTTTATGTTTATTGAAAAAGTGATGCCGCGCTTTAGCGAAACAGATGCACTCGGACACATTAACAATACCGTACTCCCTGTATGGTTTGAAGTCGCACGTGGACCTATTTTTAAGTTTTTTACACCGGACTTAAATCCACATGATTGGAAATTGATTATCGCCAAAGTTGAAGTGTCGTTTGTGGGCGAATTATTTTATGGCCACGAAGTGACCGTAAAAACCTCTGTAGAGCATATAGGGACTAGTTCTTTTACGCTTAGGCAAGAAGCATGGCAACACGATAAATGCTGCGCAATAGGCAAAGCTGTGATGGTGAGATACGACTTTATTGCTAAATCAAAGCAAGCGCTTAGCATTGACGAAAAAGCAGCGCTTAACGAGCATATTTACCAAGGGAGTTAACCTTACAAAGCTTATATTTTATATAAGCTCATGCTGAGCTGGATTAGTGTAAATAAATAATGGCAGCTGTAAATTTTTGTCGAGAAATTTTAACGTATTTAGATTGAGTTGCAGGCTTCAATTATATACTATTTATATTATATATTGTTGCGCCGTTATAACAGGAAATGTTAATTCGGTAATTTGATTGGAGTATGCGTGTGACATCTATTGCCAGTAACCAGCCTTTACAAGTTATTCAGCTCAGTGATGGTGAGAATTTAGCAGCTGAAATTTTGCCGTTTGGCGCAATAATAAAAAGCATTAAATTTAAAAAACAAGAAATGACGCTTAGCGTCGATGACCCTCAATACTATCTTGAAAACCCATTTTACTTAGGCGCTACAGTAGGTCGATACGCTAATCGAATTGCAAAGGGGCGTTTTAGCTTATCTGGTACGCAGTATCAATTAGAGACAAATAACGGCCCTAATAACCTACATGGCGGCATTAAAGGCTTTAATAAAGTACTTTGGCAAGTAACCAAACAAACTGAAAGTGAAGTTGAGCTTTATTATTGCTCGCCCGACGGCGAACAAGGTTTCCCCGGTGAGTTGCAGGTTTGGCAAACTATTAGCGCTAAAAACGGCGAGCTTACTCTGCACTTTAAAGCGCTAACCAATAAAGAAACGCTCGTTAACTTTACTAACCATTGCTACTTTAATCTTGATAGTAGTGAATCAATTAATGAGCATCTTGTTCAAATTAATACCGATCGTTACCTTCCTATTGATACAACTAGTATTCCACTTAATGAAGCCGCTTTAGTTTGCGGTACCTGCTTTGACTTTACTAAGCCAGCTCAAGTTGGTGAGGCCTTAAGCGCCGTTCATCCTCAGCTAGAAGCTGGAAATGGCTTTGATCACTGCTATATTTTTAATGATGACAGCAGTTTAAAGACGATGGCTACATTAACTTCGCCACACACGAACGTTAGTTTAACCCTTAAAAGTACACAGCCAGGCATGCAGCTTTATACCGCAAACTTTGTTGGTTCGCCTTTTAAAGCACGGCAAGCTTTGTGTTTTGAAGCGCAAAATTGGCCAGATGCGCCAAATCGTGAAAATTTTCCAAAGGCTAATTTATTGCCAGCAGAGAAATACGAACAGGTTATTATTTACGCTTTTTCTGAGTGAATACAGTTCTTTAATGTTAATTAAAAGAAAATCAAAAGAAAATATACGGTAATTAAATGCCATCCATAATTAAGGAAAAGGTTGCACTTCTTGCCGGTTTAAAGTATTTATAATATAAATACTATTTGAAACTATACGCACTACCACAACGACACAACGACTACACACAATCAGGAGTTTTTAAAAAATGATAATTAACAATAAGTTATCGTTCAACAAGAAAACCGCGCTCAGTATTGCTATCACTGGTATATTGGCAAGCGGAAGCGTTGCAGCTCAAGGCGCTGAAGGCAATACGCCTACAGTAGTAAATGAAGATGTTGAAGTTATCGCAGTAACGGGTATCCGCAGCAGCTTACGTTCATCAATGTTAGATAAAAAAGCATCTAATGTTGTTACAGACGGGATTAAAGCAGAAGATCTTGGTAAATTTCCTGATTTAAACGTAGCAGAGTCTCTGCAACGTATTACAGGTGTAGCAATTGACCGCAGTGGTGGTGAAGGCCAAGCGGTAACTATTCGTGGTTTTGGTCCACAATTTAATACTGTACTTGTTAATGGTCGTCAAATTGCGACAGACAGTGCAGGTCGTGAATTTAATTTTGATGTATTAGCGGCAGATCAAATCACCGGTGCTGATATTTATAAAAGTAATACAGCAACGCTTCAAGAAGGCGGCATTGGTGGTACGGTTAACGTAACTACAGCACGCCCTTTTGATTTTGGTGGTTTACATATTTTAGGTTCAGTTAAAGGTATGTACGAAAGCCTTTCTGAAGAAGTATCTCCATCAACATCATTTTTAATAAGTAATACGTTTAACGATGACAAGCTAGGTGTGCTTTTTGCCATCACTAATCAGCAACGTAAACTTCAAAACAACCAAATTTTAACGGCAGGTTGGCGCGGTGGCCAAACAATATCTAACCCAACTGATGGTGTATTGTTTGAAAATGCTTACATTCCACGTAACTGGGACCAAGTAGTTGATGAGCAAGACCGTGAACGTACAAACGCAAGTTTAGTACTTCAATATGCACCATCTGACGATGTTACGATTACGGTTGATGGAATGATTTCAAAATTTGAAGTTGATTCGTCAGTGCGTGATTTAGCATCTTGGTTCGAACCAGACCGTGTAGGCAGCGCAACAATTGATGCTGAAACGGGGACGCTTTTAACTTTCTCTCAAGAAGTTGGTTTAGGTGCACCAAGTGGCGACCCTGCAAGCGACTTTGTATCACATACACGTAACTCACGTGATGTAACTAACAAAGCATTTGGTATTAATGTTGATTGGCAAGTAAACGAGTCACTAAAAGCAAAATTTGATCTATCTCGCTCAACAGCTGAAAACGACCGTGCAGGTAATGATCGTTTTAACGTAGTGGGTATTATTAACAGCTATACTTTTGACGGTACAGGCAGCATTCCTACCGTACAGCATGATGGTTTTGAAAATGGTTCATTGCCAGATCCAAGCCTAGCGCGTCTTCACCACAACGAAATTGGTAACCAATTTACAGATGAAGATGAAATCACTGAAGTAAAAGCCGATTTTGAATACGTGCCAGATAAAGGCCCAGTAGAGCGTATTAACTTTGGTGCTTATCGCCAAGAGCGTGAAAAATCTAGCTTCCAAATTTTTGGTAGCCAATGTCAATTTTGTGGTTACGGTACACAAGCACCGCTTGATGAAATTGATTTTGAAGCATACACAGCGAGTAATTACTTCCCTGGTTTAATCGATACATTTTATAGCTACGATGGCGATAAAATGCTTGATTACATAGCCGATCAAGGTTTTCCAGTAGAGCCAACGCTACAAAATAACCGTTACACAATTAACGAAGACATCACTAGCTTATACATGGACTTTACGCTTGGTTTTGACTTAGCTGATATGCCAGTAACCGTTAATATGGGTGCTCGTTACTCTGAAACCGATATTGAAGTTGCTGCAATACAAAGCTTTATTAGCGATGTTATACCAACGTCAGATGCGACATTGTTTGCTAACGTATTTGGCCCTGCGACTAATATTGAACAAGGTACTAGCTACTCAAACTTACTACCGTCTTTCAACGTTAAGCTTGAGCTACAAGATAATATGATTTTACGTTTTGCTGCGTACGATAGTATTACTCGTCCAACTATGTCTCAGTTATCTCCTGCGACAAACTTTAACGAACCACGTCGTCAAAACTTAACGGCAAGTGGTGGTAATCCAGCACTTAAACCATTCCAATCAGAAAACTGGGATATCTCTTACGAGTGGTACTACAACGATGCTAACTTATTTAGCTTTGCAGTATTTAGTAAAGAAGTTGACGACTTTATTGTTACGTTAACGGGTTCAGAAACATACGAAATGTCTGACCGTTCAGGTCCTGATTTTGCGTGTACTACATGTACAGACCAAACAGATGACGAACTTATTGGTAGCTCAGAAGTTTACACTGTAAGCCGTCCTCAAAATGGTGAGTCTGCAACTGTAACCGGCTTCGAAGTGGGTGTTACTCACATGTTTGAAAATGGCTTTGGTTTTATCGCTAATGCGACTGTTGTGAATAGCGACATTAGTGTAGGTGATGATACAACTCAAACATTTGCACTTGAAGGTTTGGGCGATTCACAAAACTTAGTATTGTTTTATGAGCAAGACAACTGGCAAGCACGTGTTGCATTTAACAACCGTGAAGGCTTTTTACGCTTAGTTGATAACGGCTTCAATGGTGAACCAGTGAACGTAGAAACGTACGGCCAGTGGGATATTAGTGCAAGCTACGATATTAACGAAAACTTCACTATTTTTGCAGAAGGCATCAACATCACTGAAGAAGAGTTAGTACAAACGGGTCGTTTTGCTAACCAAATCTATTCAGTGGAAGATAATGGCTCACGTTACGCGTTTGGTATTCGCGGATCGTTTTAATTAATGTTTGAGGCGAACTTCTCGCCTCTTGTTTCATTGCAGTACATTAGTGCTAATACCAATTAGGTTAATTTAACAGTAATGTATATTAGTTAACCTAATTGGCTAAAATGAAGCCACATTAAATCCAAATGCCCTACCGGGCATTTGTTGTATAAAACGTTATCAAAGATACTCAAAGAGTAGCCCATTATGAATAAAACAATAAAAACAATCGCAGTAATTGGTGGCGGCACAGCAGGATGGTTGAGCGCTGCAATTATAGCTTCGTATCACCAAGGTAAAAATGGTGATGGCTTAAAAGTGATGTTGGTTGAATCGTCAGATATTCCAACAATTGGTGTAGGTGAAGGTACCTGGCCCACTATGAAAAACACACTTCAGCAAATAGGTTTGCGTGAAGTTGATGTATTTAAAGCCTGTAACGCTACCTTTAAGCAAGGTGGTAAATTTGTAAATTGGACGCACGGCAACAACGACTTTTACTACCATCCATTTACTGTACCGCTAGGCTACGGCCGCATAGATTTAGCCCCTTATTTAGATAATGTTGAAGACTTTGCACAGCAAACTAATTTTCAACATGATATTTGCGAAGCAAGCTTAGCCCCAAGAGGTATAGCGCAAGGTGAATATCAAGGTAATTGTAATTACGCTTATCACTTAGATGCCGGCGCTTTTGCAGAAATGCTTAAACAGCATTGTAAAAGCAAGCTTGGCGTAGAGCATATTATTGGTACTGTTGATCAGGTAAAACTTGATGACGATGGTGCAATAAATGAGCTTACTCTAAAAGATCAAACCCGCATTATAAGCGCCGATTTATTTATAGACTGTACTGGTTTTTCATCATTGTTATTAGGCCAAGCGCTCAACGTACCGTTAAAAAAAATGGACCACGTGCTATTTAACGACAGCGCACTGGCGATGCAAGTCCCTTACGATGAAAACGATGACTCCTTAGCCAGCCATACCATAGCAACAGCGCAAAATGCTGGATGGATTTGGGATATAGGTTTAACGCATCGCCGTGGTGTAGGGCATGTTTATTCAAGCAAATTTTTATCAGACGATGAAGCAGAGCAAAACTTACGAAACTATTTAGGCGATGCAGCAAACGGTTTAACTGCCCGTAAAATTAGCTTTGAGTCGGGCTACCGTGAGAAGTTTTGGCATAAAAACTGTGTTTATGTCAGCAGGGTTTGTAGAGCCGCTTGAAGCAACCGCTATTATGCTTGTTGAAATTTCAGCACGCTTTGTAGCAGAGCATATGCCAGCAGATACACAAGTAATGCCTATTGTAGCTAAACGCTTTAACGAGCAAATGGACTACCGCTGGCAGCGCATTATCGACTTTTTAAAGCTCCATTACATGCTAACCAAGCGCCCAGAACCTTACTGGCAAGCACATGTACATCCGGACACTATTCCACAAACCCTGCAAGAAGATTTACTGCTTTGGGGAAGCCGTGGCCCGCTTATTCAAGATTTTCATGGCGCATTAGAGTTATTCCCAGCCGCCAGCTACCAGTACGTTTTATATGGTATGGGCTTCAAACCAGACTTTACTAAACAGGCTTATTTGTATGCACAAGACGCGCAAGCCAAACAAGTAATTGAACGTAACAGCCAGCTTACACAGCAGATGTTGCAAACTTTGCCGCCACACCGCGCTTATATTGAGCAGTGGTTAGCGGCTAACCCAGTTTAAGGATGTGTAACTATGGCTATTAGTGAACTAGTAAACACCAAACACCAAACATTAAAAATTAACCCTAATGCAGTTATTGAATATGCAAAAACGGAGCATTTAGTTAATTTAAGAGCTAACGAAGTAGCAAAAGCTGCATGCGACTTACCCATATTTTTAGCGCGAAATGCGCAAAACGGCAGTTATACCGTATCGGGTTTAACAAGCTTTAGTGCTGGGCAAAGTTTATTGGTTATTAACAACCAGTGGCAGGCGCTTTACACACCGGTATGTATACAAACTCACCCTCTTTATTTAATGACCCGTGAAGCAAATAGCAGCGACTACTTTATTGCGATTGATGATCAAAGCTCAGCCGTAAATACGCAGCAAGGCGAGGCACTATTTGATGCTAAAGGTAACCCAAGTTTATTTTTGAATTCACAGCAAAAGCTACTTGAGAGCGATTTAAAAAATGATTATCAAACGTATCAATTTACCCAAGATGTAGCGCGCTTAGGGCTTATTAAAAACATAGATATTGTATTGCAGTTTGAACAAGGCGAAACCCAAACTATTCAAGGTTTGAGCACCGTTGATGAAGACAAACTGCAAACTTTAGATAGCGATACCGTTGCAAGCTTACACAAGCAAGGTTACCTAAGTGTGCTTAACAGTATGCTTATTTCACTGTTTCAGTTAAATGCATTGGTAAAGCTGCACAACCAACGTCCCGAACTTATGCCTTTAAAGCAAATTAAGTTAGAACTAAGTCGAGATGCGCACGCGCTGTAGCGTGCACTTTTTTATTACACAGACATTGCGCTTAACGCGTAGGAGACACACACATGTCAGATAACATTTTACAGCTGGTGGTTTTTGTTTTTGTCACCGCTTTAATTGGTGGCCTTACTTATTGGAAATGCCGAGGCCAAAATCGTAATAACGGACAAAGCCAAACCAAAGAGTATTTTTTAGCGGGCGGTGGCCTTACTTGGATGTTTGTTGCAGGTTCAATAACACTTACTAACTTAAGTACCGACCAACTAGTAGGTATGAATGGTAACCAAATGGCTTTGCTTGTTTGGTGGGAGCTTGCGGCGATTATTGGCTTAATTATTTTAGCTAAAGTCTTCATTCCTGTTTATTACAAATACAATTGTACTACCACCACAGAGCTTTTAGAAAAACGCTACAACAACAAACATATTCGCGCTGTTATTGGGGGATTATTCTTTTTAGGTAATGCACTTATTTACATGCCATCGGTAATTTACTCAGGTGCGCTGTTTATGCAAACCATGTTTAAGGTTGATATTCCGCTAATGTATATTGCCACCGCATTTGCCATTGTAGGTGCTATTTATGCGTTTTTTGGTGGTCTACGTGCAGTTGCAGTGTCTGATACTTACAACGGTTTACTGGTACTGGGTATGGCTGTTTTAGTGGTGTTTTTAGTACTAAATGCGATTGATTATGACTTTACGGGTATTCCTGAGGAGCGCTTAACACTCATAGGCGATGCTGATTCACCTATTCCATGGCCAACACTTTTAACCGGTATGATCTTTATTCAAATGTATTACTGGGGTACTAACCAAACAATTACGCAACGAGCCATGGCAGCACCTAATGTTAAAGAAGCGCAAAAAGGTATATTTGCCGCAGCGGGAATTCGTTTTTTAATCGTCCCTGCCATTGTGGTATTACCGGGTATTATTTCATTTAAACTTTACGGTGATATTGGCGACGCTGCTTATGGTCGAATTGTAGGTGATGTAATGCCAGCATGGTTAACCGGTGTGTTTGCAGCTGCAATGGCAGCGGCAGTGCTATCTACTTACAACAGCTTATTAAATTCAGCTACAGCACTATATGTATGTGACATTCACGAAGCTTACTTTAATAAAGAGCCAAGTGTTGTAAAGCTAAGTGGTTACGTAACATTGCTACTAACAAGCTTATCACTGGTACTTGTACCAATTTACCAGCAAGCAGACAGTATTATTAACTTGCTACAGCAATTAAATGGCTTATTAAGTATGCCTATATTCTCAATTTTTGTAGTGGGCTTATTATTTAAAAATGTTGATGCACGTGCAGGTATTGCAGCAGTAATTTTAGGTGTTGTAATGTACGGCATGCTTACGTTTGCAAACTCCCCACTACATACTGACATTCATTACATTCACTTAATGCCAATTACACTGATTGTATGTGTAGCTTTTGCATTGATAGTAAATAAAGTGGTATTTGGTTTGAATGCGCAGTGGGCAGGTAAAACACCGGCACTTGATGACGCAGGACAAGTACAAGTACAAGTACAAAAATAGATTATAAATAGTTTAAGCTGACAAAATCGGTCATGGGGCAACTCTGGCCGATTTTTTATATATATTAAAAGCAATAACAGAGCTTTAAAGTGAGGGTTAGTTTAATACCTTTTATTACAGTGGTACTTCCAGTGAGTTTATCTGACTATTTGCGATGTAAAGACTATCAAAACCTAATTTATATGATATATACTATTATTGTTGGGTGTCACCATCTGATAGATTGTGGCTCAAGCAAAGAGATACATTTAGTAAATAGTGTAGCTTACTAATTTTCGTTATATTTATAACTCACACAATGAACAAGAGGATAGGAAAATCATGGCCGACACTAAATCATTTTATCGATTAGACAGTGTAAACAGCACCGTTATTTTCGACTGCCAGAGCAAAACACCGGCATTACTGTACTTTGGTAAACGCCTATCTGAGCAAACAACAGAAACAATGCTTACTCAGCTAGCAACTCGTCAAGAAGTAAAATGTGCCGTGGTTGAAGAAGCGCCTATTTCTCTATCTCCTTTATTAGGCGAAGGCTTTACTGGCGCGCCAGGGCTTGAGCTAGTAAATGACTCAATCGCATGGTCAGTTGGGCCAGAGCTTCAAGAAGTGCGTCAGCCTTCAAGTGCGACTGTTGAGTTTGTAAGTGTAGATAAGCTTCGTGGTATTGAAGTCGTGCACAGCATTACGCTTGACAACAACAGTGACGTACTAAGTGCACATACTGTATTAACTAATTTAGGTGACTCACCACTGGGCGTTAATTTTTGCGCCGCGCCAACATTTCAATTTCCAGATAGCGTAAGCAAAATAGTGAGCTTTGAAGGTCGTTGGTCAAACGAATTCCAGCGTCAATCTGTTGATTTAGTGCTTGGGAGCTTTGTACGTGAAAACCGTAAAGGCAAAACATCACACGATGTGTTTCCTGGTTTATTAGTGCATAACGAAAATGCAGGCGAGCAACACGGCGAATGTTACGGCTTTCATTTAGGTTGGAGCGGCAACAATAAACTACGCGCAGAGCTTCTAGCTGAAGGTCGTCGTTATGTACAAATGGGTGAGCTATTACTTCCTGGTGAGCTTACGCTTGCTAAAGGTCAAACGTATCAAAGCCCGAGCATTTATGGCTCGTTTTCAAGTGAAGGTTTTAGTGCGCTTTCTCGTAATTTCCATCGTTTTGTTAAAGCTAATTTACTTAGCCAAGCGCAACGTGAAAAAGCGCGCCCTGTGCATTACAACACGTGGGAAGGTATTTACTTTGATCACGACGTAGACACGCTTAAGCAGTTAGCCGACAAAGTAGCGCCGTTAGGTATTGAGCGTTTTGTACTTGATGATGGCTGGTTTAAAGGCCGCCGTGGCGACAATGCAGGCTTAGGTGATTGGACAGTAGATTACAAAATTTATCCAGATGGCTTATCGCCAGTCATTGATCATGTTAATAGCTTAGGTATGGAGTTTGGTATTTGGTTTGAACCAGAAATGGTCAACCCTGATAGCGATTTATACCGCGCGCATCCAGATTGGGTTTTAGGCTCTCAAAACAACGAGCAGCTAAGCTTTAGAAATCAGCTAGTACTTGATTTAACGCGCTCTGAGGTTGTTGAGTACCTATACAAAGCGATTGACGATATTTTAGTTGAATACCCAACTATTAAGTACATTAAATGGGATATGAACCGCGATATTAACCATGCGGGTAATTTTGATGGTAAGCCAGCAGTGCACCAGCAAACATTAGCACTTTATCGTTTAATTGACCGTATTAAAGCGGCGCACCCAGGGCTTGAAATAGAAAGCTGTTCGTCAGGTGGTGCACGTGTAGATTACGGCGTACTTGCACACACAGACCGTGTATGGACGTCAGATTCAAACGATGCGCTTGATCGCCTTGAAATACAGCGTGGATGTTCGTTCTTTTTCCCATCGTCGGTTATGGGTGCACACGTAGGCCCACGCGATTGTCATATCACAGGGCGTAATGTAAGTATTGAAATGCGTGCTGCGGTATCAATGTTTGGCCACATGGGAATCGAAATGGACCCACGTGAGCTGACCGATCACGAATACAATGCACTTAAAGCGGCAATAGCACTTCACAAAGAGCATCGTGAGTTTATTCATGCTGCCGATTTATACCGCCTTGATAGCGACGATTTATCAATTAACTTTGGTTTAATCGATGAGCAAAAAACAAAAGCGTTATTTGCCTATAACAGCGTTCGCGAAACACCGCGTACAGCGCCTAATAAGCTTCGTTTTGTTGGCCTAGATACCGATGCGCAGTACACACTTAATTTAGTGTGGCCGGTAAAATTTGAAGAGTATCGCCCATCTTCTATTGCTGCGGTAAATGGTCAAACATTTACCGGTGAAGCGCTAATGCAGTTTGGTTTACAAATGCCAATTTCATTCCCGCAAACATCGTTTATATTTGAGCTTAACAAAGCTTAAATATAACTAAGAGCAGTAAAGGGTGAAAATCGCTTTTATGCTGCTCTATTGAGATATTAGTAGTCAGCTTTATATTGTTTAAAGCTGACTTTTTTATATCCTTAGTAAGCTAATTTAGTAAATTAACTTAGTAAACTCAAAAGTATAGAAAATAAAGTGGTTACGCTTGCGCGTAATTTTGCTTGTTACCCAACCAACGTTGAATTAGTGGGTCAACAACCTCTGGATGTTGCTTAAGCATTTGCTGTGCAATTGGCCTTACTTGATTAAGTATGTGCTTATCACGAGTAAGATCGGCAATTTTAAACTCGGCTAACCCTGTTTGTTTTGTACCGAGTACTTCACCAGGGCCACGAATTTCTAAATCGCGCTCTGCTATTACAAAACCATCGTTACTATCGCGTAGTACGCCTAATCGCTTTTGAGCAGTATGAGACAGTGGTGCGTGGTATAAAAGCACGCAATGCGATGCCGTAGCGCCACGGCCAACTCGCCCACGTAACTGATGCAGCTGTGCTAAGCCTAAGCGCTCAGGGTTTTCTATAATGATTAAGCTCGCATTAGGGACGTCTACACCAACTTCAATAACCGTAGTGGCAACTAAAACATGTATATTACCTGCTTTAAACTCACTCATGATGGCTTGTTTTTCAGCTGATTTCATTCGCCCATGTACTAAGCCTACGTTTAGCTCTGGTAGCGCTTCTTTTAACTGCAGTGCGCTGTCTTCGGCGGCTTGGCATTGCAGTACTTCAGATTCATCAATAAGTGTACACACCCAATAAACTTGGCGGCCTTGCTCGTTACACGCTAATTTAACGCGAGCAATAATATCGTCCCTGCGAGTATCAGGAAGTGCCACTGTTGTGATTGGCGTACGCCCTGGTGGCAGCTCATCAATCACAGAGGTTTCTAAGTCGGCATAGGCGGTCATGGCGAGTGTACGTGGAATGGGTGTTGCGGTCATGACTAGTTGATGAGGGTAACAATCACCAAACTTACCTTTTTCACGCAGTGATAAACGCTGGTGGACACCAAAGCGGTGTTGTTCATCAATAACGATAAGCACTAAGTTATTAAACTTAACTTCATCTTGAAATAAGGCGTGAGTACCTACAATCATTTGCGCTTCACCAGAGGCTATTTTTTCAAGTGTTGCTACGCGCTCTTTGCCTTTTGTTTTACCGCCAAGCCAAGCAACTGTTATACCTAGTTGATTAAACCACGTTGTAAAATTAACGCCATGTTGCTCTGATAAAATTTCAGTAGGAGCCATTAAAGCGACTTGAAAGCCCTGCGCAATGGCTGTTAGTGCACTAAGTGCTGCTACTAGGGTTTTACCTGAGCCTACATCGCCTTGCACTAAACGCATCATTGGATACGCGTGTTGCATGTCACCTTTAATTTCAGCAACTACGCGGCTTTGCGCATTTGTGGGTGCAAAAGGAAGTTGCTCTAAAAATTGGCTTTCTAATGTGTTTACCGGATTTAATGCGACGGCTTTAACTTGTTGCCCTTGCTCTCGTACTTTTAATAAGCTGAGGTTTTGAGCAAGTAACTCCTCAAATACAAGGCGCTGTTGAGCTGGGTGAGTACCTTGCTCTAATGCAGTTACATCAACATCATTTGGTGGGCGGTGCAGTAATAATAAGGCGTCACTTAGCGGCATATTTGATGGCTGCCACTGTGAAGGCAGTAGTTCTTCTACTGAGTATTTATTTAATAAATCAATAGCCTGTTCGCTTAAAGCTCTAATCGATAGTTGCTTTAAGCCTTCGGTTGTTGAATAAACGGGCGTTAATGTTGTTGCTACCGGCTGCCCGTTAGAGGTATCGCTGATGCTGTATTCAGGATGACTCATTTCAAAGCCAACACGGCCACGGCGCACTTCACCAAAACAACGTATTATTTTACCAGCGCTAAATGCGTTTTTTTGTGCGGCGGTAAAATTAAAAAATCGTAGTGTTAGCCTGCCAGTACCATCATTGATTTGGCAAACAAGCATGCGCCTTTTTCCAAACGTGATTTGGCTTGTTTCAATTGTTGCTTCAACACTCACGTGGCTATGTAGTGACAACTCATTAATCGCGTATAAGCGAGTGCGATCTTCGTAGCGAAGTGGCAAATGAAAAAGCATATCTTGCACAGTTAAAATACCTAGCTTTAACAAACGCTCAGCCATTTTTGGGCCGACCCCTTTGAGCTCTGTAATTGGGTATTGATTTAAGCTAGGTTTAGACAAATTATATCAATCTTATTATTTGTGAATAAGCTAAGTGTACTTACAGAGCTTTAGTCCATCAAGTATGTTTTAAAGCTTGCCAAAATTGCTCGTCAGCGACTATTTCGCCGTTTTCATCAAGTACAGGATAAGGTAATTTTTTTTGTTTACACTGCCTTGCGATAATAGGGTGGCAGCCTTCAAAGTAGAGTGGATGTTTAACTTCGGCGCTCAACATATCTCTATTATATAAACCAGCCAGCTCACGTTGGCGCTGTGCTTCAAACAATATTAGCGCAGCAGCAACTGAAACATTTAGTGATTGCACCATGCCTTGCATTGGAATAATAATATTTTGATCGGCATATTCTAGGGCTTTTTCTGAGATCCCCGTTTTTTCTTGTCCAACAATAATAGCCGTTGGCTTGGTGTAATCTACTTCTCTAAAATCAACGGCATCTTCTGATAAGTGAGTCGCGAGTATTTGTATTTCTGGATTGCGTTCACGCATTGCAGTAACTGCATCATCAATATTTCTATGTAAGTGCGTCTCTAGCCAGTTTTTACTGCCACCTGAGGTATTATTTGTTAGCCATTTTTGCTTTTCAGGCCATACAGCATGTACGTGATGACAACCAACCGCATCAGCACTTCGTACTATTGCAGATAAGTTATGGTGTTTGTGCACGTCTTCTAAGCACACGGTTAAGTCTGTTTGACGGCGCGAAAGTACGTCTTCGATTCTTTGGTAGCGAGTTTGCTGCATGGTTATCCTCTTTTTTCGACAATTATACGAGATTTTTGCAGTTAAGGCATTACCGTACGGCTAATTGGATTTTGTAGAGAAATCAGTGTTTCTGTTGATTGAATGGCTTCTATTGCTTGTATCTTATTAATCAGCACATCTTGTAAGTGATCAATGGACTTTGTCATTACCTTTATAAATATACTGTAGTTACCTGTTGTGTAATAAGCCTCTACCACTTCCTCCAATGCTTCTAGCTTTATAAGTGTTTGTGGGTAATCACGTGCGTTATTTAAATTAATACCTATAAAGCAACACACATCGTAGCCTAGCTGTTTAGTATTAATCGTTAATTGGGTGCCTGTAATGATCCCTGCTTGCTTCATTTTTTCAATTCTTACGTGAATTGTCCCTGCGCTTACATTAAATCTTTTTGCTAATTCGGCGTACGCAGTACGGGCATTTGCCATTAATGCATGAAGTATCTGTTTATCGAGATTATCGATTAAATAATTTTCCATTATATTTTTCTCATAAAATTATCGAATATATGATTTTTATACCACTTAATTGATGGTTTTAATATCTTAAAGCTATTTTTATTGTGGGATATTGAATTAATTAATCAAATCGTTAAATTAACCTCGTTAAAGGCGCTCATTAGGGCGCTTTTTATCAATTAAGCAAGTAACAATAACTGGGAATGAGGCCAATTATTATGAGTTCACACTATGTGCAGCAACAGCAGCAAATAAGTAAAGTTAAGCAATTTTTTTCACAGCAACTAGAAACCCAACTTGGGCTGGTTGAGGTTCAAGCCCCTATTTTGGCTAAAGTAGGTGACGGCACGCAAGATAACTTAAGCGGCCATGAAAACGCAGTTGCTGTAAATGTAAAAGCGATTACAGATAGTCGCTACGAAGTGGTGCATTCATTAGCTAAGTGGAAACGTAAAACACTCGCAACTTATGGCTTTGGTGTTGGTGAGGGTATTTACACTCAAATGAAAGCTTTGCGCCCAGATGAAGATTCATTAAGTCCTATTCATTCTGTATATGTTGATCAATGGGATTGGGAAAAGGTAATTAACGAAACCACAGAGCGTTCGCTGGCAACACTAAAGCAAACTGTTCAATCTATTTATAAAGGGATAAAAGAGACGGAAGCTTTTGTAAGTGAGTCTTATGGTTTGACGCCTTTTTTACCGGACGACATTAAGTTTGTGCACAGTGAAGAGCTACGTAAAATGTACCCTGACTTTAGCGCTAAACAACGCGAAAAAGCCATTGCACAAGAATATGGTGCTGTATTTTTAATTGGTATTGGTGGCGCGCTTGGTGATGGCAAAATCCATGATGTAAGAGCCCCAGATTACGATGATTGGTCTACGCCGACATGCGAGCAATACATGGGTTTAAATGGTGATATTTTAGTATGGAATCCAGTACTTGAAGACGCTTTTGAAATTTCATCAATGGGTATACGCGTAAGTCCTGAAGTTTTAAAAGCGCAGTTAAGGGTTACTGGAGATGAAGACCGCTTAGAGTTTGATTGGCATAAAGCGCTACTACAAAGTAAATTTCCGCAAACAATTGGCGGTGGAATAGGGCAGTCGCGCTTGGCTATGCTCTTGCTACAAAAGCAGCATATTGGCCAAGTACAAGTGGGTGTATGGCCGCAGCAAACACATGCTGAGGTAAGCGGTTTACTTTAAATGTGAATAAATTTGAGCGCTCAATAGAGCACTCAGTTATTAGCTTGTTTTGAACTCTATTTCAATTTTGTTATTCAAAAGTTTAACGTTGCACGGAGGGTAATTGCGGATTGTTTTAAGTACTTTATCAAAAATATGAATCTCTACACCTGAATGCAAAACAGAATTTACCGCTAAATTAGCGTCGTTAAGTAAATCGTGTAAGTCGTGATCTAAGTTTGAAAGACGTTTTTCTAATTGCTCTGCCTGCTCACAATAATGCTTTTGAGTAGCACCAATTTTAGTAATTAATAGTTTTTTCTTTTCGGCATCTTTCACTAAATCAGTTTTTTCTAGTGCTGCTTGTAACGTGTCTAGCTGTGCATCTGTTTTAGCTAAGTCTTTAAAGCAATTATCAGTATCTGCTGTTATTTCGGCGCCAGAAGCCGCTAGGTTAATAATCACTTTAGCACCTGATTCATTCCCTATTTCGCCAGCAATGAGGGTTGTTGCATCAAGTATTTCGCCACCAAATATTTTACCATTAGGTAAGTCTGATTGACCAACTTGCAGTAAGCGTTTAGCTTTCATTACACAGTGGCTTGTTTGGCGATCAATAAAAATATTATTTGCTTCTAGGTAGCAATACTGTGAATGGGATACGTGAATATCACCTCGTGCAATAAGCTTACAAGACAGTGATTGTTCGTCGGCTTTTTGATGGCCAATAATGCCTTGTTTAACGGTGATGTTTCCGCCTGCGGTAAGCTCTCCTGATTCAACAGTGCCAAATATAGTAATATCGCCTTTGGCTGTTACTTTCATTCCAGGGTCTATATTGCGGGTAACAATAACACTGCCTTGAAAGTCTATGTGGCCGCTTTTTACGTTTACATCTGAAATGGTAAAAATATCGTCGACACGCATACCATTATTAATTTCAACCGGAACACCTGTAATAGTAGAGACTAGTTCAAGCGGATTCAGCTTTGATATTTCGGTGCCTTCGCCTGCCACTAATTGTTTATTTTCTCCGGGTTTTGCGGGCAGTATGTCACCTATTACGGTGAAGCCTTCTTTACCAGGGGTTGCTGGTTGTTGGCGAATAAGCACAGAGCCTGGCTCTACGCTTGCAAGCTTGCCAAAGTCGCGCATATCCACGCTGCCATCTTCTTTGAGCTTGGGGGTTTTTAAACGGTCTTTTAAAGTCTCTACGGTTGTTATTAGTTTAGTGGCCAAACCATCACTTGGGAGTCTGCCTTTAGCTAATACTCCCTTAACGACAGAACCCGCTGTATGCTCAAACTGTTTTTGCAGTAGCAACTCTAAAAATGCTTGCTTATAGCCACGCACAATTCCTGCTTTAACGAGTTGTTTTTTTGCATCTTCTAAACTTAATAATTTTCCGCCTTGGGCAAGGGTTAGCTCGCCAATGGCCAACATTTTATCGTCGCTAATTGTTACATTTAAAGTGGCATTGTGTTTTGTTGCTACAACCAGAGTGTGTTGTGTGTTTTCGTTTTTAAAAAAATCATTAATAGCGTCATGATCTATTTTGCAGTCGCAAAAAGCTGACTTTTCGAGAGCCTCTAAAATAAATGCAGCGCTGGGAGGAATATGTTCTTTTACATCAAGTAAAACATTTCCATTGTTGGCAAGCTTAAACACGAGTTAATCCTTTTTTACTACTTAAGTTAAGTTTGTTTTTTAAAACACAACTACAGATTGCTAGAAATTTACATTTGAGTCAAGAGGTCACAGAGAACGAAGTGCTAAGAGGGAAAGAAAGGCTATAGAGAGGCTCTATAGCCTGTAATACTTAATTGGTAGAAGGAAGTTCCATTATTCCATCTATTTCAACTTGTGCACCTTTTGGTAGTGCACGAACACCTAATGCAGCTCTTGCTGGGTAAGGTTGCTTAAAGTATTGGCTCATTACTTCATTTACAGTGGCGAAGTTAGATAAATCAGTTAGATAAATATTTATTTTCACTAAATCTTGAATTTGCCCGCCAGCTTCTTCACATACCGCAGTGATATTTTTAAATACCTGATGCGTTTGCTCACTAAAGTCTTCTGAAATCATTTCCATCGTTTCTGGCACTAATGGAATTTGACCAGATAAATAAACAGCGGTGCCTACTTTAACTGCTTGGCTGTAAGTGCCAATGGCAGCAGGTGCTTTGTCGGTAGAGATAAATGCTTTATTCATGTGTTTCCTATTTTACTTTTTACGATAGACTTTTTGTACATCAGGCATAACGCGAATGCGGCGCATGATGTTAGCAACGTGGATACGGTTTTTAACGGTAACCCCTAAATCTATCACGTATAAATTACTTTCTTTTTCATCGGTGGTAATTTCTACAATATTGGCTTGGGTTGTAGTAACAACATTGGTTAATTTAGCCAGAGCCCCCTGATGATTAATAATTTCAACTCTCAGAGCTGCAATATATTCTTTCTCTGGGTTGTCGTCCCATTTTACAACTAAGTATTTAGAGCGCTCATTTTCCCAGCCACGGATGTTTTTACATTCTTGGCGGTGAACGGTCAGGCCCTTACCTTGGCTTACATGAGCTGTAATAGCATCGCCAGGTACAGGTCGGCAACACTTAGAGTAATTAACTAGCATGCCCTCAGTACCAATAATGGTCGCTTTGGCTTGGCTGGTAATATCAGTTAAGTCGTCACTGTCATTTTGTAATAGGCGTTTGGCAATTAACATGCTCATTAGGTTACCAGAGCCAATTTCTACAAGTAATTCAAGAAGCGTTGTTAGTTCGTGCTCCTCAAGTACTCTCGCTATATTTTCATCAGCAATGCTATCTAGTTTGTTTTCACCTAATGCTGAATCAAGTAAGCGGCGCCCTAAAAGCATAGCTTCTTCATGATGCTGGCTTCTAAGGTAATTACGAACGCCCAAACGCGCTTTACCAGTAACAATAAAGTTTAGCCATGTTGCATTAGGGTGAGCACCTGAGCTTGTTATTATCTCTATAGTTTGCCCTGTATCTAAGGGCCTACTTAAAGGGTGCGGCTTGCGATTAACGCGCGCGCCTACACAGGTGTTGCCTACATCTGTATGCACGGCATAGGCAAAATCGACTGCGGTAGCACCCATCGGTAGCTCAACAATACGCCCATCTGGTGTAAATACGTAAATTTCTTCTGGGAATAGCTCAGTTTTTACATTTTCAATAAATTCAAATGATGAACCCGCACTTTGTTGAAGCTCTAATAAGCTCTGCATCCACTGGCGAGCACGTTGCTGCGAAGTATTACCTGCGCCATCACCTGCTTTTTTATACATCCAATGCGCCGCTACACCTTTGTCGGCCATATGATCCATATCGTGAGTACGAATTTGAATTTCAACAGGTATACCGTGTGGACCAACTAATGAAGTATGAAGCGATTGGTAACCGTTTGTTTTTGGTACTGCAATATAATCTTTAAAGCGTGTTTCAATAGGTTTATAAAGACTATGAGCTACACCTAATACACGATAACACGTATCCATAGAGTCAACTGCAATTCTAAACGCGTAAATATCCATAACTTCGTTAAATAGCAGTTCTTTATTAAGCATTTTTTTATAAATACTATATAAATGTTTTTCACGGCCAGACACAGTTGCTTTAATGCCTGATTCTTCAAGACGTGCTTCTATTTCATGCTGGATATTAGTAATAACTTCTTTGCGATTACCGCGTGCTTTAGCAACTTCCGATTTAAGTGCGCGATGACGCATAGGATATAAAGCTTGAAAACCTAAGTCTTCAAGTTCATTTTTAATATCGTGAATACCTAAGCGGTTTGCAATTGGTGCGTAAATTTCTAGTGTTTCACGCGCTATTCTGCGGCGCTTATCTGGGCGCAATGCGCCTAAAGTACGCATATTGTGTGTTCTATCAGCAAGCTTGATTAAAATGACTCGAATATCCTGAGTCATTGCCATAATCATTTTGCGGTAGTTTTCAGCTTGGAATTCTTTTTTATCTTTAAAGCTAAGCTTATCGAGCTTACTCACACCTTCAACTAGCTCTGCAACAGTTTCGCCAAATATCTCGGCTAAATCTTGTTGACTAAAATCAGTATCTTCAATTACATCATGCATTAGCGCGGCCATGAGCGTTTCATGGTCAAGGTGCATGCCTGCAAGAATTTGGGTTACTTCTACTGGGTGCGTTATGTAAGGTTCGCCACTCGAGCGAGTTTGTCCTTCATGGGCCTCTCGGGCTACCACGTAAGATTTTTGAACCAGCTCTACATCAGCAGCGGGCAAGTATTCTGAGATTTTCTTTTTAAGACCTTCAAAAAGATACATTCACACTCCAATGTTCTAGTGAAGCAAATTAGGTAAGTTACGAATATACGATGAAAAGAGAGGATTGCCAACGGCTATAGTAGAAATACTGCGCCGTTGGCTAAATCAGACCGGGAGGTCGATTATTGGTTGCCACCAACAATAGCAGCAACAGCAGCTAATTCAGCTGCTTCTTGGTGTTGTTGTTCTTCACGGTCAATTAAGTCCATTGAAGAGCTATCAACTAAACCTAGTTCAATTTCACGTAAAGCAACTACCGTTGGCTTATCGTTTTCAGGGTCTACTAGTGGAGTTTTACCACCAACAGCAATTTGGCGGGCACGACGAGCCGCAACTAAAATTAAGTCAAAACGATTACCAACTGCATCTACTGCATCTTCAACTGTTACGCGGGCCATCACAGCACTCCAAAAATAATTTAAATCAAAGACGTAGTTTACTGCAAGCAGCCACTTTCGCCAATAGCCAGTGTTCAATTTTTATCAGTTTTACTTGTCTAAGCCTGATTTAAATAGACTTAAATTATTTAAGCAGGCTATTTAGTAAAACTTGATGGCGTTCTTCTTGCGCTTTTAGGGTTAAGCGCTGAGCCATTACAATCATTTCTATGTCGCCAAGCGCAGTCTCAAAGTCATCATTAACAATTACATAGTCGTATTCGTTATAATGTGATGTTTCAGATTGTGCTTTTGCCATACGAGAGGCAATAACCTCAGCCGAATCTTGGCCACGATTATTTAAGCGTTGCTCTAACTCTTCTTTTGAAGGAGGTAGTATAAAAATAGTTTTTACGCTTGGCATTATTTCGCGCACTTGTTGCGCGCCTTGCCAATCAATATCTAAAAACACATCAATACCCGCATCAAGTTGCGACTCAATAGCCTGCTTTGATGTGCCGTAGTAATTGTCAAACACTTGGGCCCATTCAAAAAAGTCATCTTTGGCAATAAGCGCTTTAAACTCATCTGTAGATGCAAAGTGATAATGCAAACCATTTTCTTCGCCTGGGCGAGGGGCGCGAGTTGTATGTGATACAGATACTTTCATATCAGCGTGTTTTTTTAATAACGCATTGATTAAGCTTGATTTACCAGCACCTGAAGGGGCTGATAAAATAAATAAGTTACCGCGAGTTTGTGCCATGCTTTTCTCTACCTAAAAATAAACAGGCTTGGATTACAAGTAAACCAAGCCTTTAATTAACTGCATTGTACTTTAATTAGCTCACCTTGCTCAAGTTAGACGTGCTCAAGTGAGCCATGCCCAAATTGAAGTGGGAGTGTTAGACTTTAAATAAAATTGCAATTTAAAATTGCCAACAGAACTAGCCGCTAGATATAAGTATTTGATAAGGTGAAGTATCACCTATTAAAGGAGCCTTTATGCTTAATAAAACCTTATTTACCGCACAACAAGTAAGAGATAATGAAGCTTTAGCGGCTAAAAATAGTCATTGCGATTTATTTACCCTAATGCAGCGAGCAGGCGAGGCTGTATATAAGCAATGGCAGTTATTTGATGTACAGCATACATTAGTCATTGTTGGCCATGGTAACAACGCTGGAGACGGTTACGTTGTAGCTAGGCTTATTATGCAATCAGGTAAAAAGGCAACAGTATGCGCTGCTGAACCTGATAAGACATTAAACGGTGATGCTGCAAAAGCGCAGCAGCTATGGACAGAAGCGGGTGGGGTGGTTTCTCATTTTACAAAAGATGCTCTTAATAAATGCGATATCGTTATTGATGCGCTCCTCGGTACTGGGCTTAATAGCGCCGTGCGCGATAATTTTGCGAATATAATTAACGCTGTAAATAACAGTGGTAAGCCCGTAATAAGCATTGATATTCCATCAGGCATTGAAGCAAATACAGGACAGCCTTTAGGGTGCGCAGTACAAGCTACTTCAACCGTTACTTTTGTAGGTATAAAGCAAGGGCTCACAACGACGGCAGGTAAACAATATAGCGGTAAGTTAGTTTTTGATGATTTAGCAATTGGCGATGCGTTTACTTGTATAGCTCAGTCATCAGGAACCTTGATAAATATTAATAGCTTTAAAGGAATAGCCACGCGGGCAATCAATAGTCACAAAGGCAGCCATGGCAAGCTTTTATGTGTTGGTGGTAATCACGGTACTGCAGGTGCAATTAGGTTAAGTAGTGAAGCAGCTCTTAGAACGGGTGCTGGCATGGTAAGGGTGTATACACACGAAAGCTCAATAACACCTATTAGCATTGGCAGACCAGAGCTTATGGTAAGCAGTAATAACTTACATCAAGCGCTAGAGTGGGCAAGCTGCGTTGTTATTGGCCCAGGGCTTGGGCAAGACGAGTGGGCACAACAAACATTCGATGAAGTAATGCAATATTGCCAAAACAATAAAATGCCATTGGTTATAGATGCAGACGCCCTTAATTTACTGGCTAAGCAAGCCTCATCGTATATGTTAGAGCAATGCGTACTTACGCCACATCCAGGCGAAGCTTCGCGTCTGCTAAGTGTTAGTACTAGCGACATAGAATCAGACCGCTTTAATTATGCTCGCCTTTGCGCCAAGCGCTATAACGCGACTTGTGTATTAAAAGGCGCTGGAACATTAATAGCTAATGCCCAGCACACGTGGGTATGTGAAGATGGCAACCCAGCACTGGCAGTTGGCGGCAGTGGCGACGTACTCACTGGTATTATTGGGGCATTACTTGCTCAAGGTTTAAATATTGATGAAGCAGCACGCTATGGCGTAACACTGCACGCTAAAGCCGGTGATATCGCAAGTGAGCGAGACGGGCAAAGGGGAATGCTACCCAGTGATCTATTCCCAATTGTAAGAGAGTTAGTTAATAAAGTGACGTGAGTTTAAGCGTCACTTTACATAACTAATTATGTAACTATTCAGCCTCATCTGAAATGAATATATCAGGCAGCTGATTTTTGAATAATAACTCAAGGGCTAGGCTTGCAGATACATATTGTTTTCTGCAAGTCGATAAATAGCTTCTCAGCA